>CVSD01000036.1 GCA_001179885.1 Candidatus Pelagibacter communis | reverse complement strand
AGAAAATATTGGGGCTAGAAGACTGCATACAATTATAGAAAAATAGAAAAGTTTTTAATAAATTAAAAAAAAGCCTTCCAAAGTACATTACTTCCTTTCCAATAAATAAAAAAGAAATCTCAAATGCAATATTAAAAAATAAAGCTAGTTTAAAAAAAATAATAAAAATTGTTCATTTTGAAGTAAGGAAAAAATTGAATGTTTTTTTGATTAAAAATAAAAAAAAAAAAATAATTATTTTAGACATTCCATTATTATTAGAAAATAAAATAAATAAAAAAAATGATATTTTAATTTTTGTTCAATCAAGTAAAATTGATGCATTCAGAAGAATAAAAAAAAGAACTAATTTTAATTATCCTTTATTAAAGAAATTTAGAAAAATTCAACTTCCATTAGATTATAAAAAGAAAAAAGCAAGTTTTATCATAAAAAATAATTTTACAAGAAATTCAATTAAAAAAGATATAAAAAATATTTTGAGAGAAATATTATAAATGAAAGAGATTATTTTAGATACTGAAACAACAGGATTGTCAGTTAAAGATGGACATAGAATTGTAGAAATAGGATGTATTGAGTTAGAAAATTTAGTCCCAACTAAAAATAATTTTCATTGTTATTTAAATCCGGAAAGAAAAGTTTCTGAAAAAGCTTTGGAAGTTCATGGTTACACTGATAAATTTTTATCTGATAAAGTAAAATTTAAAGATATAGCAGATCAATTCTTAGATTTTATTAAGGACAAAAGATTAATCATTCATAATGCTGAATTTGATCTATCCCATTTAAACAATGAGTTAAAAATAGCAGGTAAGGAATCCGTAAAAAATGATTTAATTGACACATTAGTTTTGGCTAGAGATAAATTTCCAGGATCTTCCATAAGCTTAGATGCTTTATGCAAAAGATACAGGATTGATAATTCAAGAAGAACTAAACATACTGCTTTAATAGATTGTGAGCTTTTATCTAAAGTTTATATAAATTTAATTGATCAAAAAGAGCCAAGTTTGAATTTTAACCAAGAAGTAAAGCATGATGAAGAAAAAATTAACCCAAAAAATGTTTTATATTTTAAAAAAATAATTAAACCTTCTAAAGAAGAAAAATTAAAACATACTAAATATTTAAGTTCATCTTTAAAAAAAAATTTTTTTAATTAAATTTTTTATTATAAAGTTCTTCAAAATCAATTTTCTTCTCAAATTTAATATGTGGATAACCCGATGTATGAAGAAGATTTAATAAAGCTTTTTCCATTTCTGGATAAATATCTTTTTGGACTTCACATAAGATAATTTTTTGTAATATTTTTTTATCTTTTATCTCATCATTTAATTTTACAACTGTTGTATAGGTCATTTCAAAATGGGCTTTTTTTTTGGTATCACTTGTATCACCAAATTTGAGGATTGTGTTCACTTCGACTATTTGAGGCTTAAGAGGTTTTGAGTTGATTTCAATATTTAGCTGATATTTTGAAATATAATCTTTTGCGTATATATATGTTTCAACATCAGGAGTTTCACCAGATATATCTTTTATAAATTTAAACATTATTTTATAATTTTCGCTCATCATTCTCCTCGATATCTTCAAATTCACCTTCTATATAAGGTTTTTTAATTTTTGTCTCATTATTAAATTTTTTTGAAAATTTTTTAAAAAGAATTTTTCTTGTTACAGGAAATATCAATATAAATCCAAAGATGTCAGTTAAAAATCCAGGTATAATTAAAAGTAAAGCAGCAAAAGCTATTGCAGCACCTGAAATTATCTCAAAAGCAGGTGTTTCATTTTTAATTAATTGAGAAAATCCTGATCTCAAAGTATTTAAACCTTCATACCTTGCATATATTAAACCAATAATTGCAGTGACAAATATTAGGGAAATAGTGTTAAAAGCTCCAATTTGACCACCAATCTTTATAAACAAATAAATCTCAATGATTGGTATAAGAATAATAGCAATTAGTACTGAGTTCATTTGTCTTTAATCTAATTGCTAGTTGAAATTAATCAACATAGTAATTAAGTTATTATTATGAATTATAGTTTTGAATACATAGATATTATCTTGTTAGCTATGATTGCGGGTTTTATTTTTTTAAGATTAAGAGGAATTTTAGGAAAAAGAACTGGTTTTGAGGGCAAACCTTCACCGCAATTTGATAATATTCTTAAGAAAGTTCATCAAGAAAATAAAGTAAATAAAAAACAGGATTTTGATGAGAGTGCACAAAATGAGTTTTTAAAAGGTGCCAAAATTGCTTATGAAACAATCATCACAGATTTTAGCGACAATGATAATAAACTTATTGCCAGCAAACCATTACTGAGTAAAAAAATTTATGAAGATTTTAATAAGGCTTTAAAAGAAAGAAATGAACGTGGACATTTTGCTGAGATAACATTTATAGGAATTAAGTCAGCTAATATAAAAGAACATAAAAAAATTGATAAAGCTCTACAAGTTACAGTAGATTTTGTAAGTGAAATTATTACTTGTATAAGAGATAAAGAAAAGAAAATTGTATCAGGAAGTCCAGAAAAAATTAAAACCATATATGATACCTGGACATTCTCGAGAGATATGCGATCATCAAATCCAAATTGGTTATTAGTTAATACTCTTAACTAAGTGAATAGCAAAATTTCAAATCAAGATAAAAAAGATTGGGAAAACTTTTTATTAAAAAAAGAAAAATTGCCAAATAAGGATAAAAAAAATAAAGATGAAAAAAGTAAAAAAATAAAAATTTTAGATTTGCATGGCTATTCATTAGACGAAGCAAATAAAGTTGTTGATAGTTTTGTTAAGAGATCATATGACGATAAAATTAATAAATTAATAGTTGTTACTGGTAAGGGCATTCATTCAGATAATGAAAAAAATCCTTATGTCTCAAAAGATCTAGGTATTTTGAAATACTCAATACCTGAGTTTTTGAAAAATAATTCTGAACTTATGAGCATAATTTCCAATATAGAAGAAGCAAGCATTGAGGATGGTGGAAGTGGAGCTTTTTATATATATTTAAAAAAAAATAATTTTAAAGAATAAATTTAGATAAATCAGTATCTTTTACAAGAGTATCCAAATTTTTATTTATATATTCTTTATTTATTACAATTTTTTCTCCAGCTCTATCAGTCGCTGTAAAACTTATTTCATCTAATATTTTTTCTATAATTGTATGCAGTCTTCTAGCCCCAATATTTTCTACAGTTGAATTAACTTCAGACGCAATTTTTGCAATTGCATCAATTCCATCATCAGAAAATTCAAGATCAACATTCTCAGTTTTTAATAGAGCAACATATTGTTTAATTAAACTATAGTCTGGTTCTCTTAATATTCTTTTAAAATCATCACTTGTTAAAGCCTCTAATTCAACCCTAATTGGCAATCTTCCTTGAAGCTCAGGTAACAAGTCTGAAGGTTTTGCAAGCTGGAATGCTCCTGAGGCAATAAATAAAATATGATCAGTTTTAATTGGTCCATATTTTGTATTAACAGTTGTTCCCTCAATTAAAGGCAATAAATCTCTTTGTACTCCTTCTCTAGAAACGTCTCCTCCAACTCTATCTGTTCTTCCAGATATTTTATCAATCTCATCTAAAAAAACTATTCCATTATTTTCGGTAGAAATTTTCGCGGCTTTAACAATCTTGTCTTGTTCAATTAATTTGTCAGACTCATCATTGATTAAGATATCGTGAGATTCCTTTACAGTCATTTTTTTCTTTTTTTCTTTAGTCCCCATTGATTTACCAAGCATTTCACCAATATTAATCATCCCTACATTTGCTCCTGGCATTCCTGGAATTTCAAATGAGGTATTATTTCCTCCAGTATCACTTACAGCAATTTCTATTTCGTTATTATCTAAATCGCCATCTCTAAGTCTTTTTCTAAAACTTTCTCTTGTTGCAAGACTCGCTTTTTTACCCACTAAAGCATCCAAAACTTTTTCTTCTGCAAGTTTTTGTGCTTTCGCATAAACTTCTTTTCTTTTCTTTACTTTTTCCATTGAAATTGCAATTTCAACTAAATCTCTTACTATTTGTTCAACATCTCTTCCTACATAACCTACTTCAGTAAATCTTGTAGCTTCAACTTTAACAAAAGGCGCTTCAGCAAGTTTTGATAGTCTTCTAGAAATTTCAGTTTTTCCAACTCCAGTAGGTCCGATCATAAGTATATTTTTTGGTAAGACTTCATTTTTCATCTCACCTTTTAGAGCTTGTCGTCTCCATCTATTTCTAAGTGCTACAGCAACAGCTTTTTTTGCTTTGTTTTGACCAACCACAAATCTGTCCAACTCAGAAACAATTTCTCTTGGTGATAAAGAACTGACTAAAGCTTCATCTCTTTTAGATGCCTTATCTTTAGGAACCAGCGGTGTTACGTTTGATTTTTCCATTAAATTTTTTCGATTTTAATATTATTATTCGTAAATACACAAATTTCAGAAGCTACCTCAATAGATTTCTTGGCTACCTCCTCAGCACTCATATCTGTACCCATTAAAACTTTTCCCGCAGCTAATGCATAGTTTCCACCAGAACCTATTCCGATAACATCACCTTCGGGCTCTAGAACATCTCCTGTACCAGAAATAATATAACTATTATTTTTATCTCCAATCGCCATTAATGCCTCAAGTCTTCTCAAATATTTATCTGTTCTCCAGTCCTTAGCTAACTCAACAGCTGCTCTAGATAAATTTCCCGCATGCTTTTCTATTTTAGCTTCTAATCTTTCAAATAATGTTAGAGCATCTGCAGTAGAACCTGCAAAACCAGCTACAACATCTCTTTTTTCAATTTTTCTTACCTTTGAAGCAGTACTTTTCACAACGGTGTTTCCCATACTTACTTGGCCATCACCAGCAACTACTACTTCATTGTTCTTTCTAACCAATACAATTGTTGTCATAATACTTAGATGGATACTAAATTTTATAGTTCAAGCCCAGGTTTAGTATTATTGCCATAATTGAATAATATATGTATACCTCTTTTTGATTATGAAGCGTAAAGGTAAAATTAGTAGAAAAACCAAAGAGACTAGCATCAGCGTTGAACTTAACATTGATGGTAAGGGAAAATATAAAGTAGATACTGGGATTGGATTTTTAAATCATATGCTTGAACAATTATCAAAGCATTCTTCGATAGATATGAATATTAAAGCTAAAGGTGATACTCATATTGATTTACATCACACAACTGAAGACACAGGAATTGCTATTGGAGAAGCTTTAAAAAAAGCATCTAAAAAATTTGTGGGAATTAGAAGATATGCTCACGCAATGATCCCCATGGATGAAACATTAACTAGAGTAGCAATTGATGTATCTAATAGACCGTATTTGATTTGGAAAGTAAAGCTTAGGGTGGAAAAGCTTGGAGAGATGGATACAGAATTATTTAAAGAATGGTTTCAGGCATTTTCACAAGCTGCTGGAATTACTTTACACGTTGAAAATATTTATGGTGATAACAGTCATCACATTATCGAGTCTTGCTTTAAAGGGTTGGCAAGATCTTTAAGAACCGCATTGGAAATGGACCCAAGGAATAAAAAATCAATTCCTTCGACTAAAGGTTCTTTATAAGTTTAATGAACGTTATAATTGTTGATTACAATTCGGGCAATATAAGTTCGGTAATAAATTCTTTTAAAGAAGTTGCTCAAGATAAAGTAAATATTGAAGTTACTTCAGATTTAAACAAGATTAAATCGAGTGATAAAGTAGTTTTGCCGGGGCAGGGCTCATTTAAAAGCTGTATAGATGCTTTAAATAAAATTAATGGGCTTACAGATATATTAAATGAATTTGCGATAATAAATAAAAAACCTCTTTTCGGAATTTGTGTTGGCTTACAAATGTTTGCTGATATTGGTTACGAAGAAACCGAAACTAAAGGGTTAGGGTGGATTTCAGGTAAAGTTTCAAAAATTGATAATCAAGGTGGAAAATTTAAACTTCCTCATATTGGCTGGAATCAAATTAATATTGTTAAGGATAGTAAGATTTTTCAAAATATAGAAAATAATTCTCATATGTATTTCGTACATAGTTATGAGTTTATTCCAGAAGATAAAAATGTGATTTCAGCTACAACAGATTATTCATCAAATATTGTTTGTTCGATTGATAGAGAAAATATTTTTGGAACTCAATTTCATCCAGAAAAGAGTGATAAATTAGGATTACAAATTATTAATAATTTTATAAACTTATAAGATGAAAAAATTTTTTTTGTATATTTTTTTAGCTACATTTTTTTCTAATACTAGTTTTGCAGATTGGTTGTTGGGCTCAAAAACAAAAGAAGATACTTGGTATTATGAGAGTTCGTCAATTGTAAAAGATGGAGATATCACGTATGTATGGATTTTAACTGATTACAGTAGTATTGGTAAATACAATGAAATGTCAGTTAAATCTTATGTACCAATCAAATGTAAATTAAAACAATTTCAAGTCGTAACAATAGTTTATTACCCAAAAAATATGGGCAAAGGCTCCTTACTAGAAAGGATTGAAAACCCAGATATAAAGTGGATTCCTGCACCCCCTAAATCTGCATGGGAAGGTATAATTAAGAGAGTTTGTGGCAAATAATTTGAAAATATTTCCTGCTATAGATATTAAAAATAAAAAGTGTGTAAGATTGGTTAAAGGAGACTTTGATAATAAAACTGAATATGAAGTGTCCCCAGTTGAACAAGCAGGAAAATATAAAGATCACGGTTTTAAGAATATTCATATTGTTGACTTAGATGGAGCTTTGACTGGTGAGACAGTCAATCAAGATATTATTAAAGACATAGTTGTTAAATTTGATCTAAAGGTTGAGATAGGTGGTGGTATTAGAAATCTTGATAGCGTTCAAAAATATATTGATGCTGGTGCTGAGAAAACAATTTTAGGGAGTGCTGCTATAAAAGATAAAAATTTTTTAAAAGAAGCATGTGAAAAATTTACGGATAAAATTGCTTTAGGTTTAGATGCTAAAAATGGATACTTGTCAGTATCTGGTTGGAAAGAAAGTTCTAATCAAATGACTTTAGATTATTTAAAAGAAGTTAACGATTATGGTGTTAGTAGATTGATTTATACTGATATTAACAGGGATGGTATGAAGCAAAGTCCAAATTTTGATGAAACAATGAAAGTTGCCGAGATATCAAATTGCCCTGTAATTATTTCAGGCGGTGTTTCATCATTAGACGACATTAAAAAAGCAAAGAATTTACAAAATGTTGAAGGTATAATAGTGGGCAAAGCTATTTATGATGGTGATATAAAATTAGAAGAGTTGGTAAAAGAAGATGCTTAAAAACAGAATAATTCCTTGTTTAGACGTAAAAAATGGTCGCGTTGTAAAAGGTATTAACTTTGTTGATCTTAAAGATGCCGGAGATCCTGTAGAGCAAGCTAAAATTTATAGTGATGGTGGGGCGGATGAAATTTGTTTTTTAGATATTACAGCTTCTAATGAAAATAGAGATATTATTTATGATGTTGTAGAAAAAACTTCAAAAAAATGCTTTGTTCCTTTGACAGTAGGAGGTGGAGTTAGAAGTATAGAAGATATAAATAAGTTACTTAATTGTGGTGCTGATAAAGTTTCAATAAATACCGCAGCTGTTGAAAATTCAAAAGTAGTTCTTGATAGTTCAAAAAAGTTTGGATCTCAGTGTATTGTTGTTGCAATCGATGCAAAGAAAAATGGAGATAAGTGGGAAATATTTACCCATGGAGGAAGAAATAATAGTGGTATTGATGCTTTAGAGTATGCCAAACAAATGGAAGAAAATGGTGCTGGTGAGTTATTAGTCACTTCAATGGATAGAGATGGAACACAAGTTGGTTATGATATTGATTTAATGTCTAAAATTTCATCTAAGGTAAATATCCCTCTAATCGCATCAGGTGGAGTAGGTAATTTAGATCATCTTGTAGATGGTATTCAATCAGGTAAAGCCAGCGCTGTTCTAGCTGCATCTATTTTTCATTATGGGAAATATTCAGTCAAAGAAGCGAAGGAATATTTGGACTCAAAAGGAATACCTGTTAGAATTTAATATGTTAAGCACTCTAGAAAATTTATTTAATCTTGCGAGAGAAAGAAAAAAATCTCCTATTGATGGATCTTATACAAATAAATTACTTATCGATAAGTCTTTGAGTAAAGAAAAAGTGCGTGAAGAAATTAATGAACTTATAGAGGCTGTAGAAAATAATTCTAACAAAATTCATGAAGCAGCAGATGTTTTTTATCATTTAATAATGTATTTAGAAGCAAATGAAATTAAAATAGAGGACATTCAAAAAGAATTAGATAAGAGAAAAAAATAATTTAAATTGTGATCAACTTTATTAATTATTATAAAACTTTTTTAAGATATGGGCTTGGCTACGAAGGTGATGCTTGGTTCGCAAATAACTATATTTGGCCTTTTAAAAAAAAAGGTTTTTATATTGATATAGGCTGTTATCATCCATTAAAGTATTCCCAAACCTACAAATTACATAAATTAGGATGGTCTGGTATTAATTTAGATATTTCAAAGGAAAGTGTTGATTTGTTTAAACGTTTTAGACCCAAAGATAAAAATTTAAACATTGGGATATCGAACAAAGCAGGTTCAGAAAATTTTTATTTCAGTAAAAAAATATCTACTATAAATTCTATTCAAAAGGATTATTTAGAAGATAAATTAAAAGAAAAAAAAAAATTTATAAGAAAAATTCAAACACAAACTATAGACCAGCTTTTTGAAGAAAATAATATTTCCGAGGTCGATTTTCTTAAAATTGATTGCGAGGGCATGGATTTATCGATAATAAAAACAATAAATTTTTCAAAATACAAAATTAACTTTTTAAGTGTAGAATTCTTATATAAGTCAGGTGTTTTTATAAAAAAAAATAATAATAATATTAGTTCAGTACATCAACTTTTTTTTGAAAGTGATATATATAAAATATTGGAAAAAAATTTTAAATTAGTAGATCATTATGGGTTTGCATTTTTGTTGGCGAACAAACAGATAAATTGAAATAATGTTTGATTATAAATATACAACTAGAAAATAAATAATTTTATGGAATATGATAATAATAATATTTTTGCCAAAATATTAAGAGGAGAAATTCCTTGTAAAAAAATTTATGAGGATGATTTTGTATTGTCATTTCATGACATAAACCCTCAAAAAAAAATTCATGCCCTTGTAATACCAAAAGGAAAATATATTGATCTAGATGATTTTAGTATGAACGCATCACCAGATGAAATGATAGGTTTATTAAAAGGAATAAATATAGTAGCAAAAAAACTCAAGATTTCGGTTGATACTGGAAAAGGCTATAGAGCTCTAGTTAATATTAGTGAGCATGGAGGACAAGAGGTACCTCATTTACACTTTCATTTATTTGGAGGTGAAAGAGTGGGTAAGATGGTTGAGTGAATAAAAAAGTTCAAAGAAATTATTTAGAAATAATTTTTTTAAAAGACTTGAGGGAGACCTCTGATTTTTCAGAAATGTATTCTGTAAATCTTGTAGATCCAGTTGATTTTCAATTAAATAAATTTTTTTACAAGAATATTGGAAAAAAACACAATTGGATAGATCGGTTAGTTTGGACTGAAAAACAATGGATTGATTATGTTTCTAGTAAAAATGTAAAAACTTATGTTTTAAAAAACAAAGATGATTTTGCAGGATATTTTGAGCTTAATTTACATAAAGAAAAAAATGAAGTTGAGATAGCCTACTTAGGTTTATTGGAAGAATATCAGAATAGAAAATTAGGTTCATATTTATTATCAAAAGCTATAAAAAATTCATTTTTAAATAAACCTAAAAGAGTTTGGGTGCATACATGTTCATTGGATCATAAGAACGCGTTAAATAACTACATTGCCAGAGGTATGAAAGTTTTTAAAACCGAAACTGTATTTTTATAAATCAATTTTGCTTAGGCAAAACAAATAAATCTTTACTTAGTTTTTGATTTCTTTTTATAGATGAAAGATATGTAATACTAATATTTTGATATAAATCAACAGTTTGCCAACCAATTAAATTAAAAGTTTTTTTGTCAAAAAATAAATTGATTTCATTTTCATTTTCAACAAATTTATAATTTATGAAGTTTTCACCAACATTTCTTTCTTCTAAATTTTCTATTTTTTTTAGTAAAAAGTTTTTATTTAGAATGAAATTTAAAGGAGTTTTTTTTAATGGGTACAAATAATAACTACTTAAAGTTTTAATTACTAAAGAATTACCATTTGAGACCAGAATTTTTTTATTACTGAGATTATATTTGCAATAAATTTTTTTTGGATATTTTATGGTACATTTACCATTTTCTATTTTTCCATTTATATTTTGTTCAAAGTTAAATGAGATATTTTCAATATTTTTAAATTTGTTAAGTATATTTTCTTTGACTGAGGCTGAAACATTGTTCATTATAAAGCTAAAAATTATAACGAATAAAACTTTTTTATTAAAGTACATCTCTTTTTCCAACATGATTTGCTTTACTAACAATACCTTCAGCTTCCATCATATCGATAATTCTAGCAGCTCTATTGTATCCAATTTGAAGTTTTCTTTGTAAAAAAGAGGTCGATGCTTTACCTTCAGATTTAATAATTTCTACAGCAGATTGATATAATTCATCTTTATCGCCCTGATTTTTTGAAGAATCATTCATTTCTTTTTCATCTGCAAAATTTAAAATTTCATCAACATAATCTGGTTCTGCTTGAGATCTTAAAAAATTATTTATTTTTTCAATTTCATTATCTGAAACAAAAGGGGCATGAATTCTAATAATCTTATTTGCAGATGACATGTATAACATATCACCTTTACCTAATAATTGTTCAGCACCTTGTTCACCTAAAATTGTCCTACTATCTATTTTTGAAGTTACTTGAAATGATATTCTAGTCGGAAAATTTGCTTTGATCGTACCTGTTATTACATCAACACTTGGACGTTGAGTAGCCATAATTATATGAATTCCAGCAGCTCTAGCCATTTGAGATAATTTTTGAATATAGTTTTCAATTTCTTTTCCAGCCACTAACATCAAATCAGACATTTCATCCACAACAACTACGATATAAGGCATGGGAAGTTTGTGTTTCGAGTTGTAGCCATCTATGTTTCTCACTCCTTCTTTAGTCATTAATCGATATCTACTTTCCATTTCTTTTACAACCCATCCTAAGACAGAAGCTGCTTTTTTAGCTTCAGTGATCACCGGGCACAATAAATGTGGAACTCCCTCGTAAGTAGAGAGTTCTAACATTTTAGGATCTATAAGAATAAATTTACATCGTTCAGGTGGATGTTTGTAGAGTAGAGACAATATTATAGTGTTGATGCATACTGATTTACCTGAACCAGTAGTACCAGCTATAAGCAGATGGGGCATTGATGACAAATCTCCAATTAGTGGTATACCAGAGATACTTTTGCCTAAAGCTATCGGTAATTTGATATCTTTTTTTTTAAAATCTGAATGATTTATTATTTCACTTAAATAAACATTTTCTCTTTGAATATTTGGAAGTTCGATTCCTATAGTATTACTTCCTGGAATTGTTGCAATTCGAGCAGACTCAGAACTTGTATTTCTAGCAATATCATCAGAAAGATTTATTATTTTTGAAACTTTAATACCTGCGGCTGGTTCAAACTCATTTAAAGTAACAACTGGCCCATTGCTAACTTTTTTTATTTTTCCATCTACACCAAAGTCTAAAAGAATTTTTTCAAGAAATTCTGGATCATTATTTTCATTTTTTTCTGAGTGTTCTCTTTCTTTTTTTGTTGGGATCTTTAAAAGATCTATTGAAGGTATTGAAAATTTAATTTTATTAGATAGCTTGTTGTTTTCTGTTTTAATAAATGGCAAATCTTCTTGTATCAAATCTTTTATTTCATCTTGTGGAATGAACTCATTTATAATTTCATTCTTATTCGTATAGTTTTTTGAATTTTTATTAAAAAAAAATAGGATTAATTTTTTTAAGCCTTCATAAAAGTTTTTTAAATTAAAATTAATACTTAATAAAAAAAAAATTGATGTTAATATTAGAAGTATATAGTAAAAAAGAATTGGTTGAGTTTTTATAACACTATTTATAAATGTTTCATTAAAATAATTACCAACAAATCCTCCACTGCCATTAATATGAAACATAAAATTATTGGGATAATAAAAATTAAAAAATAGAGATCCTATAGAGGAATAAATTATTATTAAAAAAAAATTTTCTATTATAAGTAAAACCTGTTTCTTTTTGCATATATTTAATCCAGTAAAAATAAAAGTAATAGGTATCAAATAAGCAATTATTCCGATAGATTGAAAAATCAGATCTGATGCAAAACTACCTTTAAAACCTAATATATTTTTGATTTCAGTATTTTCAGGAAAAATAAAATTTGGATCTTCAGGAGAATATGAAAATAAAGCAAAAATTATTATAATACCAAATAAAAAAATACAAATTCCAAATACCTCAATTAACCTTTTAGTAATAAAAGTTAATGCTGTGTTTGATACTTGTTTTATATCCATATCAGATGAATCAATTTAACACTTTGTATCATCTAATTTTTGTTGTTAAAATTAAAAATATTATGAAACTTGCTATATTGGGAAATGGATTAACAAGCTTAAGTTTAGCTAAATCTTTGGTTAATAAAGGAATATTTGTTGACATTTTTTCAAATCAAAAAAAAATAGATATAAATAAAAATAGAACTATAGGTTTATCAAAAAAAAACATTGATTTTTTTAATCGAGAAATTTTAAATATCAAAAAATTTTCATGGGATATTAAAAAAATAGAAATTTATTCTGAAAATTTACAGAGTGAAAAAATTTTAAATTTTGAAAATAAAAGTCGTGTACTTTTTTCAATGATTAAAAATTTTGATTTGCAAACTGAATTATTTTCAAAATTAATAAAGAATAAATTATGTAATTTTAAAAAAATATTAAGTTACAAAAATTCAAATTTAAATAAATATAATTTAGTTATAAATTGTGACAGTAGAAATCAAATAACAAAAAAATTTTTTTCCAAAAAATTGAAAAAAGATTATGACAGCTTTGCCCACACTACAATTATTAAACATAAAAAAATAAAAAATAATGTTGCTTCACAAATATTCACTCAAAAAGGCCCTTTGGCTTTCTTACCTTTATCGGAAACAGAGACTTCTATTGTATACTCAGCTAGAGGTGAAAAGAATATTGACCTAAAAAAAATAGTCACAAAATACAACTCTAAATATGAAATAGTTTTATTTGAAAAATTAGCCTCATTTAAGTTGAAATCAGTTAATTTAAGATCCTACTTTCACGGGAATATTCTGGCATTCGGGGATTTATTACATCGCATACATCCACTTGCAGGACAAGGTTTCAATATGAATATAAGAGATATTAATATTTTATGTGAATTAATAAATTTTAGAAAAGATAATGGATTAGAATTAGACAGATCTATATGTAATGATTTTGAAAAAAAAACTAAACATAAAAATTATCTTTTTTCTAGTGGGATAGATTTTATTTACGAGTTTTTTAACTTGGAAAGTAAAATAAATAATAATATTTTAAGTAAGTCAGTTCGGATCATTGGAAAAAATAAGTTTTTAATTAAATCTTTTGAAGAAATAGCTAATAACGGATTATAAATCTAATATTATTGAACAGTAGTATTATTATAGTTGTCAAATGAATAAGTAGTTAAAATTTGAGAAATTTTGTTTTTTCTTAATTCTAAGTTCTTAGCTTCTAATAAAATTTGTTTTTCTTCAAGTGTAAATGGGGATGCCATAGCCAAAGCATTTATTATTTCGTTTAAGCTTTGTTTCTCTAATCCTTTCCAATTAATAATAAATCCTCTTTTTTCAAAAAGAGTCTTTAAATCTTTAAAAATTAATTTTAAGTCAGAGAATTCTACATTTTCATTTTGTACATTTAAATCTTCATAGAAGTTCTTAAATTCTATTTTACACTCTCTGTATTTTTTTACTGATTTAATTTCATTTATTATTTTAAATCTAATAATACCTTGTAATTCAATTAAAAATTGACCATTTTCATTTTCTTTAAAGCTTGTTATTTTTCCCATACAGCCAACATCATATAGCTTAGGAACAATATTATGTTCTTTAGAATTTTTTGGTTGTATCATTCCTATAAGTTTGTTTGAGCCTATGCTATCATTAATCATGTCAATGTACCTTGGTTCAAAAATATTTAAGGGCACTGTGGTTTTAGGAAAAATTATAAAATTGCTTAAAGGAAAAATTGATAATACTTGAGGAAGATCTTCTTTTTTCATCATAAAAAACATAACATATTTAATATTACTTGAATTAAAAAAAACGACACACTATATTAAATCTTTTGCGGGCATAGCTCAGTGGTAGAGCGTCTCGTTGCCAACGAGAAGGTCGAGGGTTCGAACCCCTTTGCCCGCTCCAAGTAAAATTATTACACTAAATTGTGATTTTAAAAAATCGTGATAAATAAGGATTTATTTTATATCTTAGATTTCCGTAAAAGTAATTTTTTTTCTCTGCCTTATAAACTTCTTTAAGTCGTTTACTATTAAGATTATATACCAAAGCTAATCTATTATTTACACCATCACCCTCGTAAGCATGCCAAGTTTCTCTTTCTTTTCTAGAAAAAAAAACTGCTCTATTTTGTTTCCAATCAACCTTTTCATAGTTAGATCCTTTTTTGTTATTACTAAAAATAGTACCTGAGTTTTTTTCAGGAGTTAGATAAATTACTCCAGATAATAATTTATTGGGTGTATCATCATGAAAAGGAAATTTTGCATCTTTATCTGTTAAAATTATTACAAAATCAGAATAATCATACAAATCAAATTTTTCTGGACATAGCTCTCTCAAAATTTCCATTGTTCTGAGGTGATACTTATTTAATCTTATTAATAATTTTTCGTCTATAGAGGATTTTAAAATTTTATTTCCAGTAATTTCGTTGTGGAATACTTTAAATTTTTCATTATCTTTTTTTTCAATTTTGAGATTACACAATGCGTCAAAATCATCTTTATCAAGAAAATTGTCAATAATTTTAATTTTATATGTTAATTTTGAATTCATATAAAATTTTTATCATTAAAGTAGTGATTATAATACACACGGAACTTTGTAGCATTTTTCAAGAATAATTTGAATTGAAAAATAGAATTTAACTTTAAAATGAAATCATTAAGTTTTAAATAAAAAACTTATCAATCTTAAGATATTATGGTGTATAAAGAACATTATAATTAACAATTATGAATAAACTTTCAGATAAGAAATGTGTTCCATGCGAAGGTGGTGCTTTACCATTTGATATTTCAGAAATTCATAAATATCAAAAAAAAATTGATGGCTGGAATATAGTAAATGATAAAAAAAATATATATTTTTTAGAAAAAAAATTTACATTTAAAAATTTTTTAGAAAGTCAGAAGTTTATTAACGAAGTGGGAAAAATATCTGAGGAAGAAGGTCATCATCCGGACATTACTTTTGGTTGGGGTTATGCTAAAATAAATATTACAACCCATGCAATAGAAGGTTTATCTGAAAATGATTTTATATTAGCAGCTAAAATTGATAAGATTTAGTGTCTAAAATGTCTAGTCTTAGAAAAAACTAAAACTGTATCAGTTAAATTAGCAAATTTAATAATCTCTTTATCCCTGATAGATCCACTTGGTTGAATTATTGCTGAAACACCAGATTGAACTAATTTTTCAAACCCATCCACAAAAGGAAAAAAAGCATCAGATGCGCTGACAATTTCTTTTTTGTCATAATTAAATTTATTCATCTTATCAATTGCAATCTGACAACTATCAACTCTACTTGGCTGACCAGATCCAATGCCAATTGTACTTTTGTTATTTGCAAGCACTATTGCATTGGATTTCACATAGCGACAAACATTAAAAGCAAATATTAAATTTTCAAATTGGGATTTCGTTGGTTTTTTTTTAGAAACAATTCTGAAATCTTTTTTTGAAAAAATTTTATTATCTTCAGATTGTACCAAAAGTGAATTATTTACAGAATTGAATTTGAAAATTTCATTAAATGAAAGATTTGAAGCATCAATAATTCTTAAACTTTTTTTTAATTTTAATTCTTTAAGAGCATCTTTATCGAAACCATTAGCAATAATTACTTCAAAAAAAATTTTATTAATTTCTTTCGCTAATTTTTTGTTAATTCTAAAATTACAAGAAACAATACCACCAAAAGCACTAATAGGATCACAAGCTAAAGCAGATTTAAAGCTATCTATTTTATTTTTTAAGCTTGATACACCACAAGGATTGGCATGCTTTACTATAACGGTACCTATATTTTTTGGTAGACTTTTAGAGAGAGTTAATGCTGAAAAAATATCATTATAGTTATTGTAGCTTAATTGTTTTCCATGAATTTTATTAAACTTCAAATTTTTATCTTGTGAATATAGAGCAGCTTCTTGATGAGGATTTTCCCCATATCGTAATTTTTCGATTAAATTACCATAAACAATTTTTTTTTCTGGAAAATAAGTGTTAGATTTAAAATTTAGATAATTTGATATTACAGAATCATAATATGCTGTCTCCGCAAAAGCCATTTTGGACATTTCTTCTCTAAATTTTAATGATGTACTTCCATTATTTTTTTTTAATTGATTTATAAGTTTTGCATATTGATTTGTAGAAGTAATTACAGTTACATCATTATAATTTTTTGCCGCTGCCCTCACCAGTGCTGGTCCGCCTATATCAATGTTTTCTAAAATTTTGTTTATATCATTTGTCAATTTTAAGGTTTTTTGAAATGGATAAAAATTTACAATCACTAAATCAATATTTTTAAAATTATTATTTTTTAGTTCTTTGAGGTGAGATTTTCTTCCTCGCTTTGCCAAAATTCCTGCATGAATTTTTGGATGTAATGTCTTAACTCTACCGTCAAGAATTTCTTTAAATCCAGTATAATCTGAAACCTCAGTGCATTTAAATTTTAACTTTTTTATTAATTTAAATGTTCCACCAGAACTAATTAAATGTATTTTATTTTTTTTTAGTATTTTAAGAAGTGGTTTTAGATTTGATTTGTCTGAAACAGAAATTAATGCTGATTGAATTTTTTTCATTATATTCTTTTAATTTCCCACTTTATATTCTCAATCTGATTATTAGAGATACCAGATATAAAAATATTTTGATTATTTGTATAAGAATTTTTATTACCGAAATATAAGCCATTATCAATATTTATATCAAAGTTATCACAAGTAAATTTCCATCCTTCTTTCTCTAACTGAATTAAGATAGACTTGTTATCTTGTGTCTTCATTAATTTAACATCAGGTTCTACATGAAATCTGATATCGAATTTATAGTTTTTATTAATTTTTTTTATTATCTTATCTCTACCAATAAAAGTTGTTTGTTCTGGAAAAAATTCAATTTCTCTCTCATGAATTGTATGATATTTTTTTTTATATCCGTCATGTGAGGCATTAATTTTCCAATAATTTTTTTCATAAACTATATTTTTTTTTAATATTTTTAGTCCTTTTCTTACAAACAATAATTCATCTACTTCATCAAATTTACAAGATGAATTGTCATCAATTACAAGAGTATTATGTGCAGCAGTTGATTTTGATAATTTATTTAATTTAATATTATTTTTTTTTGAATAACCACAATTAGTAATCAGTTTTTTTCCATTAGAGACTATTTCAATTGATAAAGCGCCAGATTGGTAATCTTTAGAAAATGTAGAAATGGGTGTTGATCCTACATCCATTGTAAGGCAAACTTTTTTATTTTTTAAGATTACATATCCACCAAAATCTTGACTCTCATTTTTAAATTTATATCCAAGTCTCTTTAGGTAATTGTCAAAATTATCGTTATCAGAATTATTGTTTCCATTAAATAAAATATCAAAATTTATATTTTGCCAAATAAAAGCATATCCCTGTCCAAGATAATAAATAGTTTCATCAATATGTTCTGGTACTTTAATTTGAGACTCTTTGTACCATTCCCTAATTAAGATAAAATATTTTAAGTAAAAAATTAATTGTTTAATATTTCTTGATTTAGGAAAACCATAATTATCTAAAGTTTCTCTAGATATTTTTTTTAATAAATTCAATCCGTATGATAAGTATTTATTTTGATTTTGATAACAAAGACCAACTAATATAATTGATGCACAACCAATTATTTTATCATCAATTAACTTTGATCTATTTATTTCATTAATCAGATGGTTGGTTTGTTTTTGAATAATCTTATTGAAATTATTTTTATAATTTTCGTTATTATCACTATAAGTGAGATTATGACAGGATAACCAAGCAATTATTCTTTTGGCTGTTAAATCAAAGTTCCAACTTTCTTCATTATATTTAGAGTTATATTTAATCCAATTTTTTAATATTGATTGTGTATTTTTTTTTGATGATTTTAGATCTAGGCTAAAAAACCAATAAAAATTATTTAGACGTTTAAAATCTTTAGTGCTGATATTTTTATTATCCCAAATCTCGTCTAATGCAAAATCTTCAATTTTAAATTTTTGTTTTTGATATTCAATTAATGATGAAAGTAAATGTGGACTAGGTTTGTATATTAAATTGTTGCTATATATCTTAGAAATTTTACGGTCATAAAAATTTGAATTGAGGTAAATATTTCTTATACGATTGATGAAATTAAAAAATAATCGATTTATATAAACCATGAAATTATTTTGATTTTAATAATTCAATATTTTTTTTAATATCTCCATTATTGCCTTTAAAAATTGTGGTTCCCGAAACTAATATATTCGCTCCAGCATTTATTGCATCTTTAGAATTATCAAAATTAATCCCTCCGTCTATTTCAATGTCAAAATTAAATCCTTTACTATCTTGTATTTTTTTTAAATCTTTAATTTTATCCAATACTTCTGGCATAAATTTTTGACCACCAAATCCAGGATTAACACTCATGATTAGAACTAAATCTATTTTATCTAGTTGATCCAGAATCATTTTAATTTCGGTTCCAGGATTTAGAGAAACACCTACTTTTTTTCCCAACTCTTTTATTTTAGAAATTGAAGCTGTTAAATCATCAGTGGCTTCAGGATGAATTGTGATTATGTCTGCACCAGCATCTGAAAAGGCCTCGATATATTTATGAACTGGAGAAATCATTAAGTGGACATCAAAAATCATTGATGATTGTTTTTTTAATGCCTTTATTACCGGAGGACCAATAGTCAAATTTGGAACAAAATGGCCATCCATAACATCTACATGTATCATGTCCGCACCAGCTTCTTCTAATCTTTTAATTTCATTACCTAGCTGACTAAAATCAGCCGATAAAATCGAAGGTGAAATTTGTATTTTTTTCATTGATAACCAGAATAACTAGTATCAATTTTTAAAATTTAATTGAATTAAAAAATTGATAAATTTGTCTCGAAATTTCACTTTCCAATGGAAAGGATAACATCCCCATTACCGAATATCCTAAAATCCAAGGCATTAGATAAAATCTTATCATAAAGAAAAACCATGCCACATATAAAGGCACTATAGGCCCGATTATGAAAGAAGGAGTTATTGGTTTAAATAAATTAATCAAAGGGTTTGTAAATTTTACAAACACCCTCATAAAAAAGAATTGAGAATCTTCTCTTTGAAAAATATTCATAGCCACTCTTCCAATTAAAGTCCACATAATTACTCCAAGAATATAATCGATTATATAAACTAAAGGATGAAAGTTAGCTGACATTTAAAATTTATATTGGAAAAATTGAGAAATTAAAAGGGGCGAAATTAATCGCCCCTTAAAAAGATTATTTAGTGTTGTTTTCCAAGTATCGATTTACCTGATGGTATACGACACTCATCAACCATTCTTTGTGTAGCAGCGCTTGGAGCTGAAGTCGCTAAACTTACAACAACCATAGCTACTAAACTAACAGCTGATCCAAAGATACCGAATGTTAACTGTGTAATACCTAAGAATCCACTTCCACCATTACGTACCCAAATTAGGTAACCCAATCCTGAAAGCAATCCTAGAACCATACCAGCTATTGCACCTTCTCTGTTAGCTCTACTCCACCATACACCTAGTACAAGTGGGAAGAATAAACCAGACATCGCAAAGTCAAAAGCCCAGATAACTGAACCTAAGATACCTTGGATCTCCATAGCTGCGATTGTTGCTCCAGCAAAACCAATTACTACAAGTAGTACCCTTGCAACAACTAGTCTTTTTGCAGTTTCCGCTTTTGGATCAATGATCTTATAGTAAACATCATGTGATATAGCGTTTGCAATTGCTAGAATTAAACCATCTGCTGTTGACATAGCAGCTGCCATACCACCGGCTGCAACTAGACCTGAGATTACATATGGTAATCCTGCTATTTCTGGTGTTGCTAATACAACGGCTTTACCACCCATGAAGAACTCGTTTAATTCAACAGTTCCATTTCCGTTAAAGTCGCTGATAAACATCAGATTAGCTTGGTTCCAGTTTTGATACCAATCAATCGCTTGAACATCTGCTACTGATTTACCGATAATACCAGTTGGTAATGACGGATCAATCAATGCTAATTTAGACAGCGTCGCTAACATTGGTGCAGAAGAATAAAGTAGGAAGATGAAAAATACTGACCAACCTACAGATTTTCTAGCTGCTTTTACACTTGGAGTAGTGAAATATCTCATCATCACGTGTGGCAATGAAGCTGTTCCCATCATCATCGCTAGTGCTAATGAAATAAATGCCCAAGGTGTAGCGTTAACCGCTGAGTGAGCTTTAGTTATTCCAGCTAAACCTTTTGGCACCATAGCAAGATTCTCTTTCGAGTTAGCTACAAAACCAAACTGTTGTTCTAAATCAGCTATTCTAGCTACTTCATCTGCTAGCATGAAGTGAGGGAAGAACCCTGCACCAATTTTGTTACTGATCCAGAATACTGGAAGTAGATAAGCTATAATCAACACGATGTACTGTGCAACCTGTGTCCAAGTTACTCCTCTCATACCACCTAACATTGAACATAATAAGATACTTACTAATCCAACATAAACAGCGTATTGGAATGGAATATCTAAAGCAACAGATGCAATAGTTCCAGTCGCGTTAATTTGTGCAGTCACATAAGTAAATGATGCAACAGTTAAAACTACAACTGCGCAAAATCTAGCTAAATTACCACCGTATCTTGTACCGATAAAATCTGGAACTGTGTAACAGCCAAATTTTCTTAGGTATGGTGCTAATAAAGATGCAACCAACACGTATCCACCAGTCCAACCTACAAGTAGTGCCATATAACCATAGCCTTTGAAGTAAATACCACCTGCCATTGCAACGAACGATGCACCAGACATCCAGTCAGCTGCTGTCGCCATTCCATTGAACACGGTTGGCACTTGTCTTCCAGCTACGTAATACGCATCTGCTTGTGCTGTACGTGATAGATAACCAATTATAGCATAGATGGCTACTGTGAATGCTACAAAAGCAATACCAATTGCTTTAGCACTCATACCCATCTGCTCTGCAATTGCCATAATAATTATGAAACCTATGAATCCTCCAGTATAGATTCCATAAACTTTAGGCAAATTGTCTATAAAATTACCTTTTATCATTAGTCATCTCCTCTCTCGCTGAAGCCGAACTCTTCATCAATTTTTTCTTGTCTATTCGAAAACCAGAAAATTAGGATTACGAAAATTGCAAGAGAACCTTGACAAGTGAACCAATAAGTTAATGGATAACCAAATGGTCCTGTAACTTCGTTCATTTCTGCTCCAAAAAGGAAGATGCCCATTGAGAATACAAACCAAATTGCTAATGTAACAAATAGCAATCCCCTGGTTTTTTCCCAGTGTTGTGCTTGTTTTGACATATATACCTCTCTCTTTTTAGTTATAACTGGCAAAAACCATAACCATTATGAAAGAGATTTAAAGTATTAAAATTGTTCATATTAAGGGACTTTTTGAGTTATAAGTATGCAAAATAGCGCATTTTATGTCGAAATATAAATTATCCTGGAAAGACCTGACTTGGAATGATTTTAAGATTTACCTATTTGCATTATTTAAAGCTTTTATCCCTAAGAAAAAAATTAAAAATTTAGATGATCTTGAGATTTTTATACAAACTAAGTCAGCTTGGGTGTCCCAAGTTACACTTTATAGTTATTTAAAAACTAGAATGGGAACCAGATATGTTCTCCATTTTGACAATGATGAGTTTATGTCTTCTGTAAATCTTGCCAAATGGAATATCTATGCGGTTGCTCTTCAAGATCTAATTTTTTTTACATTTTCTCATTTAAAAGTAAATAATAATTATAATGAAGTTAATAAAGCAAAAGAAATTTTTTTAAAAATTCTTGATGATGAAATATCAAATAAAATGCCACTAGATATTGTTGAAAAATCAAAAAAAAATTTTGATGAAAGATTACAAAAAATAAATTGGGAAATTTATTATAAAGATTTACCATTTAATCCTAGTGCTTTATCTCTTTATGAATGGGCTCCGATAGCTGATGAATTAAAAAATCTTGATCGAAAGATTGTTTTAAATTCTGTAATTCTAAAATGGGATGTTGTTAAAAAAGAATTTAATGAAAGAATAAACTTTTAAGTGTTTTTTCTATTCTCTACCAAACTATCTACAACACTTGGGTCAGCTAGTGTTGTTGTGTCACCTAATTGATCATGTTCATTAGCAGCTATCTTTCTTAAAATTCTTCTCATTATTTTTCCAGATCTTGTTTTTGGAAGACCCGGAGTAAAATGAATTAAATCTGGAGTAGCCAATGGTCCAATTTGTTTTCTAACCCAAAGTTTAAGTTCCCTTTCAAGATCTCCTGTTTCAGTTTCTCCAGCATTCAAAGTTACATAACAATATAAACCATTTCCTTTTATATCATGTGGGTAACCTACAACTGCAGCTTCAGCTACCTTTGAATGTGCAACAAATGCGCTTTCAATTTCTGCTGTTCCAAGATTATGACCTGAAACAATAATTACATCATCTACTCTTCCCGTAATCCAATAGTATCCATCTTTATCTCTTCTACATCCATCACCAGTAAAATATTTTCCATCAAATTGAGAAAAATAAGTATCAATAAATCTTTGATGATCACCATAAACTGTTCTCATTTGACCTGGCCAAGATTGAGAAATACACAATCTGCCCTCACCAGCACCTTTAATTTCTTTCCCATCTTTATCAACAAGACAAGGTTTTATTCCATAAAAAGGTTTAGTTGCAGACCCTGGTTTTAAAGGGATAGCTCCTGTTTGAGGAGCAATTAATATTCCTCCTGTTTCTGTTTGCCACCAAGTATCAACAATTGGACATTTTGAATTTCCAATAGTTTTATAATACCACATCCATGCTTCTGGATTTATTGGTTCACCTACTGTTCCAAGAAGTTTTAATGATTTTCTTGATGTTTTATTTACTGGATCGCTCCCTTCTCTCATAAGAGCTCTAATTGCAGTTGGAGCAGTATAAAAAGTATTTACTTTGAACTTATCAACTATTTGCCACCATCTTGAACTGTCAGGATAATTAGGAATACCTTCAAACATTATGGTTGTAGCACCATTTGATAAAGGCCCATATATTATGTAGCTGTGTCCAGTTACCCATCCAATATCAGCAGTGCACCAATAAATATCTTTTGGTTTATAATTAAAAATATATTGATGAGTCATTGATGCATAGACCATATATCCACCAGTCGTATGCAGAACTCCTTTTGGTTTGCCTGTAGATCCTGAAGTATAAAGAATAAAAAGAGGATCTTCAGCATTCATTTCCTCTGGTTCGCAAGTATTTGAGACATCTTTAATTAAGTCGTGATACCATACATCTCGATCACTATTCCAATAAACATAATTACCTGTTCTTTTTACAACAATACATTTTTTCACATTAGGGCAGTTCATTAACGCTTCATCTGTTGTTGCTTTTAATGGAATTGTCTTTCCTCCTCTTACACCTTCGTCAGCAGTAATAATATATTCTGATTCACAATCATTAACTCTTCCAGAAATAGATTCTGCTGAAAAACCTCCAAAAATTATTGAGTGAACAGCTCCAATTCTCGCACAAGCTAACATCAAAATTGCAAGTTCAGGTATCATAGTTAGATAAATCGTTACTCTATCTCCTTTTTTTATACCTAATTTTTTTAACCCATTTGCTGCCTTCGAAACTTTTTGATGAAGTTGTTTATATGAAATTTTTTGAGAGTCTTTTGGATCATCACCAACCCAAATAATTGCTGTTTTATCTTTTTTATCTTTTAAATGTCTATCAATACAGTTAGCCGAAGCATTCAATGTGCCATCCTCAAACCACTTAATTCTAACTTCATCTTTACTATATTTTATATCTTTAATTTTTTTATAAGGCTTTATCCAAGTAATTCTTTTTCCTTCCTTTTTCCAAAAAGCATTATTATTTTTAATAGAGTCATTATATTTTTTTTGATATTGGGCTTTATTTGCAAGACTGCTTTTTACCCATTCAGGTTTAGTTTTGAAAATTAGCTCAGAAGATGTTGAGTCATCTTTTTTTTTCGTTATTTTCAGAAGTTTTTTACTTGTCTTTTTTTTTCTTTTAAAAACTTTTCTTTTTTTAGGAGATCTTCTCTTTATTTTTTTTCTTCTTTTTTTTGAAGCTTTTTTTTTTGATTTTGTTTTTTTCTTTTTTTTTGGCATAAATGGATATTTAAATTTTACTCAAGTTATATAAAATTTTCCAGCTTTTAGAGTCAATAGGCATTACAGATAATCTACTTTGTTTAATTAGTGATAAATGCTGTAATTCCTTATTTTTCTTAATATTTTCAAGTGTAATTGGTTTATCAAGTTTTTTTATAAATTTTACAGTAACTGCAACAAACCGACCAGATTGGTCTGTTTTATCTATATAATACTCTTTAATAACCTCAACAATTCCCACTATTTCTTTGCCAATGTTTGAATGGTAAAAAAAACATTGATCACCTTTTTTCATTGCTTTTAAATTTTTTGCAGCCTGATAGTTTCTAACACCATCCCACGGTGCTCCTTTACTTCCAGCTTTTTTTTGTTGTTCAATAGACCATACATCTGGTTCAGATTTAAGTAACCAATATTTTTTACTCATAACTTAACTCCAGCACCTTTTAAAAATGCAGCTTCTTCGTCTAAAGGCCATCTTGGTTTTGCTGGAAAATCTAAGTTATTAAATTTTTTTAATTTAAATTTTTCTAATCCAACCATTGCAATCATAGCTGCGTTGTCCCCACATAAATTAAGTGGTGGAAAGATTGGCTCATATTTTTCTTTCTTACAAAGATTAGTTAACATTTTTCTTATTTCTTTATTTGCAGCAACACCACCTGCAACAACAAATTTTTTTTCTTTTGGTTTAATTTGTTTTTCAAACTCACTAAAAGCTATTTTTGTTTTTTTAAATAAAATTTCTATTATTTTTTGTTGAAATGATGCAGCTAAATCAAATTTTTCTTGTTTGGTTTTAATTTTTTTTGAGATTTTTAGTATTGCTGTTTTAAGACCTGCAAATGATAAATTACATCCCCCTTTGTTAAAAATTGGTTTGGGTAAATCATATTTGTTTGGATTCCCTTTTTCAGCTAAGATTTCTATTTGCGGTCCACCAGGAAAATCAATTCCCAAAAGTTTTGCAGTTTTATCAAACGCTTCACCTAAAGCATCATCTATTGTTGTTCCTAATCTTTTATAATTTCCGAGACCTTTAACGATTAAAAATTGTGAATGACCTCCCGAAATTAATAAAAGAAGATATGGGTAATTTATATCTGAATTTATTTTAGGGCTCAATGCATGACCTTCTAAATGATTAATAGCTATGAATGGTTTTTTGATTGCACATGCAAAAGCTTTACCAAAACTTAACCCAACTGATAAACATACTATCAACCCAGGTCCTGCAGTTGAAGCAACAGCATCAATATCATCTATACTTTTTCCGCTTTTTTTAATAGCTTTTTGAACAATCAAATCTATTTTTTCTATATGAGATCTGGCCGCTAATTCAGGCACAACTCCACCAAATTCTTTGTGTACATCTTCCTGGCTAGATACAATGCTAGATAAAACTATTGGAATTCCCTGTTCATTTTCTGTTATTAAAGACGCTGCTGTCTCATCACAACTCGACTCTATTCCAAGAATTAAGGGTTTTTTACTCATTCAAATAGTTTTTAATAATTGTACAATCCCAATACAAGTAAGAAATAAATTAATTTATGAATAAGAAAATAACAATAGGATCTAGAGGTAGCAAATTAGCATTGCTTTATGCTCAAAAAGCTAAAGATAAAATTATTGAAAATACAAATTTGAGTGATCATGATATTCACATTAAACCTATTACAACAAAAGGTGATCAAGTACAGAATACAAGATTGTCTGAAGTTGGAGGAAAAGGTTTATTTTCAGGTAATATAGAAACTGAGCTTAAAAACAAGAGCATTGATATAGCTGTTCATGCACTTAAGGATATGCCAGCTATAGAAACAAATGGACTTAAAACTGATACATTTTTAGAAAGAAATGATCCAAGAGAAATTTTAATAACAATCGATAAAAAAAAATTAAAAGATTTAAATTTAAAATCAACTATTGGTACTTCATCATATAGGAGGGAATTTCAAATTAAAAAAATCAGACCAGACATGCAATGTAAATTAATTAGAGGAAATATAGATACTCGAATAAAAAAATTAAAAGATGGTATTTATGATGGAATAATTTTATCTTATGCTGGAATAAAATTTTTAAATCTTGAAAATGAAATATCTGAGATTTTTCCTTCAGATGAACTTATACCAAGCGCTGGCCAGGGAATTATAGCACTTCAATGTAGAGAAAATGATGAAGAAATTATATCTATCTTAAATAAAATAAACCATAATGAGACATATAAAAAAGCACATGCAGAAAGAAACATTTTAAAAGTGTTAGAAGGAGATTGTGAAACAGCGATTGGAGCCCACGCAATAATCGAAGAGGGGAAAATTATTTTAGAAGCAGAACTTTTTTCTTTAGATGGATCCCATAGATTTTATGAAAAAAGAATTACCAATGTGAATGATTTTAAAAAAATTGGAACAGAGGTTGGTCAAACTTTAAAAATAAAATCAAAAGATTCATATAAAAGGTGATATGCATATTTTATTAACTAGACCATTGGAAGATTGTTCTGAGATTATCTTAAAATTTCGGTCTTTAGGTCATAAGGTTTCTCATCTTCCATTATTAAATATTAATAAAGTTGAATATGAAAAAGTAAAATTTTCTGATTACGGAGGTATTATTTTTACCAGTGTTAATGCAATAAAATTTTTAGAGTTAGACGATCAAGTTAAAAACATTGATTGTTTTTGTGTAGGCGATATCACTGAAAAAAAAGCAAGAAGTGTAGGATTTAAAAATACAATTTCTGCTGAAGGAAATGTATCGAATTTGAAAGAATTAATTATACAAAATTATGAATCTAAAAATAAAAACTTACTATATGTTAGTGGGGAATTAGTTTCAGTAGATTTAGATAAAGAACTTCTAAAAGAAGGTTTTAATGTAAAGAGATTAATAAATTATAAAACAACTCATAATCAAAATTTTGATGAAAGTTTTATTAGGGAACTTAAATTAAATATGCCTGATATGGTTTATGTCTATTCTCAAAATAGCTCGTTAAGTTTTCTTAGTTTTATAAAAAATTACCAATTAGAAAGCTTATGGATGGACACTAATTTATTGTGTATTGGTGAAAAATCATCATCTATACTTAATGAAATTAAATGGAAGAAAATATTTCTTTTTAATCCTGGAGAAGAAGAATTTTTGTTATATAAAATTTAAATATGGAAGTATTAAATAATTTTTCTGACTTGTTTTTATCAGTCTGGAATAAAGGCATTTTAGGTGTAGATATTTTTCAAATATTAATTGGAATAGGAATTTTTTTAGTTTTTTTAATATTTAGAGGACTAATAAGTAAACTTGTAATTAAAAAATTAGAAATTATTTCAAAAAGAACTACAAATAAACTAGATGATACTTTTGTTTCATCATTAGTCGGACCAGCAAGATTTTTACCAATTGTTCTAGGTTTCTTTATTGCGAGTTATTACATGTCTTTCTCGTTAGAGGGCAGAGAAATTATTGATACAATTAACAGAACTTTAATCACCATATTAATTTTTTGGGTAATTCATCAGATCATTGAACCCGTTTCATATGTTTTGAGTGGGCTTGATAAACTTTTAACAAGAGAATTAATTGGATGGATTATTAAATCATTAAAAATATTAATATTTATACTAGGCCTCGCAGCTGTTTTAGAATTATGGGGAATTAAAATAGGTCCAATCATTGCTGGATTAGGATTATTTGGTGTAGCAGTTGCATTAGGTGCACAAGATTTATTTAAAAATTTGATTTCTGGAATTTTAGTTCTCGTTGAAAAAAGATTTAAGATAGGTGATTGGATTTTGGTTGATGGAATTATTGAAGGTATAGTTGAAAAAATTGGTTTTCGTTCAACAACAATAAGAAAGTTTGATAAATCTTTAGCTATAATACCAAATTTTCAGTTTGCAGAAAATGCAGTGATTAATGTAAGTGAAACTTCAAACTGGTTGATAAGTTGGATTATTACTCTTCAATACGACACTACAGTTGATCAATTAAAAACTATAAGAGATGAAATTGAAAATCACATAAATAAAAGTGATGATTTTAATACAAAAATTGGTTTAGCAGTCAGAGTTGATAAGTTTTCAGATAGCTCAATAGATATGTATGTAAGATGTTTTACTAAGTCTAATAGTTGGAATGAGTGGTTATCTGTGAAAGAAAAACTTGCGATTGAGATTAAACAAATTGTAGAAAATAACAAAGCTTCATTCGCATTTCCTAGTTCTTCAATTTATATTGAAAAAAAATGATCGCGATTTTTTATTTAGTTTTACAAATATTGAAATTTTATTCTTATATAGTCGTAGCAAACGTTATAGTTAGTTGGTTAATTGCATTTAATGTATTAAATACACAAAATAGGTTTGTTTATGCTCTTTTGGAGTTAACTTATAAATTAACAGAACCTTTTTTAAGTAGAATAAGACGTTTTCTTCCTAATTTAGGTGCTTTAGACATATCACCAATTATTTTACTGCTATTGATTTGGTTTATAGAAATGTGTATGAAGCTCTACATTGCACCAATAATATTCTAAAATAATTATGATTTTAATTGATGGTAAAAAAGAAGCTGCGTTACTAAGAGAAGAGTTAAAGAAAGAAGTTTCTAGTTTAAAAGCTAAGTATAACAAAGTTCCAGGATTGACTGTAATTTTAATTGGAGATTTAACCCCTAGCCAAATTTACGTGAGAAATAAAGAGAAATCAGCAAATGAAGTAGGACTTAAATCTGATGTAATCAAATATCCAGACAGTGTGGAGGAAAAAACTGTTTTAAACAAAATAGAAGAATTAAATAAAGATGAAACAGTATCAGGTATTTTAGTTCAACTTCCGTTACCTAAACACATCGATAAACAAAAAGTTATAGAAGCTATTGACCCTACAAAAGATGTTGATGGCTTTCATCCAGTGAATGTGGGAAACTTATCCTCAGGTTATGAGAGTTCTGTGCCATGTACCCCATTAGGCTGCTATTTGTTAATAAAAAAAATTGAGCCAAATCTAAATGGAAAAAAGGCTGTAGTGGTAGGTAGATCAAACTTAAATGGTAAACCAATGACTCAACTTTTATTGAAAGATAATTGCACTGTTACTATTACTCATTCAAGAACTAAAGATTTAAAAGCAGAATGTTTAGAGGCGGACATAATTGTAGCTGCAGTGGGTATACCAGAGCTTGTTAAAGGCGACTGGGTAAAAAAAGATACGATTGTGATTGATGTGGGGATTAATAAAACAGATAAAGGAATAGTAGGCGATGTAGCATTTGATGAGGTTTCAAAGAATGCAAAAGCATTAACACCGGTGCCAGGAGGTGTTGGCCCCATGACAATCGCATGTTTACTTAAAAATACAATCGACTGTTTCAAAAGATCGCAAATTTAGCATTTAAATCAACAAACAATTTTTGATAGATTGGGGTATGAAGAAACCCAGATATCCATACAGAATAGCGATTCTTATGGCTATACTTACAATTCCTCCCATTGGTGCAACACAATTAGGCTGGTATCTTTATGATCAACAAACAGGATTTGATTATGGTATGATAGTTGGAACATTTTCAGTAATATTTGCAGCCTGGTTGATGTATGAAAAAAATTGGAGAGAAGAAGATGAGGATTAATTAATGGAAAAGATTATTTTTTTTAGTTTAGTAATACCAATTTTTGGATTTGTTTTATATTTAGGCGCTACAGCTATAATGAAAGGCTTTAGTGCCAAAAATGCTATAAAATCTAACGAAAGTATTGAGGATGAATATAATGATAATCTTTCAATAAATGAAAGTAAACTTAGTGATGAAATTGAAAGATTAAATCAACTTTTGAATGATGGAATTTTAACTCAAGAAGAATTCGAAAAAGCAAAAAAAAAATTATTAGATAATTAATTATAATTTAGTAATTTTTTTAATGATCCAAACTCACCTATTTTATAAATAATAGCATCTTTTTTTTTAAACCCATATTTTTCTGCATTATCTTTAAACCTGACTGGTGGTTCCATAATTGGTTCCAAAGATAAAACAAAAGTTCCCCAATGAGTTCCTAAAACTTTTTTACTTTTTAAATCTTGTGCAATATTTAGAGCTTCTTCAGGTGTCGTGTGATAAATTGATTTATCAAACATCGGTCTAAAATCGTACGCTCCAATATTAATCATTGATAAATCAATAGGACCATATTTTTCTCCAAGCTCTTTATAAATGTTCCCATATCCAGTATCGCATCCAAAAAATATTTTTTTATCTTTGTATTCGATGAGGAAATTTCCCCATAATGTTTTATTGGTATCTGTAAGACTTCTTTTTGACCAATGGACAGCAGGTAATAATGTAATCTTTAGGTTATCATTTATTTTTATTTCATCATACCAATCCATTTCATTAACATCTTTGTATCTTTTAAAATATTTACCAAGTTTAAGTGGAAGTAAAACTTTTGTATCTTTAAAGGGAAACCCTCTAATAGTCGACATATCCTGGTGGTCATAGTGATTATGAGTTAATAAAAATATATCTGTTTTTGGAATTTCGTTAAGTTGAAGTGCGGGCTCTACATACCTTTTTGGTCCAAAAATCAAAGGTCCTGCATTTTTTGAAAAAACTGGATCTGTAATAATTGTTGTCTCACCTAATTTAATTAAGAATGTAGCATGCCCTATCCAAGCAATATAATCGTCATCTTTAAATTTCTCTAAATTTTCTTTAACAATTTTTTTATCGATGACATGATCTTTTGGAACTGTAATATCAATTTTCTTTTTTTCTTTAGTAAATGTTCTGTAGGAAAATTTTACATCTTTTGATCTTATAGGAGATCCTTCAGGATTTCTAAAAGTTCCGTCTGGTAAATGATGATATGGTTTTTCTGCCATTGCTAAACTAATACAATTATAAAAAGTAATTCCAATCAAAAAATATAAAATTTTAATTAATTTTTTTCCATTAGCCATAAAGCCCCTTCTCCTAAAAAGTAAATTTTTCCGTTACCAGGATGTACTTGTATATCTCTTATTCTTCCAATTTTATTTTTAAAAATGATGTCTTCCTTAACATTTGACAAGTCATTGAATATTAATTTTCTTAAGGATTGATCTTTAAGTGAAGTAATTAAAGCATGTCCATTCCATTCACTAAATTCTTCACCTTTATAAATAGTTATAGCACTTGTTGCGATTGAAGGTACCCAGTAATGTATTGCTTTTGTAAAGCCTGGTTTCCATTTTGGACCAATTGGAAAACCAGAATAATTTGTTCCTCCCCACCCTAAAATTTTCCATCCATAATTCTCACCTTTTTTTGCTTCACCAAACCAATCCCCACCTCTTGCACCGTGATTACTTAAATAAATTTTTTTATCATATGGAGATAAAGTTAAACCTTGAGGATTTCTAATTCCTATTTGATAAATTTCTGGTAACCAATCTGATTTGCCCTCAAATTTTGGGTTATCTTTTGGAATAGTTCCATCAATATTAATTCTAATAATACTTCCAGGATGTTTGGTTGGATCTTGTGCAATCATACCTTCTCCTCTTTCACCAGCTGAAGCAAAAAGAAAATTATCTTTAATCGCCAATCTTGATCCAAAGTGATATCCAGAGTCAATAGGTGGGTTTGCTTGAAAAATATTTTTAAAAGTTAAGTTTTTTTTATTAAATTTTGCTTTAGCTATTGAAGTACTAGTTTTTCCATTTCCTCTATTTTCTGAATAAGAAATATAAACAAAACTATCTTTAAATAAGATGTCTAACAAACCTCCTTGACCGTGTTCTAGATAATTAAGATCATGATCAACTTCAGAGATTTTTTTATAATTAAGATTAATTAACTTAATTTTTCCACCTTTTTCTGAGACCATTAGTTCATTATTATTGATAAATGTAGAGCCCCATGGATCATTTAAATCTACAATCTTTTCAAAATTAAAATTTTCTGCAAATGAAACATTTATAGAAATTAAAAATAAGAATATAGAAACAAAAAATTTTCTCACTTTAAGAAAGTTTTGATCTACCACCATCAACAGCAATAATTTGACCTGTAACCCAAGAGCTGTCATCAGTAATCAGGAATTTTGCAAGAGAAGCAGAGTCTTTTCCCTCACCTAATCTTTTTAAAGGGTGGGCTTTTGCTATCCCATCTGCTAATACTTTATTCTTTAACATTGGCTCTGCAATTTTTGAATTCGTTAAACTGGGCGCTATACAGTTAACTCTAATGTTTGGAGCAAATTCGGCTGCCAATGAAACGGTTAATCCTTCAACAGCAGCTTTAGTTGAAGCAATTATTGCATGATTGGTAAATCCTCTTTGTGCTGCTACTGTAGAGAATAAAACTACCGAACCTTTATTTTTTTTTAAACTTTCTTGATAACCTTTAATAACTTCAACTGCCGAATAGAGATTTAATTTCATACATTTATTAAAATCATTTTCATTAACCATTCTCAAAGGTTTTAAATCTATTGAACCAACACAATAAGCAACACCTTTTATATCTGAAATGTCATTTTTAACCTTTTCAATAAATCCATCTTCTAAAACATCAACAATAGTAAAAGTACAACCAAGTTTTTCTGAAATACTTTTTGTTTCATTTTCATTTCTTCCAACTAAATGAATAGAATTTCCTGAGTTTATCAATTGTTCAGCTAAGCTAGATCCGATTGAACCTGTCGCACCAAAAATAAGATATTTTTCTGACATAAAAAATTTTATTCGTTATATTTAACTATGAAGTTATTTTTTATACTGGGTAATCAATTATTTCCATCAAAATACTTAGACCGCTTCAAAAAGGATCACCTATTTTTTATGGCTGAAGATTACCAATTATGCACTTATGAAAAACACCATAAACAAAAAATACTTCTTTTCTTATCATCAATGCGCTCACATGCAGATAGTCTTAAAAGAAATAAATTTAAATTAGAGTATATCAAAATTGAGGATAAAGAATTTAAGGATGATTATTTAAAAAAATTAAAAAAAGTAATTAGCTCAAAAAAAATAAAAGAGATTTCAAGTTTTGAAGTTGAAGATAAATTTTTTGAAAAAAAGATAAATCAATTTCTTAAAAAAGAAAAAATAAAATGGAATGTTGTACAAACTCCAATGTTTTTAAACTCAAGAGAGGAATTTAAACAATATCTATCTAAATCAAAAAAACCTTTTATGGCAACTTTTTATAAAGATGTCAGAAAAAAATCAGGAATATTAATGGGTTCAGATGGAAATCCTTATGGAGGTAAATGGAGCTTTGATGAAGATAATAGAAACAAATTACCAAAAAATATTTCAATACCAAAATTTCCAAAAATAAATGAAACTAATCATACTAAAAAGTTAAAGCCGATTATTGAGAAATTATTTAAAGAGCATCCAGGTGAAACTGAAAATTTTTGGTTTGCTACTGAATATAATGATGTCGTTAAGCTTTTAAATTTTTTTATTAAAGAAAAATCAAACTTATTTGGTGATTATGAAGATGCTGTTGATCAAAAAGATAATATTTTGTTTCATAGTGCGTTAAGTCCATATATTAATTTAGGTTTGATCACTCCAGAATTTATTATTAAAAAAGTTTTAGAATTTCACAAAAGTAAAAAGATAAGATTAAACTCACTAGAAGGTTACATACGTCAGGTAATTGGTTGGAGAGAATTTATGAGAGGAATTTATCAAAGTTATTCAAACGAAATGGAAACTAGAAATTTCTTCAAACAAAATAGAAAAATGAAAAAATCTTGGTATGAGGGCACAACTGGATTGCCTCCACTTGATTATGCAATTAAGAATGCTTTAAACCATGGATGGTCTCATCATATCGAAAGATTAATGATTTTATCCAATATTATGAATCTTTGTGAAATAAAACCTACTATTGTTTACAAATGGTTTATGGAGATGTTTGTAGACTCTTCAGATTGGGTAATGGTACCTAATGTTTATGGAATGGGATTGTTTAGTGATGGAGGAATATTTGCTACCAAACCTTATATATGTGGCTCTAGTTACTTTATGAAAATGATGGATTTTAAAAAAGGTGATTGGTGTAACATTATGGATGGGCTGTACTGGAGATTTATTGATCGAAATAGAAAATTTTTTTCAAAAAATCCAAGACTTTCTATGATGGTAAGAATTTTTGATAAAATGAAAACCGATAGAAAAAAATTGATTTTATCAGCTGCAGATAAATTTATTAAACAAAATACAATCTAGTGAAAAAAGAAAATCTTCCCTCAAAAATTTGTCCTGTTTGTAAAAGACCTTTTGTTTGGCGTAAGAAATGGAAGTTAAATTGGGAAAGAGTAAAATATTGTTCTAAGAAGTGTTCTAAGTTAAGCTAAGATTATTGAACATAATAATTTTACAACATATTAAAATTGAAGATCCTGGTTATATAAAAGATCTTATGTTAACTGATGGATTAAATCTTACTACCATTGAGCTGGATGAAGGTGAAAAAATTCCAAATGATTTAAGCAAATTTGACGGAATGTTTTGTATGGGTGGTCCAATGGATACTTATATGGAAAAAGAATATCCTTGGTTAATTAATGAAAAAAAAAAAATTAAAGAGTTTGTTGTTGATCTAAAAAAACCTTATCTAGGTTTTTGTTTAGGTTGTCAGTTATTAGGTGAGGTTATTGGTGGCAAGGTTGTTAAATCAAGTCCAGCGGAGATTGGTATGATGGATATCAATTTTACAAAAGAAAAAAATCAAGATAATCTGTTTTCTAAATTTCCAGATAAAATTAAGAGTTTGCAATGGCATTCGTATGAGGTTCAAGGAATAGAGAATAATAAAGATGTTACTTTGTTAGCTTCATCACCTGTTACTAAATATCAAATTTTTAAATACCAAAATCATGCTTATGGCATTCAATTTCATATTGAAATAAAGGATACAACTGTTAACGAGTGGGGATGTGTGCCAGAATATAAAAAAGCTTTAGAAGATCAATTAGGCGATGGAGCATTAGAAAAATTTGATCAATCTGCAAAAGATAATATGATAGATATGAATAATTATTCTAAGATTCTTTATAATAATTTTAAAAAACTTTTATGATTTGCATTAAAGCTGAAATACCTGAAGAGCTGAATAGTATTAATGATGAGTTAAAGGCAATTTATCACAGCAAAGATACTGTCTGTTTTTACATATTTAAAACTAGAGATTTGAGAAATGAATTCATAGAAAAAACAAAAGGTATGAATAAAGTCGATCGTGAAGAAATTTATAAGGACTATGAATAATAAAATTTTTGAATGGGCAGGGGTTATCACCGCAATATTGTACTCGTTATTTGTAGCTATGAATATTGGTATAGAGTTTTTTGGTTTTTGCTTATTACTTATATCTGCAATCTTAATTGGAATTTGGGCTTATAGGGGTGGTCATAGAGGAATATTATTTTTACAATTCTTTTATGCAACAGCTGGCATTATTGGAATGTTTAGGTGGTTTTAATTAAAAGTCGAAATAATTTTAGGAATATAATTCTTAAAATTAAAAAAACCTTTATTGCAATATTGCCAAGAATACTGATCAAGTTTTCTATATAAAAAATCTATTTTTATATTATTTGAATTTAAATAGTCCAAGTTTTCACCTACTGTTGGATATAAAGCATAGCAGTTTTCAATTTTTTTAATTTCACTTATATTTATTACTTCACAATCAAAAGACTTAGCTTTTAATCTTTGTTTTTGGTCTTCAATCAAAAGGGATTTAAATTTCACTACTTTTTCACTAAGTTGGATTGATCGATTATCATTTTTATTAGAAATTAAATAAATTTTTTTAAATTTATTATCCTGAAAATCTGTGATTTCAAAAGAGAGATTGTTCTCAAAAATTAAAAGATCTTTATCCTCTATATTTTGCGGATTGTTAAAATCTTGTTTATTGATCGAGTAAGTTTTTTCAGAAACTTTTGGATGAGCATTTTCATTTAATTTAATATTATTAAACCTATTATTGGTGAATTTTTTGATATTCCATTCGCTTGCTAAATAATGTTTTCCTTGAGTTTGAATTCCAGCAACCCATCTCCAGCCAAGAGTATTTGATGCAGCATCACCATCATAAAGATGTTTCATAAAAAATTCTGCACCTAATTGCCAAGGTAGTTCTAAAGTAAAAATCCAAATACTAGCAAACCACATCCTTGTATGATTATGTAAATAGTTATTTTCCTTAAGTTCATTTACCCATGTATTAAAGCATTCAATATTTGTTTTACCCTCAACAGCATTAATGTAATTCTGATTGTTTTTGAAATCTTCTCTGATTTTATTTAATTCTATTAAATAGTCTGACCAAACATTTGGTCTTAATTCTAACCAACCCTTCCAATACGTACGCCACAAAACTTCTTGAATAAATTTCTCATTTTTTGAAAAGGAAAACTTACTTAGTGATTTTTTAACAATTTCATTCTCATTAATTATTCCATGAGTAATATAAGGAGATAAACATGAAATATTGGATCTATTCTCTGGTCCAAAATCAAAATTTCTTAACTTAGAATATTCTGAAAGATTATTTTCTATAAAATAATTTAATTTGTCTAAGGCCTTCGCCCTTGAAGCTTCAAAATTCATTTTAAATTATTTTGATTTTTTTTTCTTTAGACCCAATTTATCACTGTGTCTTAATCTTAAGATTACAATAGCTCCAGCAATTAATACGATCGCAACAGCTTCATAAACTAAGGCAGCTGGATCCATCTCTTTTCCTTGAAGAATAATGAACCGCGCTAGTGCAGTAATTGCAATTAACAATGGCAATGTAATACTAATTGATTGTTGATGCCAAAAAACCCTTACCATTGCAAGTACTTCTAAATATAGAAACATTAATAACAAATCAGCTAAAGTTACAGATCGATTTTGAAACATTTTCCCTATTTCAATTCCAACAGCGATTACTGTGCTTATCAAAATGATAACCATCAGTATGAGTTGTAAATTTTTTGCTATTTTTTCCATTACTTATCTTTACTAAATGGTAACCATTTTTCAAATACTGATTTTGATGGTCCATCATAAGGTATCGAATATGAGTTAGTATTTGTTAAAACCTCAATACCTTTCGAAAAAACGAAGATAAAAACAATTACAAAAACAATAACCATAATTTTAAATGGATCAAAATTTTTTGTTTCAAAAACACTGCTCGATTTTTCTTCTGCTTTATGAAATTGCTTAAATGTCATATACACTGCAAATATTAGTCCTACGTGAGCAATATATGTTCCGGCCCATCCAAAAGCAAAAGTTGTATAAGAAAAAACGTATAAACTGAATACAGTCGTCCAAATAAAACTTAATACTAACAATATTTGTAATCTTACTGCTTTGGGCAAAGATCTAAGGTCATTTTTACTATCATCAAATAGTATATTAGCTGACTCTTGCATCCATTTTTTTAATCCATCCATATGAAATAATTAAAGTTTTTTTTATAATAAACAATGCCCAAATTGTCCGTAAATAATTGTTAGTTTCTTAACTTTTTTTTATGAAAGTTTATAAATTTCTCAACATTTGACTTATTAAAAGATTTATTTTCTTCAAAAGAAACTTTCTTCATAGAATAAGCACTACTATTAGTAACTCTAGATTGAATAGTTATGTTGCCTTTATAAAGTTTAAGTTTAACTGATCCATTAACCTTGTTTTTTTTGAGATCTACAATTTTTTGAAGTTTAAACCTTTCTTTTGAGTACCAATAGCCATTGTAAATTAGCTCTGCATATCTAGACATAATATTATCTTTTTTATGCATTGTTTCTTTATCTAAAGTAACAGACTCAATTGCTCTATGAGCATGAATTAATAATGTTCCTCCTGGAGTTTCATAAACTCCTCTTGATTTTATTCCTAGAAATCTGTTTTCAACTAGATCAACTCTTCCAATTCCATTCTTTCCAGCTAATTGATTTAACTTCTCAAGCAGTTTTGAGGGTCTTAATTTTTTTCTATTAACCCCAATCGGATCTCCATTTTTAAAATTAATAGTAACAAAGGTAGGTTTATTAGGAGCTTTTTCTGGAGAAATAGTTCTTTGAAAAATAAATTCTGGAGCTGAATTTTTTGGATTTTCTAAAACTTTTCCCTCAGTTGAAGTATGAAATAAATTATCATCTACTGAAAAAGGTGGTGCACCTTTTTTATCCTTTGGAATAGGAATACTATGTTTTTTTGCATAACTAATTAAATCTGTTCTAGATTTTAATTTCCAAATTCTCCAAGGTGTAATGATTTTTATTCTTGGATTAAAATAATGATATCCAAGTTCAAATCTAACTTGATCATTACCTTTGCCAGTAGCACCATGAGAAACTGCATAAGCTTTATATTTTTTTGCAACTTGAATTTGATCTTTTGCAATAAGTGGTCTCGCGATTGAAGTTCCCAATAAATATACACCTTCATAAATTGCATGACCACGGATCATCGGAAAAACATAATCTTTTACAAAAATATCTTTTAGGTCATTAATAATTATATTCTTAACTCCAAATTTTTTTGCATTTAATATAATTTTTTTTCTATCAATTTCTTGGCCTATGTCTGCTGTATAGCAAATGACTTCAGCATTATAATTTTCTTGAAGCCATTTTAAAATTATAGATGTATCTAACCCTCCCGAGTAAGCTAAAACAATTCTTTTTTTTGATTTCATTTATTAACTGCAGGATTTTTTTGCAGTATTATATGCTTTTGTAAATCCAAGTAGTGAATAATGATCTATAGTTTGAGATCCTTTTTCATTATAGCCAGTAACCATAATTCGTGATCCTTTTTTCATAACTTTAACCATTATGTTTTCTTTTTTATTGCTTGTCATCCAGGCAAAGCCTTGCTGTTTTATATCAAATTTAAATTTGTTATTTCCTGAAGTCGCTAAAACTGAATTATTTTTGTTAAATTCATAACCACCCGTAGTGCTAATTTCATTAGAAATTTTTTCGTTTGGTCTAAAAGTTACAAATAATCTTGCTTCTCTTTTATTCGATTTAGGTGCTTGTAAAACAGGAGTTGATTGAGCAAAACATACTTTGCCAGATTGTTCAGATACAACCATAACTTCCCAATCTTTATATTTACCAATTTTTTTTAAATCATTTGCAAATGTTTTTGAAATCAGTGTTACCGAAAGAATTGCTGTTAAAAATAAAATTTTTTTAATTATGGACATGGATTTGGATAAATTTTTTGCACTTCATTAATTTCATTTATTATTTCTTCTGTTAAATTTATATTTACACTTTCTATATTAGTTTTCAACTGCTCCATTGTAGTAGCACCAATTATTACAGAAGTCACAAAAGGTTGTATCTCCAAAAATTTTAAAGACATTTGTGCCAAGTCCAATTTATATTTTTTGGCTACCTTATAGTAGGCTTCGATTGCTTTCCCTGCATTAGGTTTACTATATCTAGTCCAGAAATCCTTGTGGAGTGCAATTCTAGATTTTTTAGGTAATTGATTGTTTCTATATTTGCCTGAAAGATACCCACAAGCCAGAGGAGAGTATGCTAAGAGTCCTGTTTGTTCTCTCACTGATATTTCAGCTAGACCTACTTCATAAGACCTATTAAGTAGATTGTATGGGTTTTGAACTGAAAGCATTCTGGGAAGATCTTCGTCTTTAGAAATTTCTAAAAATTTAGACAGGCCCCATGGAGTTTCATTAGATAAACCAACATACCTTATTTTTCCCTGATCTATAAATTTTTTTAGACTCTCTAAAATATCCTCAAATTTAGTCCAATCACCATCATCACCATGTTCATACCCTAATTTACCAAAAAAATTTGTATTTCTTTCAGGCCAGTGAAGTTGATATAAATCAATATAATCAGTTTTTAGTCTTCTTAAGCTTCCCTCTAAAGCTTCAGTAATATTTTTTTTTCCAAATTGATTTCCACCACCTCTTACATATTCTCTCATTGGTCCGCAAACTTTTGAGGCAAGAATAACTTTGTCTCTCTTTTTTGTTTTTTGAAACCAATTACCTATAATTTCCTCAGTGCTACCAAAAGTTTCTTCTTTCGGTGGAATAGAGTAGATTTCTGCAGTATCCCAAAAATTTACACCTTGATCTAAAGAAAAATTCATTTGTTCAAACCCTTCTGCTTCAGTATTTTGTTCACCCCAAGTCATAGTACCGAGACAAATTGTACTCACATCAAGATCAGTATTTCCCAATTTTTTGTAATTCATTAAGGTTTTTTTGTATTAATTTTTTTACAAACTTTTAAGGCATCTTGAATAATTAGTAAAAGACTATATATTTATCCCATTATGGAATTTGACAAAAAAGGCATATTAGCAAGAGCAAGAGCAGCAGCTCAAGAAACAACGGTAACTGATGAAGGTTTGAGAGCTTATATGCTCAAAGTTTATAATTACATGGCAACAGGAGTTTTGCTTACTGGAATAATTGCATTGTTAACCTTTAAAATGTCTGTTGTTACAGATGCTTCCGGATCAATTGTGGGTCTTACTCAAATGGGTAATACAATTTATTTATCCGGATTAAAATGGCTAGTCATGTTAGCGCCACTTGGAATTGTTTTTTATATGAGTTTCGGAATTAATAAAATGAGTGCATCAAAAGCACAAACAACTTTTTGGGTGTTTGCGGCTCTAATGGGATTATCTTTGTCCTCAATTTTATTAGTTTATACTGGAATGAGTGTAACAAGAGTGTTTTTTATCACATCAGCAACTTTTGGGGCAATGAGTATTTATGGATATACAACTAAAAGAGATTTAACAAAATTAGGATCTTTTTTAATGATGGGATTAATAGGGATCATTATAGCTTCAATAGTTAATATCTTTATGAAATCTTCTATGATGTATTTTGTTATTTCAATATTAGGAGTTTTAATATTTGTTGGTTTGACTGCTTACGATACTCAAAAAATTAAAAATATGTACGTAGCTTCAGACTCGGGCGAATTGATGGGTAAAAAAGCTGTGATGGGTGCTTTAACTCTTTACTTAGATTTCATTAATCTTTTTATTATGCTTCTAAGACTTTTTGGTCAAAGAAGATAATTTTATTTCTGAAGCTTTTTCCAGTTAGTATTTTTTAACAACAAGCTCAAGTCAAATGAATTCTTCAATATTTTTCCGTTAGTATCTGTTATTAAGTATTTGAGATTTTTATTCTTTGGTTTGAAATTTTTACAAATTTTATAAAGTGCATTTTCGGCTGCATTTTTAAAAACACTAAAGCCCACCTGTTTACTTGAAATACTAAGTCCATAATCTTTCCAAGATCCTTCAGAAACCATTTTTGCATATAGATCTAATATAATTTTTAACTCATCCTTTTCAAAAAAATGGTTAGCTTCAAGTTTTTTAATATCAGTATTATTTACAACAAGACGTAAGTTATTATTCATTAGTTTTATATCTATTTATTAATCCTATTTGAAAAGCTGTGAAAATAAAAGTTATTGGCAATAATCCCCAAACTTTGAAATTCACCCAAAATTCTTCAGACTGTGTTCTCCAAACTAACTCATTTAAAATTGCTAAACCAAAAAAGAAATAAATCCATCTTTTGTTTAATAATTCCCAACCTTCATTAGTTAAAGAAATTGATTTACCCATTATCTTTTTTAAAACAGGTTCATTTGTAAAATATCTTCCAAATATAAGAGCCAGACCAAACATAGCATTTATTATTGTTGGTTTGATATAGATAAAAACTGGATTGTTAAAATAAATTGTTAAACCTCCAAAAAAAGTAATTAACACACCACTCAATAAAGGAACTTTTGGTATTTTTTTTTCTAAAAACCAAATTATCCCTAATGCTAAAATTGTCGCAATTATAAATGGAGGTATCGCAACTTTTAAGTTTTTTCCACTATCGTAATAGTAGTAAAAAAAAATTACTAAAGGCCCAAAATCAGTAAGAAACTTTAAAAAAGATTTATTCACTCAAAAGATATTAACATAAATAATATTTTCAAAGAAACTTTAAATTTTTCTTATTGATTTTTGTTTCTAAATACCCATACTAAATCTATGGCAACTATAAAAGCTAAATTTTCAATTGGTGATATTGTAAAACATAAACACTTCGAGTTTAGAGGAGTAATTTATGATGTTGATTTTGAGTTTAACAATTCTGAAGAATGGTATCAATCTATTCCCAAAAATGTTAGGCCAAGAAAAGATCAGCCATTTTATCATCTGTTAGCTGAAAATGACGAAATTACTTATGAAGCTTATGTTTCAGAACAAAATTTATTAATGGATGACTCAGATGAGCCAATTAAACATCCTTTGATAGAGGAGATTTTTTCAGGCAAAAAAGGGTCTGCTTATTTTAAGCCATCAAATTAAGAAAATCACACTTTAAACACATTTAGTTCAAAAGTTGGTCACAGGAGTTTAATAATTTATAGTCAATTCTGATCAAGAGTGTTAATTATACCCTTCGTTATTATCTCCCTCTGCATTCTTGATCAGGTAATCTTTTCGTATTAAAAATTCAAAAAAAAATAAATAAAATATTTATGTTTAAATTATTTGAACCAAATAAAATATTTTCAATTACTTCAAAAGCTCCAAAATATGTATTGTTTTTATTTGTGATTGTCTTGTCAGTTGGATTAACTGAGGCACTAATATTATCTCCTGAAGATTACAAGCAAGGTCACTCAGTAAGAATTATGTATGTTCATGTTCCTGCTGCATGGATTGCTTTAGGAATTTTTTCAGCAGTTACCTTATTATCAATCTTGGGTTATATTACGAAATTTAAAAATTTTTTCTTAATTGCAAAAAGTCTAGCACCCTCTGGTTTTGTTTTTAATATAGTTGCTTTAGTTACCGGTTCAATTTGGGGTAAACCAACATGGGGTACATGGTGGGCATGGGATGCTAGAATCACTTCAATGCTTATATTAGCTTTATTTTATGGAATGTATTTAATTTCTTGGAGAATTTATGAGGATAAAGAAAAAGTTTTTCAAGTAAGTACTATTATAACAATTTTAGGAATAATTAATGTGCCGATAACTAAATATTCAGTAGATTGGTGGAATACACTTCATCAGCCAGCATCAATAAATATTTTTACAAAATCATCAATTCATTCTTCTATGCTGTTTCCTTTATTGATTATGACTGCGGCATTTGCTCTATTTTCATTGCTTATTTTTTTAATGAAATATAATACAGAACTGATAAAAATAAAAAATAAAGGTTTAGATAGACTATGATAAATGAAATACTAATAATGAATGGCTATGGATTGTATGTTTGGTCTTCATTTCTTTTTACTTTTTTAAGTTTTTTATCTTTGTATCTCATTATTAAGACTCAATACATTAAAGAAAAAAATAAGTTTATAGCAAAATTTGGAAACCTAAACTCTGAAAGAGCAGCTTCTGCAAGACTACAGAATATTAATAAAGAAATTTTATCTAACTCAACAAATATCTAACTTTTAAACCATGTATGGTCGCAAAGTTAAATTAAGATTTTTTTACATTATATTAATTTTAGCTACCTTAACGTTATCAGTATTTTTAATTTTAAAATCTCTAGAGGAAAATGTGGTCTTTTTTAAATCACCATCGGATATTCAAGTAATATCAGAACTGAATAAAAATAAGATCAGAATTGGTGGAATGGTTAAAAAAGATTCTATTAGTATTATTGATAAAAAATTGAATTTTATAATTACAGATTTTAAAAATGAAATTAATGTAGTTTATTCTGGAGTAGTTCCAAATCTTTTTACTGAAGGTAAAGGAGTTGTAGCAGAGGGATATTTAAAAGATAAAAATTTTTTTTCAGCTACAAAAATTTTAGCAAAACATGATGAAAATTACATGCCGCCTGAAGTAAAAGCTGCATTAGAGGAGAAATAAATTTGCCCAGTTTGATTGGATATTATTCTTTGATTTTTGGCATTTGTTTATCTTTTTTTATATACTTTTTTTCAATTAAAAACTTAAATGATACCCAAAAACTAGATACTAAAATTATTAAATTAGTTTTTTTGCAATTCTTACTTGTCGCAATTAGTTTTTTTGGATTAATTTTTTCATTTATTAAATCAGATTTCAGTAATGAGACTGTTTTTAACCACTCGCATACAACTAAACCACTTTTTTATAAAATAGCTGGAACGTGGGGAAATCATGAGGGCAGCCTCTTACTTTGGTTGTTAGTCTTAACATTATTTTTATTTTTATTTTTGATAAAATCTAAAGATCAACCAAAAAAATATAAAATTTTAACATTATTATTTCAGCAAATTATTATTTTTGGTTTTTTTATTTTTTTATTAAAAACTTCAAATCCATTTAATTATATCTTTCCAGTGCCACAAGAAGGACTAGGTTTAAATCCAATTTTACAAGACCCTTTATTAGCAATTCATCCACCAATTTTATATTTAGGATATGTTGGTACATCTATAATATTTTCCTCTGCTCTTGCCGCTATTTGTTCAAATTACATTTCACAAATATGGGCTTCACATATAAAAAAGTGGATTTTAGTTGCTTGGATTTTTTTGACTTTGGGAATTCTACTTGGCTCAATTTGGGCTTATTATGAGTTAGGATGGGGAGGATTTTGGTTTTGGGATCCAGTTGAAAATGTATCTTTAATGCCGTGGCTTGCACTGACCACATTATTACATTGTATATTAGTTTTGGAAAAAAGGTTAATTCTTACTTCTTGGGTGGTAATACTATCAATAACCACTTTTGCTTTAAGTATGTGTGGTACATTTTTAGTGCGATCTGGAATTTTAAATTCTGTTCACACTTTTGCTAATGATCCAGAAAGAGGATTATTTATTTTAATTTTTTTATTTATTTTAATTTTTTTATCATTTTTTGTTTTTTTATTCTTTTATAAAGATGAAACTAAAAATACAAAAAACTTTATTGGGTTAAGTAAAGAAACATCAATTTTGATTAATAATTGGTTTATGATGTATTTTTTGTCTGTAGTTTTAGTTGGAACGACTTATCCAATTTTTTTAGAAGTTATATCTTCAGAAAAAATTTCTGTAGGGCCACCATTTTATAATAAGTTGATAATACCTTTTTTATTTCCTTTTCTAATTGCCATGGCTATTGGTCCAAAACTTAAATGGATCAAATCAAATATAGAGGATAAATTTTATTTATTTTTATTTTTTATAATTTCTTTAATTTTATCGACAATTATAATTAAGGATTTAAAAATAAATTTTCTTTTAAATACTGTTTTAGTTGCATCGGCAATTTTTTTATTTTTTATATCGATTAAGGAGTTTTTTAATAAAAAATTAATAAATTTTTCTCAAAACTTTGCACATTTTAGTTTTAGTTTATTAATACTTAGTATTCTATTTAATAATATATTTTCCTATGAATTGATTACTAATTTAAAAGTCAATGAAACTTTTGAAACAGAAAAATTTAAAATAAGTTTTGAGAGTATTGATCAAAAAAATAAACAAAATTTTAAATCAATTATTGGAAAATTTACTATAGAGGAATTTGGTAGAGATATTGAATTAATGCAACCAGAATTAAGAATTTATAACCAACCTAATATAATTACAAGTGAAGCAGATATCAAAGTTAATTTATTTTATGATAAATTTATGACCATGAACTATGTTCAGAATGAAGATTATTTTAATATTAGATACCAATTTAAACCTTTTATGATTTGGATTTGGCTTTCTACAATAATGTTAAGTTTAAGTGGTTTGTTAAGCTTTATTCAAAGGAAGTATGAAAAGTAAAATTTTACCAATAATTTTATTTGTTATTTTCATAACTGTTTTTTTTATTTTTTATAAAGGATTACAAAATTCTAATATTTATATTCCAGAAAATAATATTGAAAAAAAAATTCCTTCATTTGAAGTTAAGAATTTCGCTTCAAACAAAATAGAAAATTCAGATCAAATTTTTGAACACAACAAATTCTATTTATTTAATATTTGGGCTTCTTGGTGTGTACCTTGTAGGGAAGAACATAAATATTTAATGAAACTTAGTAAAGAAAATAAAATTCAATTAATTGGAATTAATTATAAAGATAAATATAGAAATGCTAAGAATTTTTTAGACGAGTTAAATAACCCTTATGATAAAATTTATACAGATGAAGATGGAACAATATCAATCGAATGGGGTGCCTATGGGGTGCCTGAGTCTTTTTTAATTTATAATAGAAAGATTATCAAAAAAATTATTGGACCAATAAATAAAAAATCATTATTAGAAATTAAAGATATCATTAAATGAAATTATTAAAATTTTTAACTATTTTCTTTTTTTTGTTTAATTTTAGTTTTTTAAATGCTCAATCAGAAAATGAAAGTAATAAAATTACTAAAAACTTGAGATGTTTAATTTGTCAAGGCCAATCAATTTACGACTCGGACTCTGAGTTTGCAAATAGTTTAAAAATATTAGTGAAAGAAAAATTAGAGGAAGGCCTCAATGAAAAACAAATTTACGATTTTTTAAAAGATAAATATGGCGAATGGATTTTATATGATCCAGAATTTAATAAAAATACCTATTTTCTCTGGTTATTACCAATTTTTATATTCTTATTAGGTGGTGCAATTATATTTAAATTATTTATATTTAGAAAAAAATAATTTTTTTTATTTATGAATTTAAGAATTATAAAAATTTTGTTAATAATATTTTTTATCAATTTTTCCTCAATTGCTGAAGAATCTAAAGTTAGTGACAACAATACAAAGTTTAACATTTATACAGGAATGTTTGATTTTAGTGATGATGGTAAGAGATCAACATTAATTGGGTTTCAACATCAAAATGTAGATTTAAATAGAGATACATTTTTAGGAAATTTATCTCCTATTACAGGTGCCATGTTTACTGCTGACAATGCAGCTTATGTTTATACAGGTGTTCAAGCTCATTATTCTCTAGGTATACTAAATATAATTCCAAGCTTTACTCCTGGTCTTTATGAGCAAGGTGATGGTAAAGATCTAGGACATATGTTGGAATTCAAAAGTGAAGTTCAACTCTCATTAGATTTACCAAAAGATAGTCAGTTTGGTTTTTCATATAATCATTTATCTAACGCAAGTTTAGGAGACCAGAATCCTGGGGCAAATAGTTATATGTTTAACTTTCTTAAAAAATTCTAAATTGAAAAAATGAAATTAAAAGATTGTCACAATTTTAGTGATTTTAGAAAACTTGCGCAAAAAAAACTGCCTTCACCAATTTTTCACTATATTGATGGTGCAGCAGATGATGAAATTACTTATGCTAGAAATACAAGTGCATTTGATGATGTTGATTTAGTTCCAAATGTTTTAAGAGGAGTTGAGAATGTTGACTTATCGACTACAATTTTTGGTAAGAAATTAGATTTACCTTTTTATTTGGCACCCACTGCACTTCAAAGACTTTTTCATTATGATGGTGAGAGAGCTGTTGGAAAAGCAGCTAAAAAATTTAATACGATGTTTGGTGTTTCAGCCCTGGCAACAGTAAGTGTTGAAGAGATATCTTCTATGATTGATACTCCAAAGATGTTTCAATTTTATTTTCATAAAGATAGAGGTTTAAATGACTCTTGTTTAGAGCGAGCTAAAGCAGCTAAATTTGACGTAATGGCTTTAACTGTTGACACTATTACTGGTGGTAATCGAGAAAGAGATTTGAGAACAGGTTTTACATCCCCTCCTAAACTTACACTTTCTAGTTTGTTCAGTTTTGCGACTAAACCAATGTGGGGAATAAATTATCTAACTAAAGGTAAATTTGAACTACCTCATCTTCAAGATTATGTAAAAGAAGGAACCAGCACAAATACTTCAATCGGAAATTATTTTTCAACTATGTTGGATCAATCTATGAACTGGAAAGATGCAGAAAAACTTTGTGCTCAATGGGGTGGTCATTTTGCTTTGAAAGGAATTATGAGCGTTGAGGATGCAAAGAAAGCAGTTGATATAGGATGCACTGGAATTATGGTTTCAAATCATGGAGGAAGACAACTTGACGGTTCGAGATCTCCCTTTGATCAGCTTGCTGAAATTGTTGACGCGGTTGGTGATAAATTAGATGTGATTTGTGAAGGTGGAATTCATAGAGGAACACACATGTTAAAAGCTCTGTCATTAGGAGCAAAAGCGTGTTCAGGAGGAAGACTTTACCTTTATGCATTAGCTGCAGCTGGGCAAGCAGGTGTCGAACGAGCTTTAGAGAAATATAAATCTGAATTAGTAAGAGACATGAAATTAATGGGTTGTACAAAAATTTCAGAACTTAGTAGAAACAATTTAAGATTTAGAAGATAGTGGTCTTAAAAAATTGTTATAACTTTGAGGATTTTAGAAATCTTGCTAAAAAAAAATTACCTTCGCCAATTTTTCATTATATAGATGGCGGAGCTGATGACGAAATTACTCTAAAAAGAAATACACAAGCATTTGATGAATGTGATTTGGTTCCCAATATTCTTGCAAGTGTTGGAAAACCAGACCTATCTACAACTATTTTTGGAAAAAAAATTGATATACCAATTTTTTTATCACCATGCGCTATGCAAAGACTTTATCACCATGAGGGGGATAAGGCTTCAGCTAGAGCAGCAGATAAATTTGGAACATTTTACAGCATGTCTACAATGGCCAATAATACTATTGAGGAGATTTCAAATATCTCTGGTGGTCCAAAATTATTTCAACTTTATGTTCACAAAGATCAATCTATAACTGATGATTTGATTGATCGTTGCAGACGATCAGGTTTTGATGGAATGTGTTTAACAGTTGATACTTTGGTTGCAGGCAATAGAGAAAGAGATCACCGAACAGGTTTTACAACTCCTCCCAAATTAACTTTACAAAGTTTAATGAGTTTTGCTCTTCATCCAAGCTGGGTCTTTAATTATCTTACTCATAGCAAATTTAAATTAGCGAATGTAGCTTCAAAAACTGATAAAGGTACTAATATTGCAAAATCTGTTATTGAATATATTAATGAACAATACGATCCGGCAATGAACTGGAAAGATGCAGAGTATTGTGTAAAAAAATGGAACGGACCTTTTGCATTAAAAGGAGTTATGTCAGTTGAAGATGCAAAAAGAGCTATTGATATTGGGTGTACGGCTATAATGATTTCAAATCATGGAGGAAGACAACTTGATGGATCTAGATCTCCTTTTGATCAAGTTAAAGCTATTTCAGATGCTGTAGGAGATAAGCTTGAAATTATTCTTGATGGAGGTGTTAGAAGGGGGTCACATGTATTAAAAGCTATTGCCGCTGGTGCAAAAGCATGTAGTTTTGGTAAAATGTTTTTGTTCTCTTTGGCCGCAGGAGGTCAACAAGGTGTTGAACATTTACTTAAAAACATGCACGATGAAATAAATAGAAATATGGTTTTAATGGGCTGTAAAAGTTTAAAAGAGTTGAATAGTTCGAAATTAATTTATAGAAATAGATTATAAATTAGAGGAATATTGTCATGAAGCTAGCAAAAAATTTAAATAATTTAGGTACAGAGACAGCTTTTTCTGTTTTAGCAGAAGCAAAGGCATTAGAAGCTAAAGGAAATCCAATGATACATTTGGGTTTAGGTCAGCCAGATTTTAAAACACCTAAGCATGTTGTTGAAGCTGCAAAAAAAGCTTTAGATGACGGTCATCACGGCTATGTTTTATCTAATGGAATTTTAGAGTGTAGACAAGCTGTTACAAGATGGATTAAAAAAAGATATAATACAGAAGTTGACGCTGAAAGAATTTTGATCATGCCAGGCGGCAAACCTACGATGAGTTATGCGATTCAATGTTTTGGAGAGCCCGGTGCAGAAATTATTCACCCAATACCTGCTTTTCCAATTTATGAATCGATGATTAACTATACTGGTTCAACTTCTGTGCCTTATGATTTGACAGAAGACAAAGATTTAAAGTTTAACCCAGAAAAAATTTTGTCATTAATAACGGATAAAACAAGATTATTAATATTAATAAATCCAAATAATCCTACTGGAAGTTTCGTAGAAAAATCAGATATAGACGTACTAGCTGAAGGTTTAAAGAAACATCCACATGTAACTATTTTGAGTGATGAAATTTATAGTAGACAAATTTTTGATAATAAAGAAATGCCATCTTTTTTTAATTATCCAGAGTTGAGAGAGAGATTAATTGTTTTAGAAGGATGGAGTAAAGCATATTCAATGACTGGATGGAGATTAGGTTGGAGTTTTTGGCCTAAGGAATTAGTGCCACATGTAAATAAACTTTTAATAAATAGCGTATCTTGTGTTAATGCTGCAGCACAATTTGCAGGAATAGCAGCTTTGGATGGTCCAGATGACTCAATACATGAGATGATGGAAAAGTTTACAGCAAGAAGAGATTTAATTCATAAAGGATTAAATGATTTACCAGGTGTTGAATGTAGTTTGCCTGGTGGTGCTTTTTATGCTTTTCCAAAAGTAATTGGAACTGGAATGAATGGTTCTGAGTTTTGTAAAAAAGCTATGCATGAAGCAGGAGTTGCTATAGTTCCTGGTACTGCTTTTGGAAAAACTTGTAGTAATTATGTAAGATTTAGTTTTGCAGCATCTAGAGATAATATTTCCCAAGCCCTAGAGAATATAAAGAAAATGCTTACTAAATAGGCTGTATTTTTTCTAATTCTTTAATAATATTAGATATATGAATGAACAAGTCCAAGCAGAGTTAAAAAAAATGCTTAATGGAAGGTTTTCGACTTCTGAGTCTGCGAGAGCTAATTATGCTAGAGGTGAAGATACTTATGATCCAGTTTTATCTCAGGCAGTTGTTTTCCCTGAAACTAATGAAGAAGTTTCAAAAATACTAAAATTATGTAATGAACATAAAATTCCTGTTGTTCCATTTGGAACAGGAACTTCTTTGGAGGGCAATGTAGTGGGTAATGAAAATGGCATAACTATTTGTTTGGAAAAGATGAATAAAATTTTAAGTGTTAATGTTGAGGATTTTGATTGTAGAGTTCAAGCTTGTGTAACAAGAGAACAATTGAATGAGTATTTAAGAGAGGATGGAGTTTTTTTTCCAATTGATCCTGGAGCTAATGCTGCTTTAGGTGGAATGGCCTCGACCTCTGCGTCAGGTACAATGGCGGTAAAATATGGAACCATGAAAACAGTTATTTCAGGTCTTACTGTAGTTTTGCCTAATGGTGATATTATAAAAACTGGTGGTAGAACTAAAAAAACATCTGCAGGATATAATTTGACAAATCTATTTATTGGATCAGAGGGAACTTTAGGTGTTATCACTGAAGTTCATTTAAGATTATCCCCAATACCAGAAAATATAATGAGTGCTGTTTGCCATTTTCCTTCTTTGGAGGATGCTGTAATGACTGCTCAACAAGTAATTCAGTATGGTGTCCCAATAGCAAGAATTGAGATGCTCAATAAAGAACAAATGGGAATTAGCATTAATTATTCTAAACTAAAAGACATTCAGGCAGTACCAACTTTATTTTTTGAATTTCATGGATCTGAAATTTCTAATAATGAAAATATAAAAATTGTAGAGGAAATTTCAAAAGACAACAATGGTAGCTCATTTAAGTGGGCTAAGGATTTAGAGGAGAGAAACAAGATTTGGAAGGCGAGGTGGGATGTATATTATTCAGTTAAAGCTTTAATCAATAATGGTAGAGTTTATTCAACTGATGTATGTGTTCCTATCTCAAAGATCACAGAGTGTGTAAAATTTGCAGAAGAACAAGCAGAAAAATTTGGAGTTAGAGCTCCAATGGTTGGTCACATGGGTGATGGTAATTTTCATGTGATTTTACCTTTCGATCCAAAAAATAAAGAAAGTTATAAAAAAATTAGGTCTTTTAATGACACACTAATAAAAAAATCAATAGAGCTTAACGGAACTATTACAGGTGAACATGGTGTAGGGCTTCATAAAAAAGAGTATTTACTAGAGCAACATCCTGATAATATCCCCATAATGAAATCAATTAAAAGAACAATAGATCCAAACAATATAATGAATCCAGGTAAGATATTCGATCTTAACTGATAATCTGAAGAATATTTTATGAAAAAAATTTTAATTACAAGGAAACTTATTAGAGAAAGTGAAGAAAAAGCAACAAAAACTTTTGATCCAATATTTAACAATAATGATGAATTATATTCACAATCAAAGATTATTGAATTGAGTAAAGGTTGTGATGGTATTCTTACATCTCTTACTGAGAAAATAGATAAACAAACTATTGATAAATTACCTGATACAATAAAGATCATATCTAATTTTGCTGTTGGTTTTGGAAATATTGATTTAGATGCTGCAAAAAAAAAAGGAATTATTGTTACCAATACTCCAGAAGTTTTATCAGATGCGACCGCAGAAATTGGGGTTTTATTAATATTAGGTGCTTGCAGAAGAGCTTCAGAGGGAATTGAGTCTGCTAAAGAAGGCGGTTGGATATGGTCTGCAGATTATTTAATTGGAAAACAACTTACAGGAACTAGATTAGGTATATTAGGAATGGGTAGAATAGGTCAAAAAATTGCAAAAATAGCAAGGTCACTGGGGATGGTAATTCATTATCACAATCGATCAAAGCTGAGTGAAGATAAAGAATTAGGTGCTGTTTATCATGACGATATTAAAAGTCTCTTTTCAGTTTCCGATGTATTATCTATTTGCTGTCCTGCAACTAAGGAAACAGAGAATATGATTAATAGAGAAACAGTAGAGTATTTTCCAAAGGGAGCGGTAATTACCAATGTTGCAAGAGGAGATATAGTAGATGATGAAGCTCTTATTGATGCTCTGAATAGAAGAAAAATTTATGCAGTTGGTTTAGATGTTTATAAAAATGAACCTAATCTTAATCCAGGATATTTTAAAATAAAATCAGCCTTTATTTTACCTCATCTAGGGAGTGCAACTAAAGATACAAGAATTGCTATGGCTAACTTAGCAATTGATAATATTGATCAGTTTTTTAAAACAGGTAAGTGTATCAATAAAGTCAATTGATTCTACTTAAGATTGTAAAAAATCAAATTTCTGCGACATCTACGCTTTTTTTTAGAAAGACTCTAATCTAATTCTATGTTTAAATTCATATACAGTTAATTAACTTTAATAGGAGTAATAATGACAAAAGAAAATAAATCATTGAAGATTAAAACATCTTCAAGACGTAAGTTCTTTAAAACTGCTGCTAAAGCTGGTGCTGTAGCTGCAGCTACAGTTGCAATGCCAAACATCGCAACTGCAAGCGGTCATAAAACTTTAAAGATGCAAGCTGCATGGCCAAGTGGAGCAAACATCTTTTTTGAAATGGCTGGTGACTACTGTAACATGGTTAAAGAAATGTCTGGTGGTTCTCTTCAGATTGATCTTCAGCCGGTTGGAGCAGTTGTTAAAACTTCAGAAATCGGACAAGCAGTAAGTTCTGGTGTAGTAGATATGGGTCACTGGGTGACTGCATATTGGTATGGTAAAAATCCTGCTGCATCATTATTTGGAACTGGTCCTTCATACGGAATGTCATCTCAAGAAGTTATGGGATGGATGGAGTATGGTGGAGGAAGAAAATTATATGACGAAACACTTGCAAAAGTTGGTTTCGATTATGTTGGATTCTTCCATATGCCTATGCCTGCACAGCCTTTTGGTTGGTTCAAAAAGAACGTAACTAAAGTGTCTGATGTTAAAGGTATGAAGTATAGAACGGTTGGTCTTGCGACTAACGTTTTAACTGCAATGGGAATGGTAGTTAGACAATTACCAGGTGGTGAAATCCAACCAGCAATGAAAACTGGTTTGATTGAAGCAGCTGAGTTTAACAACCCAACTTCAGACTCTCAATTTGGTATGCAAGACGTTTCTAAGCATTATCACTTAGGAAGCTTCCACCAATCTCAAGAGATGTTTGAGATTCCAGTTAACAAAAAAACATACAATAGCTTATCACCTGCACACCAAGCAATATTGAAGAATGCTGCTTATGCTGCAAACAGTGATAACTACTTTAAAGCTCTAGTAAGATACTCAAACGATCTTGCGAAGTTAATGAATGAGCATAAAGTAAATGTTTACCAAACTTCAGATGCTATCCTTGCTGAACAATTAAAAGGTTGGGATAAAGTAATCGGTGACTTCAATAAGAAAGATCCTTTCTTTAAGAAGATAGTTGATTCTCAAAAAGCATATGCGAAGAAAGTAATGAAATACTTGCTGATGAATCAGCCTAATTACAAACTTGCATATGAAAATGAGTTTGGACCAATTGGAAAAGTTAAAATCTAATAACTTTTAAAATTTTAAAAGGGGGGCTTCGGCCCCCTTTTTTATTTGATTAATTTACTACAATTCAATAAAACTTAAGTTTTATGATGAGATCATTTATAAAATTTGCAGACAGATTAAGTATCTCGATGGGTAAAGCCTTTTCATGGTGCATAGTGATCTTGATGGGAGGAACTTGCTATGAAGTTTTTATGGCTTATGCATTAAATGCTCCCACTTTATGGAATTTTGACTTTAGTCTTCAAATGTATGGTGCTATTTTTATGATGGCTGGAGCTTATACATTATCAACGGAAGCACATGTTAGAGGAGACGTAATTTATAGATTATTTTCACAAAAAACACAGGCTTATGTTGATTTAGTTTTGTACTTTATTTTCTTTTTTCCTGGTGTTGTTGCTCTTGCATTTTATGGTTATGAATATGCAGCTTTAGCTTGGAAGATTAAGGAAACAAGTTGGAACAGTCCTGCGCAAATTCAAATTTATATGGCCAAATCTTTAATACCTTTATCGGGTGCACTTTTAACTATTCAGGGTGTTAGTGAAGTTTTTAGATGTATTATTTGTATTCAAACTGGAAATTGGCCAGAGAGAGATTCAGCAGATGCCGAAGAGACAGAAAAATTATTAATGAGAACTGCACAGAAAGGTAATACTGACGATGTTATTTAGTCTTACAAATCCTGAAGTTGCAATTTTAATGATGGGAATATTTTTGTTTGCAGTTCTATTGGGTTTCCCAATTGCCTTCACGTTAATGGCAATGGGTTTGGGATTTGGTTACTACGCTTATTTTGACCCAACAAAGATGGAGCATCTATTTGATAATAGGATTTTCCAATTATTTGTACAAAATACTTATACGGTAATGGATAACAATGTACTTACCGCCGTGCCCTTATTTTTATTCATGGGTTACTTGGTTGAAAGAGCGGGGATAGTTGCAAAATTATTTTTTGCAATAAGATTAGCTTCACACAAACTTCCAGCTTCTATGGCAGTAGCAGCCTTAATAACTTGTACATTATTTTCGACTGCAACAGGTATCATTGGTGCGGTAGTTACTTTGATGGGACTTTTAGCTTGGCCAGCAATGGTTAAAGCAGGATATGATAAAAAATTTGCATCAGGAATTATTTGTGCAGGTGGATGTTTAGGAATTTTGATACCACCTAGCATCATGTTGATCGTTTATTCAGTTATTGCACAATTGTCTCCATTAAGATTATTTGCTGCTGCAATATTTCCAGGATTGATGTTGGCAGGACTTTACATAGGTTATGCAGTTTTTAGAGCTTGGTTAAATCCATCAATTGCACCAAAACCAGCAGCAGAAGAAATTCCACCAACTGCAGTAATTATGAAAGAAGTTTTAGTTTCATTTTTACCGTTGTTTTCATTAATTATTTTAGTTTTAGGCACGATACTTGCGGGTATTGCTACTCCAGCAGAAGCTGCAGCAGTAGGAGCATTTGGAGCCTTAGTGCTATCTTATTTTTATAAAACATTGAAATGGAAGAATTTTAAAGAGTCAGTGTTTTTAACAGCTAAAACAACTGCAATGATAATGTGGTTGTTTATTGGTTCTTGGACGTTTGCTTCTGTATTTTCATATTTAGGTGGTCATGAAGTGTTCGAACATTTCTTTAAATCTTTAGATCTTCAACCTTGGCAGTTTTTAGTTATTACTCAAATAATTATTTTCTTATTAGGATGGCCGTTAGAGTGGACTGAAATATTAATTATTTTTGTTCCAATTTTCTTACCACTAGTAGAATTTTTTGGAGTAAATCCATATTTCTTTGCAATGTTAATTGCTTTAAATTTACAAACATCATTTTTGACACCACCAATGGCAATGTCTGCTTATTATTTAAAAGGTGTTCAGTCTAGAAATGTTGAATTAATGGATATTTTTAGAGGTATAATGCCTTTTTTAGCTATTGTAATATTAGCGATGGTTTTAATGTACTGGTTCCCAGGAATTGCTTTATGGTTACCAGAAACATTATTTGCAAATTAATTTTGAGACTTAAATGATAGATATTTTTTCTTTAAGCGTTGAAGAACTGGCATCAAAAATTAAGGATGGACAAATTACTTCAGTTGAAGTTTGTGAAAAGTATATCGAAAGAATAAATAAATTTGAAAAAGATGTTAAGGCTTGGGCTCACTTTGATAAAAAAATATTATTAGAAAAAGCTTTAGAGGCAGATGAATATAGAAGATCTGGAAAACCAGTCGGATCTTTACATGGAATTCCTGTAGCTGTTAAAGATATTGTGGGCACAATAGATATGCCAACTGAATGTGGGACTGTTATAAGAAAAGGTAAATCTTATTCTCAAAATGCTGAGATAGTTGATTTGTTGTATGCAGCAGGTGCAATAGTTATGGGCAAAACAACAACATCTGAACTAGCATATTTAGGACCTCCAAAAACTACTAATCCACATGACTATTCAAGAACACCAGGTGGATCTTCTAGTGGTTCAGCTGCATCCGTGGCATCTTTAATGGCACCATTGTCAATTGGTTCGCAAACAGGTGGTTCAATTATTAGACCAGCATCATATTGTGGCGTAGTTGGATATAAACCAAGCTATGGTTTGATTTCAAGAAACGGAGTGTTAAGGACGTCATATACTTTAGATCATATAGGGATGTTTGGTAGAACAGTAGAAGATGTTGCCCTATTAGCAAAAATATTGATTAAAAAAGATAATTATGATCCAGCAACGATTTACTATTCTGCTGAAAATATTTTAAATGAAACTAAAAAAGGTCCTTTGTTTGAACCTAAATTTATTTTTTATAAAACTGACTATTGGAAGATAATTGATAAAAAATCAAGAGAGGCTTTTGAATATTTTATAAAATCATTCAAAAATATTGAAGTCTTTGATACCCCTTCTTATTTTAAAGATATACACAAATATCATCAGATAATTCATGAAACAGATTTAGCAAATAATTTTGGGATTTATTATAAAAAATATAAATCAAAATTATCAAAATATATGCAAACTGCTATTGCGAAGGGTAATAAACATTCTGCAAAAGAATACGCTGAGGCAATTGATTTTAAAAAACAAAGTTACGAGTCATACAAGGAAGTGTTTGAAGATTATCATGGTGTTTTAACCCCTTCTAGTCCTGGTGTTGCTCCTAAGGGATTAAAGAGCACAGGTACAGCAGAATTCAATAAAGTTTGGTCTTATCTAGGCACCCCGTGTATTTCTCTTCCTTTACTTGAGGGTGAAAATAATTTACCATTAGGTGTTCAATTAGTCGGTGATCGATATGATGATCATAGATTTTTGGGAGTAGCTAAATGGTTAGAAAAGGAATGTCAGGAATAAAATGAATAAAATAACTACAATTGTTGGTTTATCTTTTGCAATCTTTTTTTTGGTTGGTTTAGCAACCACATTAACTAGATCAATGATGATTGGTTTTCTAGATGTTTTGCCAGTTTATATACTTATGGGTATTGCGATAGTGATGATGGTTTACGAAGCTTTCTTTGATAAAAATTAATTTTAGCTAAATTGAAAAACTTTAAGATTAATTTCTTTCCACTTTCATTATTATTTATTCAACCAATCTTTATGGCAAGTAATTTGGTAGTAGCAAGAGGAGGTGTAGAGTTTGTGCCACCTATTTCTTTGGCTTTTTGGAGATGGACAGTTGTTTTTCTTTTATTACTTCCCTTTACTTATTTGAGTTTGAAAAAAAATTTTCATGTAATTAAAAAAGAGTACAAAAAACTATTTTTTTTAGGTTCTATGGGATGTGGGGTTTGTGGGGCCTTCCCATTTTTAGCTGGAGAAACTACAACAGTTACAAATATGGGTATTATTTATACATCATCACCAGTATTTATAATTTTGATTTCATATTTTTTCTTTAATGAAAATATCAATTTTACAAAAATAGTTGGTTTGATTGCTTGTTTAATTGGTGTTTTTACAATTATTATTAAAGGTGATTTAAATTTATTAATTAATTTGCAATTCACAATTGGTGACTTATGGATGTTAGCCGCAGCTATTGGCTGGGCTTTATATTCTATCTATTTATTTTATTGGAACTCTAAATTAAAAATTTTTGAAAGATTTACCCTAATATCATTTTTTGGAGCTTTAAGTTTATTACCTTTTTATATCGGGGAAGAGATATTTTATAAACAGACAGTTTTTATACCTGAGTTTTATTTATGGGTATTTTTTGCAGCGATTTCACCAGGAATAATTGCTTTTACACTTTATACTATGGCCCAAAAAAAACTAGGTGCATCTTTAACAGGATTTACACTTTATGTTTTCACAGTTTATGGAGCAATTTATGGATACTTTTTATTCAATGAGAAATTTGAAAATTATCATTTCATAGGAACAATTTTAGTATTTATTGGCATATACTTAGCAAAGAAAAACAATGTTAAAAAAGCTTAGGATTAATTTGTTGTTATTTTTTCAAATAGTTATTTTAATTTATTTTATAATTTTAATCTTTCTGTATTTTTACCAAAGAAACCTAATGTATCATCCTAATGAAAATAATTATTTCGATGATCAATTGTCTGTTTATATTGAAAAAGTTAAAATTAATACTAGTGATAATATTGAGTTATTAGGCTGGTATCATAAAAAAGATTTAAAAAAACATAAAACAATTGTTTTTTTTCATGGAAATGCAGGATCATTAGAAAATAGGATCCATAAATTAAATCATTTTCGTGATATGGATGTTAATTTTTTAATTATTGCATGGAGAGGCTTTAGTGGTAACAAAGGAAAACCGACAGAAAAAGGTTTATACGAAGATGGCAAAAGTGCAATTAATTGGTTGCTTGATAAAGGTGTTCAGGAAAAAGATATTGTTATTTATGGTGAGTCGCTAGGTACTGGCGTAGCTACCCATTTGTCACAAAACAAGAATTTTGGTGGTCTCATTTTAGAAACTCCTTTTACATCTATGATTGATGCAGCAAAAACCTTTTATCCATACATACCTGTAGGCTTGCTATTGAAAGATAAGTTTGACAATAAAAGTAAGATTAAAAATATAAGTATTCCAGTTTTAATAATGCATGGTGAAGTTGATCAAATAGTACCTTTTTTTATGGGTAAAAAAATGTACGAAATTGCAAATGAACCAAAATATTCTTATTTTACAAAACATGACAATCATATGATGGAATATGATGAAAATCTTATAAAAGCTCTCAATTCTTTTCTTAAAAGTATAAATTAAGCCATAATCCAAACAAAGATATTTCAAATTTTTTTTTTAACCTAGAATTATGAAAAAAATTTATTTATTTTTTGTTTCTTATTTTTTTTTAATAAATTTTGCTTATTCTCAAGATAAGTTTTTTCAACCTGATGATTTATTCCATATAGACCACATGGACTCACATAATAAAGAATTTACGTTATATTTTAAGGGTAGAGAAAAATCTATTTTAGCTAGAGGTGAAGAAAGCAATTATATAAATGATTATCCAAAAGATCTTTATATTTATAATCATTCATCCAAATCATCTTCTCCCCTTATTTCTTATGATTGGTTTCCTGCGCAAGCTAAATATTTCTTACAAGAATACGACTTTCCAGTATTTCCTGATGATTTTGCATACTACTTATTAAAAGACGATAAAACCCTAGTAATGATTAGTGCAGTAAAAAGTTTAAATGCAAATTTCAAATATGACATAATTAATAAAAGATTAGAACTATATCCAACTACTGGTAAATTTGATTTTATTATTTCATCTTTTTCAAAAGATTGTGGATATTATAAATTTAAAGATAAGTATAAGTGCAATATCTATAAACCTTTAATTTCAAGTAATTTAATTAATTAATTTGTGTAAAAGCTTCAGCAAATTTTTCAGCGTCAAATAATTGTAAATCATCTTCTTTTTCACCTAAACCTAATGCAATGATAGGGAGTTTATATTTTTTTGCTAAAGCTAAAAGAATACCACCTTTTGCTGTTCCATCTAATTTTGTCATAATAACACCTGTTATAGGAATAATTTTATTAAATTCTTCAACTTGATTGATTACATTTTGCCCAGAAGTTGCATCCAAAACTAAAATTACATTATGTGGTGCATCTGGGTCAATTTTTTTTGTTACATTAGCTATCTTTTTATATTCCTCCATTAAATTTTTTTTATTTTGAAGTCTCCCAGCTGTATCAATCAAAACTTGATTAAAATTATTTTTTATAGCTTCATCGACCGCTTTATAAGCAACAGATGCCGGATCAGACCCTTGTGATGATTTAGTTATTTGAACATCTATTTTGTTTGCCCAATCTTCTAATTGTTCAATTGCGGCAGCTCGAAAAGTATCTGAGGCAGCAAACATAACTTTATTTCCATTAGTTTTTAAAATTTTACCAATTTTCCCAATAGTGGTTGTTTTACCAACACCATTTACACCTGAAATTAAAGTTGCATTAAGTTTATCTTTCTTTTCAAAAAAGGAATTATTTTCCAAAGGTTTCATTAATGAAATAATGTATTCTTTTAAAATTAGATTTATTTCATTTGATAAATCTTTTTTAGGTTCAATTTTTTTTGTTGAAATAATTTCTTTGATTTCTGATGCCGCTTCTACACCTACATCTGATTGAATTAAAAATTCCTCTATCTTGTTTAAGTTTTCATCATCTATTTCTTTTTTTATAATTATTTCTTTAATTCCTGA
>CVSD01000035.1 GCA_001179885.1 Candidatus Pelagibacter communis | reverse complement strand
TGGATTAATGTTAATCAAAAAATATTAAATATAATAAATGAAAATTGAGTTAGCAAAAACTGAAATTATTCACTTTGTTGGAATAGGTGGAATAGGAATGAGTGGGCTCTCTCTAATAATGAAAGGAAAAGGTTTTAAAGTACAAGGTAGCGACTTATCTATAAATAAAAATATTGAAAGATTGAAAAAAGAGAGAATAAAGACTTTTATTGGACATAAAAAACAAAATTTAAAAAATGCAACAATAGTAGTTGTATCCTCAGCAATAAAAAAAAATAATCCTGAAATTAAAGAGGCAAAAAGAAAAAAATTACCAATTATTACCAGAGGTAAGATGCTCGCGCATATTGTTTCGTTAATGAAAAATATTGTAGTAGTAGGCTCACATGGCAAAACAACCACTACCTCTTTAGTAGCTTCTATACTTCAAAAAACAAAATTAGATCCTACAATAATTAACGGTGGGGTGATTAATTCAATTAAGAATACTGCTAAATTAGGAAAAAGTGATTGGTCGGTTTTAGAGGCTGATGAGTCAGATGGAAGTTTTGTACATATTCCTCCAACATATTCAATTATCACGAATATTGATAGAGAACACATGGATTTTTACGGATCAATGGACGAACTTAAGAATTATTTTATTCAATTTATTGAGAAAGTTCCCTCTTTTGGAAAATCATTTATTTGTTTAGATGATAAAATTAATAATGTAATTATTAAAAGATTAAAAAGCCAAAATTTTTATACTTATGGAGTTAATGTCAATTCAAATTTTTGTATAAAAAATATTAATCAAAATAAAGAATATACAGAGTTTGATTTATTGCTAAATCTACCAAGTAAAAAAAAGATTCTTATAAAAAAAATGAAAATACCGTTACTAGGAGTCCATAATGTAAGAAATTCAGTTGCAGCAGCAGCGGTGGCTCTAACAATTGGTATTTCAGTATCAAATATTAAATATGGACTGTTAAATTTTAAAGGTGTTCAGAGAAGATTCAACAAAATTTTTAGTTATAATAATATAGATTTTTATGATGATTATGCTCATCATCCCACTGAAATTAAAGAAGTATTAGACGGCATAAATAAAGTTTATAAGAGTTATGATAAAGTTTGTATTTTTCAACCTCATAGAATTTCAAGACTTAAAGATTTGAGAAAAGAATTTTCTTTTGCTTTTAAAAATGCTGATACAGTGATTTTATGTCCAGTTTATTCAGCAGGAGAAAAAATAAAATTGGGCTTTAATTATTTAAATTTTGCAAAAGAAATAATTAAAAACTCAAAAGTAAAGTTATTTTTAATTAATGATAAAGATCAATTAGCGAGATTTTTAAAAAAAAATATGTATGGTAAAAAAATTGTTATTGGAATGGGAGCTGGTTCAATTTCAAACTGGATGAGAGAACTTCCAAAATTAATTAAATGAGAATTAATGAATTAAAAAAATTATTAGACGAATTTGATGGTAATGTAAAATTTGAACATGATCTTAAAAAAAAAAATTGGTTTAATATAGGTGGAAAAACAAAAGTTTTTTATAAGGCAAATAATCTAAAAGACCTAGTAAAATTTTTAAAAAAAATAAATAACAAAGAAAAAATTTTTATTCTTGGTGCAGGTTCAAACACACTTATCACAGATAATTTATTTGATGGTATTGTGATAAAATTGAGTAAAAATTTTAATAATACTTCAATTCTTGGGGAAGATGTTATTATAGCAGGAAGTGCAGTTTTAGACAAATCGTTATCAGATTTCGCAATTGAAAATAATTTGAGTGGCTTTGAGTTTTTATCTTGCATACCCGGAACAGTTGGTGGAGGAATTAGAATGAATGCAGGATGTTTTGGCAAAGAGTTTAAGGATATATTGTTATCAATACAAGCAATAGATAAATTAGGAAATATCATCACTATCCCAAGTAAAAATATTCATTTTGATTACAGAAAAAACGATTTAAATGATGATCTTATTTTTTTAAGTGCCTCATTCAAAGGCGTTAAATCAACCTCATCAAAAATAAAATTAGAAACAGATAAACTTAAAAAGAAAAAAGAGGAAACTCAACCTACTAAAATAAAAACAAGTGGAAGCACTTTCAAAAATCCAATCCTACAAACAAATAAAAAGGTCTGGGAACTTATTAAGCAATCTGTACCTTTAGATAAAACTTTTGGAGATGCTTCTATTTCAGAAAAACATTGTAATTTTTTTGTAAATAAAGGAAATGCAACTTTTAATGATATGAACAACTTAATTGAATTTGTATCAAAAAAGGTTTTTGAAAAGACTGGAGTTAGTTTAGAAAAAGAAATTAAAATATTGGAATAAATTGAAAAAAAAAATACTAATAATTTCTGGTGGTGTCTCTAAAGAGAGGGCAATAAGTCTTGATACTGGTAAGCAGGTTGCCAAAGAGCTAAAAAAAAATAATTACTCTGTTAAAATTTCAGAACCAAATTTTGAATTACCAAAAATTATTAGTTTATTTAAACCAAGTATTATTTTTAATGCTTTACATGGTCAATTTGGAGAAGATGGATATATCCAAACTATTCTAGAGAGTGAAAATATTCCTTATACTCACTCAGGAGTTATTTCATCTGCTATAGCGATGGATAAAATTTTATCAAAAAAAATATTTATCAAAAATAAAATACTTACACCTAAATTTTTACTTTACAAATTTAATAAAACAAAAAAAGATTTAATTAAATTAATTGAAAAAAAACTTAAATTTCCTGTAGTGATCAAACCAATTAATGAGGGTTCCAGTGTTAATGTTTTTATATGCAATAAAAAGAATATTTTTAAAAAATTACAGAATTTAGAAATCTATAAAAAAATAATTATTGAAGAATTTATACCTGGAAGGGAAATTCAGGCAGCCATAATTGGTAAAAAAAAACTTGGTGCAATAGAATTAAAACCTAAAAGAAAGTTTTATGATTATGAGGCAAAATATAATCCTAAAGCAAAAACTGAACATATTATTCCAGTCGATTTATCTTCCAAAAGATATAATAATTTAATGAATATATCTATGAAAGTTCATAACTTAATTGGCTGTAGAGGAGTTACACGTTCTGATTTTAAATATTACAAAGATAAATTTTATCTTTTAGAAATTAATACTCAACCAGGAATGACAAAACTTTCTTTAGTGCCAGAGATTGCTGAATATTATGGTATAAGTTTTATTAAACTTATCGAATTAATTTTGAAAGATGCTTCAACAGATAAATAAAAAAATTTTATTATATCTGTTTTTATTTATTATTCTTGGGACTATAAATAATAAAAATTTAGAAAAATTTGATTTTCCAAAAATAGATTTAATTCAGTTTGATAGATCAGAAGTTGACGATAATAATTTTTTAAAAAAGTTAGAACTGATAAAGCAAAAAAATTTATTTTTTTTAGATAAATTTCAAATTAAAGAAGTATTTAATAATAATTATTTAATCGAAGAATATAAAATATTTAAAAGATATCCCTCATCATTAGAAATTGAAATTGTTAAAACTAGATTTTATGCTTTAACAAATATAGACGGAAAAATTTTTTTTATTGGATCAAACGGTAAATTAATTCAAGCTAATAATGATTTGAAAAATTTGCCTTTTATATTTGGTTATTTTGATATTAAGAATTTTTTAAATTTAAAAAGGATAATTGACGAATCTGATTTAGATTTTAAACAAATTCAAAATTTATACTCTTTTCCATCTGGGCGATGGGACATAGAAACATTATCAGGAATTTTAATAAAATTATCAAAAGATGAACCAAAAGACTCATTAGATTTAGCTTTAAATTTATTAATGGATGAAAAATTTAGAGATGTAAAATTAATAGATGTACGTCAAAAAAATCAGGTAATTACAAATGAGTAGTGAAATTAATTTTGAAACATATCTTTTAATTGATAAAAAAAAATTTATTTTTCAAGTAATTCAAAAAAATTCTTTTGAATCAATATACTTTGACCAAATGCTGTTTAATGAGGATTATAGTCAATTAAATTTTAAAAGATTAAATGAATTTATTGAAAAGAATATATTTAAAGTTGAAAAAATTTTAAAAAATTTTATTAAAAATATTGATATAATTTTAGATAATGAAAAATTTTTACCGATTAAATTATCTATAAAAAAAAATAATAATGGAAATTATATTAATTCAAATTCTTTATTACATCCTTTAAATGATTTAAAAAACTCTTGTCAATCAAACTTTAGTGATAAGAAGATAATCCATATGTTAATAGAAAGTTATTTAATTGATAACAAAGAATACTCAAATTTACCTGTAAATCTCAAATGCAATACATTCTCTTTAGATGTGAGTTTTATTTGCCTACCTAATGACTTTGTTACTGATTTAGAGTCAGTGTTAAAAAAATATCATATTATGGTTACTCAAATATTATGTTTAAATTACCTCAAAAGTTTTATTGATGAAAATAATCAAAATATTTTTTCAACTGCTAGCAGAATTAAATCTGGAAGTAATGAAAATGAGGTCTTGCTGGTAAGCAAAACCTCAAAAAATAAAGGTTTTTTTGAAAAATTTTTTGATTTTTTCACTTAATCTGTATTTTACAGTAACATTTGTTGTTTTTCATTTTTTTTTGAACGTATTAAAAGTTTCGCGTGACTTTATTAAATCAAAAAACAATTAAAAAAACTGCCAGCTTTAGTGGCATTGGTCTACATAGTGGAAAATTAGCCAATGTTAGCATTAAACCTTCTGATCCGAATTCGGGAATTGTTTTTAAAAGAATTGATTTAAAAAATAATAATATAATTTACCCAAGTTTTGCAAATGTTAGTAATACATCGTTAAATACAACAATATGTAATGAGTATGGTGTAAAAGTTTCTACTATAGAACATTTGATGGGAGCTTTATTTGGATTTGGGATTGATAATGCATTAGTAGAAATTGACAATGAAGAAGTTCCAATTTTAGATGGTTCAGCAAAGGAATTTTTAAATATGTTGACCGAGTCTGGTTTAAAACAAAGTGAAGTTCCAATAAAGATTATTAAAATTAAAAAAAAAGTCACGTATAATCATGGAAAAAAATCAATATCAATTGAACCATCAAAATTAAGTTTAGATATCAACTTTGAACTTAAATATGAAAATCGATTAATAGGAAATCAAAAAAATAAAGTAAATGTTTATGAGGATGATTTGAGAGATATTTTCGAGTCCAGAACTTTTTGTTTATTCGAAGATATAGAAAAAATTAAAGAGAACGGATTTGCAAAAGGTGGTAATTTAGATAATGCAATAGTAGTAAAAGGAGATCACATTTTGAACTCCGAGAAACTAAGAAATCCAAAAGAATTTGTAAATCATAAGATACTTGATTGTATTGGAGATCTTTATACTAGTGGGTATAGAATGATCGCAAGCATTAACTGTTCTCAAGGAGGCCATTTTTTAACTAACCAATTGTTAAAAAAAGTATTTGAAAATAAAGAAAATTTTTCAATTATTGAGATTCAAGAAAGAAATCTTCCACACACAATAATAAATAAAAACTTATTAAGATCTATAGCATAGACTATTATATTGATCTTTTAAATTGTCAGTTAAATCTATATAAAACCAATATGTATAGATTAAAGTTTTTTATTTTTTTATTATTAATAGTTTTTTTAGTTTCTTGTTCTAAAGATGTTGTTGAGGAAAATATTATAAAAGAGAAAAGCTTAGATTTACAAGTTATGGAAGCATATAATGAGGGAGTAGAGGCTTTAGAGGATGGAGACGTATTATTTGCTGCAAAAAAATTCAATGAAGCAGAAATATTATTCCCCCAAGGAAAATGGGCACCTAAATCTGCTTTAATGGCTGCTTATTCTTATTATACTCAAGATTATTATGGAGATGCAATCGCAGAATTGGAAAGGTTTGTAAAAGTTTATCCATTACATGAAAATTTAGAATATGCATATTATTTATTAGCAATTTGTTATTATGAACAAATTGTAGATGAAAAAAAAGATTTACGGTCAATTACTTATGCCAAAGAAAATTTTCAAATCATCATAAATAGATATCCTAATACTGAATATGCGCTAGATGCTGAATTTAAATTAGATTTAATAAATGACATACTGGCAGCTAAAGAGATGTACATTGGAAGATATTATTTTGATAAAAAAAAATGGATACCAGCAATTAACAGGTTCAGAGAAATAGTTGATAATTACGATACAACAATTTATGCAGAGGAGGCTTTACATAGATTGGTTGAAGTACACTATACTTTAGGTTTAATTGATGAAGCAGAAAAATATGCTCAATTGTTAGGATACAACTACCAATCCTCAAAATGGTACGAAAATTCCTATAGCTTGTTTGATAAAAATTATAAGATAAAAAAAAAAGAGAGATTTAAAACTTACAAAAAAAAGAACAGCGGTATTCTTAAAAAATTTAAGTCTCTAATTGAATGAGATGGACAAGATTAAGATTAAAAAAGATTATTTAGAAAAAATACAAAAATTAGTTAAGTGTAACAAGCATTATTACGATCTTAGTAAGCCTTTAGTGGATGATAAAGAATATGATCAAATTAAAAAAGAGATTTTGTCATTAGAGAAAAGGTATAATTTTTTAGAGAATAAGGATTCACCTTCAAAAAAAGTTGGCTTTAAGCCCTCTAAAAATTTTAAAAAAGTTCCTCATAAAGTTTTAATGCTTTCACTTTCAAATGCCTTTGATGAAAAAGATTTGATTAATTTTGAAAAAAAGATAATCAATTTTTTAAATGAAAAAAGTTCCTACGAAATAGAATATAGTGCAGAGCCTAAAATAGATGGTATTTCTGCGTCTTTAACCTATAAAAAAGGAGAATTTGTAATGGGTCTTTCCAGGGGAGATGGAAAGGAAGGGGAAGATATTACCCAAAACTTGAGAACTATAAGTGATATTCCAAAAAAAGTTTTAGCAAAAGATTTTCCAACAGAAATAGATATTCGGGGAGAAGTTTTTATACAAAATAAAGATTTTGAAAAATTGAAAGATAAATTTGCAAATCCAAGAAATGCTGCATCAGGATCATTAAGACAAAAAAATCCAACTGATACAAAAAAGATACCACTTAAGTTTATAGCTTATACATTTGGATATGTAAAAGATTTTAAAATTAATAAACAAAATGAATATTTATCTAAATTAAATGAGTGGGGATTTAAAATAAATCCATTTAATAAAAAAATAAAAGGTATTAAAAATTTAATGAAAAATTATTCCGAAATTGAAAGTAAAAGAAACAAAATTAATTTTGATATAGATGGAATTGTTTATAAAATAAATTCTTTTGATTTACAAAAACGTTTAGGTAATGTTGCAAATTCTCCACGTTGGGCAATAGCTCATAAATTTTCAGCTAATAACGGAGTTTCAACAATTACAAATATTGAAATTCAGATTGGAAGAACTGGGGCTTTAACTCCAGTAGCTAAAATTAAACCAATAAATATTGGTGGCGTAGTTGTATCCAATGCTACCCTACATAATGAGGACGAGATAATAAGAAAAGATATAAGAGTAGGTGATGTAGTTGTTGTAGAGAGAGCTGGAGATGTAATACCACACATAATTGAAGTCGATTTGAAAAAAAGAAAAAAAAATTCTCAAAAGTATATTTTTCCGCTCAAATGTCCTTCTTGTGGTTCAGAAACAATTAAAGAATATAATTTGATAACAAAAAAAAAGGATGCGGTTAGAAGATGTTCAAGTGAAGGTTATGATTGTGAAAAGATGGCAATAGAAAAAATTAAACATTTTGTTTCGAAAGAAGCTTTTAATATAGATGGATTTGGGAAAAAAATTGTTGAAAATTTTTGGAATTTAAAAATTATAAGATTGCCTCAAGATATCTTTACATTAGATTTTAAGGAAATTGAAAAAATGGATGGTTGGGGAAGACAGTCAGTTGCAAATTTAAGATATGCTATAGAGGAGAGGAAAAATATTTCATTTGAAAGATTTATATACTCACTAGGCATAAGACATATAGGTTTTGAAAATGCAAAATTAATAGCAAAAACATTAAAAAGTGCAGAAAAATTTATTAATATTGCTAAAGATAAAAAAATTAGTGAATTATTAAATATTGATGGAATTGGTGAAACTCAAATAGATTCCTTACAAAAATTCTTTTTAAATCAAACTAATCTTAAGGTGATTTATAGTCTTCAAAAAATTCTTAAAATAAATAATGCTATTCAAAAAAAAAAGGATGGAATTTTAAATAGCAAAACATTTATGTTTACTGGAAAATTACAAGGTATAAGTAGAGCTGAAGCTAAATCTTTAATTGAAAAAAATTCAGGAACAATAATAAGCAATGTATCAAAAAAACTCGATTATTTAATTATTGGAGAAAAACCTACAAAACGAAAAGTGGAAACTGCAAAAGAATTAAGAATAAAAATCTTAAAACAATCTGAATGGCTCAGTTTATTGAATAAAACTAGCTAGCCATTTTTTTTCGTTAAAAGTTAGATATTTACTGAGCTTAGAATAAGTATTTAAGTTATATCGAAAAAGATAATTTTTTTCATTATCTGTCAACAAATCAAAATTTATTAAATCTTTATCTATTGGTGCTAATGTTAAGTTTTCAAAGCATAGTTTATTTTTGTTTTTTTTTACATATATTAAATTTTCAATACGAATACCAAACATGTTTTTTTTGTAATACCCTGGCTCATTACTTAAAATCATCCCCTCACGAATATTAATTTTGTTAAATTTTGATATTGCTTGTGGACCCTCATGTACATTTAAAAAAAAACCCACACCATGACCTGTTCCGTGTTCATAATCTAAATTAATTTCTTTTAAATATTTTCTAGCTTTTAAATCAATCATTCTACCCGATGTATGATTACTTAAATTTGAATTTACTACAGCAATGTGACCTTTGAGTACTCTGGTAAAAATATTTTTAATTTTTGGTTTAGGTATTGAAAAACAAATTGTGCGAGTAACATCAGTTGTGCCATACTTATATTGACCACCAGAGTCGCATAAAAAAATGTCTTTTCTATTTATTATTTTTGTATTTTTTTTTGTTGCTCTGTAATGAACAATAGCAGAATTTCCAGCAGTTCCAGCAATTGTATCAAAGCTAGGAAAAAGATAATTTTTATTTTTTTTTCTAAAAAATTCCAACTTATTCTGTGCTTCATATTCAGTAATTTTTTTTTTATTTATATTTTTTATCCAATAAATAAACTTTGTAAGTGCAACACCATCAAAAATATGAGCATTAATCATATTCTTAATTTCTCTTTTATTTTTAATTGATTTTAGTGAGTAAATTGGATCTTCTTTTTTTAAAATTTTGCATCTTTTTTTCAAAATATCTTCATAAAATATAGAACAAGTTTTCTTATCAATTATAACTTTTTTACTTTTTAGATTAGAAATTAGACTTTTAAAATTTTTAGGATCAATAATTTGAGATGATTTCAATTTTTTTTCACGAATTAATTTTGAGGTTTTGCTTTTTTTTGAAATTAAATAAAGATTTTTTTTTTTATCGATCAGTAAATGACAATTTGGTATTGGACTATTTGGATTGTCCCAGCCTCTTATATTAAGTAACCAGGCAACATTTTCTGGCGCAGTGACAAATAAAAAATCTGACTTATTTTTTTTCAGATATTTAATTATTTTAAAAATTTTTTTTTTATAATTTTCTCCAACAATTTTATTCTTTAATGAAAAAAAAGGTTTATTTGACTTGATTTTTTTTTTATAAATTTGATCAATTAAATTAGTCTCAATAATTTTAATTTTATTATACTTATAAAAAAATTTTTTTATTTGCTCATAGGTAAATATTTTTGGATCAATTCCTAATGTGAGATATTTAAATAAATCACAGTTTAAAATTTTATCATAATTTACGATCTTAAAATTATTTGCAGATTCTTTTTGAGCTTGAATTGTATATCTTCCATCAACAAATAAATAATTTTTATTTTTTAAAATAATTGAATAACCGGCCGATCCTGAGAAATTTGTCATTGTTTTTAATCTATTTTCTTCTGAGTATTCTGAAAAAAACTGATCATTTTTTGGTATGACATAACCATCAATTTTGTATTCCTTGAATTTTTTAATTAGAGTTTTTATTCTTTTTTTGATCATTTAAGTCTTTTTTGATATCTTATCCATCCAGGACTATTTATATTGTTCTCATTTTCAAAATCTTGATTGAATTCGAATTCATCTAACCCATCTTTATTTTCATCAAAAAAAGAATTTTTTTCTAGATATTTT
>CVSD01000034.1 GCA_001179885.1 Candidatus Pelagibacter communis | reverse complement strand
GCTCACCACATATTCCTAATTTAATATTTCTATTTTGTTTTTTTCCATTTTTAACAGCTATCTCCACTAGATCTTTTACTCCTTCATCAATAGATACAAAAGGATCAATGCTAAAAATTTTATTATCAATATAATCATTCAAAAATTTACCACTATCATCTCTACTTATTCCAAAGGTGGTTTGGGTTAAATCATTTGTTCCAAAACTAAAAAACTCAGCATGTTTTGCTATATCTTTAGCTTTAATTGCAGCTCTTGGTAGTTCTATCATTGTACCAACTAAAAATTCGATTTTGGTTTTATTTTCATCTTGAACTTTTCTTGCAGTATCAATTACTAAATCTTTCATAATCCTTATTTCAGCTTCTGTAGAAACAAGTGGTATCATTATTTCTGGAAATGCAAATTTTTGTTTATTCTTTTTTAATTCTGATAAAGCTTCAAAAATTGCTCTACACTGCATTTCGTAAATTTCAGGAAAAGAAATACCCAATCTACATCCTCTGTGTCCCAACATTGGATTTTGTTCATGTAATTCTTCAATTCTAGACTCTACTTCCTTAATATTTGTACCCACAACACTTGCTACTTCTGAAATTTCTTTTTGAGATTTTGGAA
>CVSD01000033.1 GCA_001179885.1 Candidatus Pelagibacter communis | reverse complement strand
AACTAAGGCTACTACCAATTAATACCCATGGAAAACCTGAAATTGCTCCAAGTAATAATATTTTTAACATTCGTTTATCAAAGTAAACTGAAAATGTTTCTGACAAAGATTGTTTTTTAATTTCAATCATCTTTAATTTCTCCAAAATGAAGGTAAGAATAATACAAGTATTGCAAATAATTCAAGTCTTCCTAAAATCATACCTAAAGTTAAAATCCATTTAGAAACATCTGGTAGTGATGAAAAGTTTCCATTTGGACCAATTATTGAGCCAAGACCAGGTCCCACGTTTGAAATAGAAGTAGCTGCACCAGAGATTGCAGTTATGAAATCCAGACCTGAAAGAGACAACAATGCAGATAATAAAAAAAATATAACTAAATACATGTAAATGAATGAGATTATTGATGCTATGAATTTATCATCTATAGGATTTTTCTCATATTTTAATATAAAAATACCTTTTGGATAAATAATTTTTTTTAGCTGGTTCGTCACAAAGGAATAGAGAATTTGAAAACGAAAAATTTTTATACCACATGTTGTCGAGCCAGCACAACCACCTATGAACATTAAAGCTAAAAATAAAACCAAGGGAAAACTTCCCCAACTATCAAATTGAGCATTTACATATCCTGTCCCTGTTAA
>CVSD01000032.1 GCA_001179885.1 Candidatus Pelagibacter communis | reverse complement strand
TCGTTATCAAAAAGCAGGTGTGATGCTTACAGGATTACGGAATGATGATGGTAGAAAAAATTTATTTTCATCAGATAAAGATGAGAAAATAAAAAATTTAATGCGGTCAATTGATAATACTAATTACAGATATGGCAGATCTACATTAAGTCTTGCGAGTGCTGGGGTTCATAAAAAATGGAATATGAGAAGACAATACTCTTCTAAAATAGATACAGCTGATTTTTATTGTCTACCAACAATCAGAGCTACTTAGTAAAATGACAATTAGGTTCAACCACAGTCCAAGAAGCTGAACCAAATGGCCTTTTTCCAATATTCAAATAATGATGAACTATATCCCATTGATAACTGTTGAGATTGCTTTTATCTTTAGACCATTCTTTTAATCTTTGAGCATTTTCATGATCAGGAAATCTTGAGACATAAGCGTATAACCAGCCCCAATTACTGCTCGATCTACTTTCAAGATCTTGTTTTTTGTAATTTTTTGCAGGTCCAGGATGCTTCATGCTTTTTGCATATTTAAATACAATTTCGTTATTTTCTGTGAAATCTATAAAAAACTTAACAATGTTGTGATAATTTTTTCCCTTATGATTATAATCCCAAATATTATAACCTTGATTTTCTGCTAATATAGCAATTACAGCTAAAGCATTCATGGCTCTAGCTTGATAAAACATAGCTCTTCCACCTCTTCTTGTTTCAATTGGCATACTTCCATCTTTCCTTTGATATTTGATAGCTGCTTCGAAATTTTTAAATGCAGTCTTAAAAAGCTTGTTATCATTAAGAAGTATTCCTAGCTGCATATGACTCATTGCAGATGATAAAGCATGGTTATGGGCTCTTTTAGGTGTGCCAGTCGCACCAGATCCTGATTTATAGTTTGAATATTCATACATTAAATGTTTATTTTTTTTTACAATTTTTTTGAACCAATCTTTAATAATTTTATCTTCAGCTTCTGGAACATTTATAACTTGTTTTGCAAATGAATATGCTGCCATCATTGGCGAAGCTATATAAAGATTCACAGTTAAAGTATCATTCCAGTGTCTTCCTTCACCATCTGAAGGTCCTGTTCTTTGAGCTGCGTTAGCTTTTGCCCACTCTAAAATTACTCTTTTAACATTTTCACATGCTTCAACGTTTCCACCACTGCATGGAAAGCTAAAATCTTCAAATTTGCTTAACGCATGATCAAATCTATTATCAAGACCATATCCAGAAGGTGCTTCAACTTTTAATACTGGTTTAACATAATTAATATCTGGAGTTATATATAAATCAGTAACACATTTTTTTTTATCTTT
>CVSD01000031.1 GCA_001179885.1 Candidatus Pelagibacter communis | reverse complement strand
AAAAATTTTAAAAGGTGATGAAAGAAAATTATTTGAAACTAAAAGAATTAAACTAGATGTTTTAAAATCAGAAAAGATTATTGGCTTAAATTAAGTAGTTTCAGAACGAACATCATCTAGATTTGTAACATTTTCATCTGATGGTAACTCATGTTTTTTATCATCTTTTGTTAAAGAGTCATTAACATCGGTGGTATTTCTGTTACTAAAAGTTTTTTTTTGTATTTCTTTCTCATTTAAAATCCTTGTAAAATGATCTGCATGTTGAAAATAATTTTCTGACAAAATTTTATCCCCACTAGATAAAGCTTCTCTTGCTAAATTATTGTACTTTTCAATTAACTTTGGTGCATTATGATTATTTCTACCTGGCGATTTTCTTTGAAAATTCTCTGTATTAGAAAAATTACTATTAAATTTGTTCCTATCAGTATTTGATTTAAAATTCCTCTCACCTCTTCTAAAAGAATTTCTTCTTCCGTTATTATTTCTAAATGTAACCATTTTTTTATCCTATTATATTTTTACACTAATTATACAACGATCATTATTTGCGAGATCCCTGATAATTTTTTTTATGTAAAAACCATTATTGTTTAATATCTTCTTCACTTCATTTCTTTGATTAAAACCTATCTCTAAAATCAAAAAACCGCTCTTTTTAATCAGATAAGATGATTTATTTATCACTTTATTTATTTCGGACAAACCATTTATCCCACCATCTAAAGCTTTTTTGGGCTCAAAATCAATAACATCTTTTTCCAAACATTTTAAGTCATACTTTTTAATGTAAGGAGGGTTAGATATAATTAAATCATATTTGCCGTAATTAAAATTGTCAATATCTGATTTAAATAATTTTACTCTATCAATTAAACCTAAATTATATATGTTAATTTTACAGATATTGAGGGATTTATTGCTTATATCTATGCCTGTGCCATAAAAATTTTTTTTTTCCTTCAAAATTGATAAGAGAATACATCCTGAACCAATCCCTATATCCAAAAGATGAAGTCTATCTTTATTTTTTGTTAGTTCCAAAACTTGTTCAACCAGTACCTCAGTATCAGGTCTTGGTATTAAAACTTCTTTATTTACAACAAATTCATATTTCCAAAAATCTTTTTTTTTTAATAAATAAGCAATAGGCTTGCCTGTGGCCCTCTCATTTATAAGAATATTAAAATAATCAAGATGTTTTTTTAAAAGTTTGTCATGAAAATTTAAAATTAAATGTTTTTTATCTTTGTTAAGAACTTTAGACATTAAAATTTGACAATCCAATTCAGCTGTTTTGATGTTTTTTGCTTTCAATTTTATTTGACCATTATTTATTGCTTCTTGAATATTCATAATTTAAAGTTTGCTCAAACTCTCCTCTTGGGCTTTTAGAGATAATGACTCTATCATTTCATCAAACACTTCTCCTTCTAAAAATTCTTCTAATTTATGAAGCGTCAAATTAATTCGATGATCAGTGACCCTGCCTTGTGGAAAATTATAAGTTCTAATTCTTTCAGATCTATCTCCTGTTCCAATTTTACTTTTTCTATCTTTCGATCTTTCTTGATCTATTCTCGATCTTTCCAATTCATATAATCTAGATCTTAATATTTTCATTCCCTTAGATTTGTTTTTATGTTGAGATTTTTCGTCTTGTTGAGAAACAGACAAGCCAGTAGGAATATGAGTTATTCTTACAGCACTATCCGTGGTGTTTACTGACTGACCTCCAGGTCCTCCAGCTCGAAAGACATCTATTCTTAAATCAGATTCATTTATTTTTAGATCAACCTCTTCTGCTTCAGGTAATACTGCTACCGTAGCTGCTGAAGTATGAACCCTTCCTTGAGTTTCGGTATCTGGCACTCGCTGCACTCTATGTACTCCGCTCTCATATTTTAACGTAGAATAGATATTTGTACCCTTAATTAGTGCAATAACTTCTTTTAATCCACCTGCTTCACTTTTAGAAATAGAAATTAATTCTAATGACCATTTTTTTTTATGACTTACTTTTTCATACATTTTAAAAAGATCAGCAGCAAATAGGCTTGCCTCAAGACCTCCTGTTCCTGCTCTTATTTCAATAATTGCATTTTTTTTATCCGCATCATCCTTAGGTAATAAAAATATCTTCAATTTTTTTTCATTTTTTTCTTGTTGAAGTTTAAGACTCTCAAGCTCATTTTGAGCCATCTTGAGTAGTTCCTCATCATTATTTTGATCGTCTAAAATTTTTTCTAATTCAATTTTATCTTTATCGTAAGAAACATATTTTTTTGCATTCTCAATAACCTCATTTAAATCTGAATATTCTTTTGATTTTTCGGCAAAAAGTTTTTTGTCTATTTTGCCTGATGATAAATTCTGCTCTAAAACAGCATGTTTACTAATTAACTCCTCAATTGTTTTTTTTGGAATCATTTTTGATTTTTTTCAATTTCAGAAGCCTTTTTTTCTACCTCTTTAATTACTCTATTAATCATATCTTCAGTCATAACTTTTTCTGTCTGAACTCCAGACAAATAAAGCATATTGTTACCTTTTTGTCCGCCTGTGATCCCAATATCTGTTAAAGCAGCTTCACCAGGCCCATTAACAACACATCCGATTATTGATAATGAAATTGGTGTTTTTATATGAGACAGCTTTTCCTCTAAAACTTTGACTGTTTGAATTACCTGAAAACCTTGTCTTGCACATGATGGGCAAGATATGATTTTTACTCCACGATTACGCAAATTTAAAGATTTGAGTATTTCATTTCCAATTTTTACTTCCTGAACAGGATCATCAGATAATGAAATTCTAATTGTATCACCTATCCCATCCAAAAGAAGTGTTCCTATACCTATTGAAGACTTAATACTTCCAGAAACATAACCTCCTGCCTCGGTGATACCTAGGTGGAGTGGATAATCAGTTACTTTTGATAGCTGACGGTACGCTTCAATAGTTAAGAAAACATCTGAAGATTTCACGCTTACTTTTAAAGAATTAAAATCCTCATCCTCTAAAATTTTGATATTTCTTAAAGCACTTTCAACCAATGCTTCAGGGCAAGGTTCTTTGAATTTATCTAAAATATCTTTCTCTAATGATCCTGCATTTACACCAACTCTAATAGAACAATTGTTGTCTTTGGCAGCCTTTACTACTTCTTTTATTTTATTTTTATTTCCTATATTTCCAGGATTGATTCTTAAGCAGCTGGCTCCACTTTCTGCTGCTTCAATTGCTCTTTTGTAATGAAAATGAATATCTGCAATTATCGGGATGTTAACATTTTTTATAATCTCTTTTAAAGATTGTGTTGATGACTGATCTGGACAAGAAATCCTAACTAAATCTGCTCCTTTATTTTGAATATCATTAACTTGATTTATCGTGGCTTTAACATCTGTAGTTAAAGTATTAGTCATTGATTGAACAGAAATAGGATTTTCACCACCTACTTTTACGTTTCCTAAGGCGATAACTTTAGTTTTTCTTCTATTAATATCTCTGAAAGGCCTAATGCTCATTTTGTTATTTTTAATTTTCTAATTTAAACTCTTTATGTAGAACTGATAGAGCTTTTTTTGCATCCTTTTTATTAATTAAAACAGAAATTTTTATTTCTGAAGTCGATATAACTTGAATATTTATTTTTTTATTTGCTAAAGCTTGGAACATTCTAAAAGTTACACCAGGAGTTGTGATCATTCCCACACCAATTATTGAAATTTTACTAACTCCTTTTTCAAATAAAGCTTTCCTAAAATTAATTTTTCTATTTTCTCGAACTATTTTTCTAGTTTTGTTTAAATCTTCTGATTTAATTGTAAAAGTTAAATCTGTTTCATTTCCACTAGAGGATATATTTTGTACCACCATATCTACATTTATTGAATTAGTAGATAATGGTTTGAAAATAGAAGCTGCAACACCAGGTTTATCTTTCACACCAATTAAAGTGACTTTTGCATCATTATGTGTTGATGAAATACCAGTAATTATTTTATTATTAATAATATTTGATCTTTTAGTAATTAATGTTCCTGGCTTTTTAACAAACGATGATTTAACCTCAATATTAATTCTATTTAATCTTGCATCTTGAATTGAAACAGGCTGCATAACTTTAGCCCCCAGAGAAGCCATTTCTAACATTTCTTCGTATGAAATGACTTTAATTTTTTTTGCTTTCTTAAGTTTATTAGGGTCTGTTGTATAAACACCTTCTACATCTGTATAAATAATACACCTTTGAGCTTTGAAAAATTTTGCAAGCATAATTGCGCTAGCATCCGACCCTCCTCGTCCAATAGTCGTAACTCTTTCATCAATATTTACTCCTTGGAAACCAGTTATAATTGGAACACCACCATCTTTAATAAATTTAATGATCTTATTAGTATTGATGCTATTAATTCTCGAATTTTTATATGGACCTTTGGTATAAATTGGAATTTGCCATCCTAGCCACGACCTCGATTTAAATCCATTGTGATTTAATCTTCCTGCTATCAATGAACATACCACCTGTTCACCTGATGAGACCAAAACATCATATTCCGACTCAGAAAAATTTTTGCTTATTTGTTTTGATTTTTTAATTAAATCATTTGTAACACCACTCATTGCT
>CVSD01000030.1 GCA_001179885.1 Candidatus Pelagibacter communis | reverse complement strand
TTTACCTCCATCTCTGAGTCAATTCCAAAAGATTGTTTTAAAGAGAATGTTTAGTGGTTGTGGCAAATCTTGGGAAAAAAAAGTTAAAAATAAAATTGATATAGTGGTTATCAAAACAAGTACTGAGTTGGTCCTAAAACCTAAATTTGATGAGGCAAATACACTTGGTATTATTAAGAAAATTATAAATGGGTTTTTTATTCCTCCTGTTAGATATATCAGTCCACTTAGTTGTATAATATCAATAAACAAATGAATGAATGCTGACCTATCAGTTAATTGAGTTTTATTATAAATAAAAATTAAATAAAAATTTCCAATTATTCCAAATGAAATAAAGATATTAGAGCTTGCAAAATTAAAGTTAAAATTAAAGTAAAAATAAACTAGATATACTGATATTAATTGACCAATTATACCAATCCATCTTAAATTGATATATATAGATTTTTTTAATGAATACTGTTTTGAAGTTTCAAAAAACTTCATTTCTAAACATCTAAATTTTGAACATTAATTGCATTAGAAACAATAAAATCTTTTCTTAAGCCTACATCATTACCCATTAAGGTATGGATTAAAATCTGATCTTTTTTTAGATCTTTTGAATATTGAACTTGTAATAAGTTTCTCGTTTCTGGATTTAATGTTGTGCTCCATAATTCTTCAGGGTTCATTTCTCCTAAACCCTTAAATCTTTGTATGCTCATTTTTGATTTTTCAGATTCAAAAAATTTAAAATAGTCTTTTGAACCCTTTTTGATTTTTTTTAATTCTTTATTGTTTGTTAAAATATAATTTTCAAGTTCTTTTTCATCTTTAATATAAATACTTTTAGAACCTTTATTAATTTTAAATAAAGGAGGCTGAGCTAAATACACATGACCATTTTCTATCAACTTATTAAATGGTTGATTATTAAAAAATGTCAGTAATAAAGCTCTAATATGAGATCCATCAACATCAGCATCAGTCATTATAATTATTTTACCATATCTTAAATCCTTAAGATCAATTTCTTGTGACTTGGGATCTAAACCAAGAGCATTAATCAATGTTATTATTTCATTAGAAGAAATCATTTTTGATAAAGCTTTTGTCCTTTGATCAGAACCATTCGAATTTCCGTTTTTCTTTGTCTGTAAGTTATCTACGTAAGTGTTTAATATTTTTCCTCTTAAAGGTAACACAGCTTGATTTAATCTATTTCTTCCTTTTTTGCAACAAGTAAGAAAGATTTTATATTAAATTTAGATCAAGATTTTAATTCAAA
>CVSD01000029.1 GCA_001179885.1 Candidatus Pelagibacter communis | reverse complement strand
GGTAATCCTGACATTGCAAAACATTCCGCAACAACTCCTTGACCTGCAAAAGCAGCATCACCATGAATTAAAATTGGAATAACCTTTTTTCTTTCTTTGTCTTTATGAAAAAATTGCTTAGCTCGTGTTTGCCCAAGAACAACAGGATTAACAGCCTCGAGGTGAGATGGGTTATCGGTTAAACTTACATGAACAGAATTTCCATCAAACTCTCTATTAGAAGAAGCTCCTAAGTGATATTTTACATCTCCAGCACCATCTTCTGAAGAGCTGATTTCCCCTGCAAACTCATTAAAAATTCTTTTATAGGATTTTTGCAAAACGTTAGCTAAAACATTAAGTCTTCCTCTATGAGACATTCCTATTTTGACTTCTTTTACTTTAGACTGTCCTCCAATTTTTATTATTTGCTCTAATGCCGGGATTAAACTCTCACCACCATCAAGTCCAAATCTTTTTGTGCCAACATATTTTGTGTGTAAAAATTTTTCAAACCCCTCAGCTTGAATTAATTTATTTAAAATTGCTTCT
>CVSD01000028.1 GCA_001179885.1 Candidatus Pelagibacter communis | reverse complement strand
AAATTTATAAAAATCTGGCTGGCTCCAATTTTTATCAAAACACCTCCAGTAACCATAGTTGCATAAATCTGTAATCATAAAATCATTAGATTTAATTATTTTTTCTAAATGAAATATCATCCCTTTATAATCACTCATCCTTGAATAAACTGTAGACATAGCAATATTTATTGGTCTTTTATCTACAAAAGGTTTAGGGGATATTTTATAAAAGTGCTTTATCTCATCAAAATCAACATATGTATCTTCAAAATCACTTAAGATTGAACTTGCAATAACAAAATTAGTCAATGCATTAAGACCATTTTCACTTTCTTTTTCTTTAAGATAGCCTCTTTTAAAATCATTAACAGCAAGCTTTACTTGATCTTTGTCTTTTTTGTTTAAAGACATTCTGCTAATGCCTAATAAAACAAACAATCCTGCATTTCTCTCTTCTTCTTTTGTTTTAGAAGTTATTTCAAAAATGATTTCTGAATATTTTTTTTCTTTAAATAATTTTTGTAGTTCAAATTCAAGGTTTTGAATTGATACCATTTAATAAATCTTATGCTGGTTTATTCATCGAATTAAAAAACTCAGCATTATTTTTGGTGTCTTTAAGTTTAGAATTAATAAATTCAATAGCATCCATAGTTCCCATTGGGGCTATTATTCGTCTTAAAACATTCATTTTTTGCAAATCATTTTTGTCAAACAATAATTCCTCTCTTCTTGTGCCTGATTTTGTAATGTCTATAGCTGGATAAATCCTTTTATCTGCAATTTTTCTATCAAGAACTGTTTCGCTGTTTCCTGTTCCTTTAAATTCCTCAAAAATTACCTCATCCATTCTACTTCCAGTATCAATTAAAGCTGTAGAAATAATTGTTAGAGATCCGCCTTCCTCAATATTTCTTGCTGCACCAAAAAATCTTTTTGGTCTTTGTAAAGCATTAGCATCTACACCACCTGTTAAAACTTTTCCTG
>CVSD01000027.1 GCA_001179885.1 Candidatus Pelagibacter communis | reverse complement strand
AGAAATAGAAGTTCTTGGTACAACTTTTCTATCTTGTCTCGCATAACCAAAATAAGGAATTACTGCTGTAATATTTTTTGCAGATGATCTTTTAAGTGCATCGATACACAGTAGCAATTCCATTAAATGATCATTGGCTGGTGATGAAATAGATTGAACTATAAAAATACTGTTACCTCTAATATTTTCATTTATTTCAACATATATTTCTCCGTCAGCAAATTTTCTAATACTTGAATTAACAAGTTTTGTTTTTAAATATTTAGCGATATTTTTGCTTAGAACTTTATTGCTATTTCCAGTTAATAATTTCATTGAAAAAATTTAATTAATCATAATTATTGAAATATTTCTACCATAATCATCATGTTTCAGTCTTAAAGATCGCCTAGCACTAAAAAAATTATTTTTTTTATCAAATGTATCAATATTTATTGTATCAATCTTACTGATTTTATAAAGCTTGAGTTGAGATTTAACATAATTTGGCAAATCAAAATAAATAAGATTATTTTTATTTTTAAAGAAAATTTTGTTTTTTTTATGTCTTTTGATGAATTTTTTCATAAAATTTATTTTAACTTCATAGTTTTTTTGAGCTATGGATGGGCCAATAGCAACTACAATACTTTTTCTATTACAACCTTTTCTAAACATAAAATTTAGAACTTTTTTTATTATACCCTTATAAGCTCCTTTCCAGCCCGCATGAATTGCTGCAATCATTTTTCTTTTATTGTCATATAGCAATAGAGGGACACAGTCTGCTGTTAAAACAGCGATAGGGAGTCTTTTTTCATCAGTAATAATAGCATCAGCTTTTATTTTTTTTTTTTTAAAATTAAAATTTTTTCCTATATATACAAATTTATTACTATGGATCTGGTGAACAAAAAAAATATTTTTGGCATCTTTGGATATTTTATTTTTTACAATTTTTAAATTTTTTTTTACATTTTTATTATTATCTTTTGAACCTTTCCCACAATTGAGGCTTTTATAAATACCTCTTGATTTGCCACCATTTTTATTAAAAAAACCATGAATGATTTTTTTTTGTTTCGATAATTTTTTTTGAGGTGATCAATTAAAATCCTATTTTAAAATTATTTTTT
>CVSD01000026.1 GCA_001179885.1 Candidatus Pelagibacter communis | reverse complement strand
AAGAAAGAAACCTGTTGTGGTTTTATCAAATAATGATGGCTGTATTATTTCAAGATCTAATGAAGCAAAAGCTTTAGGAATTAAAATGGGTGAACCTTATTTTAAAGCCAAAGATATTATTCTCAAAAATAAAGTTGAAGTTTTTTCATCAAATTATTCTTTATATGGAGATTTATCTAGAAGAGTAATGAGAACTCTTAAAAGGTTTAATGAAGCAATAGAAGTTTATTCAATTGATGAGGCATTTATAGATTTATCTAATTTTCCAGACTCTGAGGTTGAAAAGGTTGGAAGAGAAATTAGAGAAACAGTTCTACAATGGACAGGTATTCCAACCAGTATTGGCATTGCTAAAACAAAAACTTTAAGCAAAGTTGCAAATCATATTGCAAAGAAAAAACAATCAGGTGTTGTTAGTTTAATTGGTATAGAAAATTTAGATCCAATTTTAGAAAAAGTTGAAATTAATGATGTATGGGGTGTGGGTAGACAATTAACAAAGTTTTATCAAAAAAATGGAATTTACAATGCTAAACAACTTAAAAATAAATCTAATACATGGATTAAAAAATGCTCTAATGTTTTAAGTTCAAGAACTGCAATGGAGCTTAGAGGTATTCCTTGTATCAATTTAG
>CVSD01000025.1 GCA_001179885.1 Candidatus Pelagibacter communis | reverse complement strand
ATTTATGCAGGAAATGCTTTTGCAACAGTTAAAAGTAAGGATCCAAAAAAGTGTGTAACTATTAGACCTACTTCTTTTGATCCATGTGAAAGTTCTGGTGGTTCTGCACCTATTGAAAAAAGAGAAGCAGGAGAAGAGTTTAATCAAACAAAATTTATTAAAAGAGAGGAAATTAAATCAGATAGACCTGAATTAGGTACTGCAAGAGTTGTAATTTCTGGAGGCAGAGGAATGCAAAGTGGGGATAATTTTAAATTGATTACTTCGATTGCTGATAAATTGAATGCTGCAATAGGCGCATCAAGAGCTGCTGTAGATGCAGGCTATATAAGTAATGATCATCAAGTTGGACAAACAGGAAAAGTAGTAGTTCCAGATTTATATATTGCAGTTGGTATTTCAGGTGCAATTCAGCATTTAGCTGGAATGAAAGAAAGTAAAATTATTGTTGCTATCAACAAAGATGGTGAGGCACCAATTTTCAGTGTAGCCGACTATGGTTTAGAAGCGGATTTATTTGAGGCGCTTCCTCAATTCTTAGAAGAATTGAACAAATTAAACACTATACAAAAATAACAGAATCTGTAAAAAATTAGAATATGTCTAGAGAGGCA
>CVSD01000024.1 GCA_001179885.1 Candidatus Pelagibacter communis | reverse complement strand
CAGACGTCTCACCAAGAAAAAAATTTATTATTACATTTAATCAATGGTTTGATGAAAGTTTATTCCAAGAAGGAAATATTCAGCCATTGTATTATCCATCAATAAATAAGGAAAATTTAGATAACTTTAACAAAAAATTTATAAAAAAATTTAACGAAAAACCAAATCATTTAAGTTTATTAAGTTATGATTTATTAGGTTTGGTATATTATTTGTCATTACAAAATGACTTATCAAACATGAATGATCTGTTTAAGAAAAAAAACTCTTTCAAAGGAAAAATTGGTATATTTGATATCAAGAATAATAAAATAAATCATAGATTAAATTTTTATGAAATTGATCAAGGTAAAATTAAAGAAATTTTCTAATCTTTTTAAAGGCATGATATCTATGGTCTAACTTATATTTTTCCGATGATTTCATTTGTCCAAAAGTTTTTTTTCTTCTTAAGGGTTTAAAAATTGGATCATATCCAAATCCATTTTTTCCTTTTGGCTCATGTGATATCTGTCCTTCTG
>CVSD01000023.1 GCA_001179885.1 Candidatus Pelagibacter communis | reverse complement strand
AGGTTCATGGCAAAGTATCCGATTAAATTGGAAAAATAATCTTATTTTAGAAATTGAATCTTCTTTAAAAAAACCTCCAGTTCAATTGTCGGAGACAAATGCAACTAATTTTTTGAAAATAAAGACATCAGGTTCCATAGATTTTGATAAACAAATTTATTTATATAATTTAAATGAAAATGGTACACCGGGCTTTGAAGTTATAAATCCAATAATAATTGATAACAAAAATTATTTAATTAATAGAGGGTGGATACCTTTTAAAAAAAAAGATTCTGAGGAAATTTATGAGTTTGATGAAAATAATATTATTGGAATACTTAAATCTCAAGGAAAAAAAAATATTTTTAAACCAGATAATGATGTCAAAGAAAATTATTGGTTTAGTTTAGACAGAGAGGATATTTTAGAGTTTACAGGTAAAAAATTTTCTAATTATATAATATATTTAGATGGCAATTATCAATTTCCAAAACCAAAAAAAATTACTGCTAATATTTCTAATAATCATAAAAAATATGCAATTACATGGTTTTCATTAGCGATTTCAATTCTTT
>CVSD01000022.1 GCA_001179885.1 Candidatus Pelagibacter communis | reverse complement strand
GTCTAACCGAATTAGAAGAATTTCTACTGCCAATAACAAAAAATAAATCACATTTTTTTGCAATATTTTTTACTGCCATTTGTCTATTTGTTGTTGCATAGCAAATATCTTCCTTCATTGGCTCTTTAATATTTGGAAATCTTTCTTTTAAAATATTTATTATTTCTTTCGTATCATCTACAGACAAGGTTGTTTGAGTTACATAAGAAATTTTATCCAGATTTTTGGTTTTATATTTTTTGGCCTCATCTTCATTTTGAATAAGATCTATAGATCCATTAGGTAATTGGCCCATGGTACCAATAACCTCAGGATGATTTTGGTGACCTATTAAGATTAAATGATAACCAGCCTTATGGAGATTTTCTGCCTCTCTGTGCACTTTTGAAACTAAAGGGCAAGTAGCATCAACATAAGTCATATTATAATTTTTTGCATCTTCAGGAATTTTTTTTGGAACGCCATGAGCAGAAAATATAACTGGTCTTGATCTATCTTCTATTTCTTCAAGTTCCTCAACAAAAATAGCTCCTTTATTCTTTAAATCATCAACTACATATTTATTGTGTACTATTTCATGTCTTACATAAACAGGAGCTCCATATTTTTTAATTGATTTTTCTACAATCTCTATAGCCCTTTCAACTCCAGCACAAAAACCTCTCGGCGCAGATAATAAAATTTTAATTTCTTTGTTTTT
>CVSD01000021.1 GCA_001179885.1 Candidatus Pelagibacter communis | reverse complement strand
TTAAGTATTTGAATGAAAATTTTAACAAAGATTTAATATTTAAAACAAAAAATGGATCTATTAAAATTTTTATACCTGAATGGCTTAAAATTTAATATTTTGGTGCGGCCAGAGAGACTCGAACTCTCATGGACTAGGTCCACACGGCCCTCAACCGTGCCTGTCTACCAATTTCAGCATGGCCGCAAATATGACCCACATTAAATCAATGACAAGTAGGTTTCAAATTGATAAATTTTACCATGGAATTTAATCAAGAAGTAAAAAAAGCTACTGATCCTATTTATCAAAAAATATCAAAGGTTATGCCTGAGATTGAATGGTCAGTGCATGCTCCTTACGTTCACAAAATCAATAAACTCAAAAAAGAAAAGAATGCAGTCATTCTTGCTCACAATTATCAAACTCCAGAAATCTATCATGGTATCGCTGATTTTTCAGCTGACTCTCTAGCTCTTGCAGTAGAAGCTTCAAAAACATCAGCTGATATTATTGTTATGGCAGGAGTTCACTTTATGGCTGAGACTGCAAAATTAATGAGCCCAAATAAAAAAGTTTTATTACCAGATATGAATGCAGGATGCTCTTTATCATCATCAATTACAGGTAAAGATGTGAGGCTGTTAAAAGAAAAATATCCAGGAGTCCCTGTTGTTTCATACGTTAATACATCTGCTGATGTAAAAGCTGAAACAGATGTATGTTGTACCTCAGCTAATGCTGTAAAGATTGTAAAATCATTGGGTGTAAAAAAAGTAATCTTCTTACCCGATGATTATCTTGCAAAATATGTTGCATCACAAACAGATGTTGAAATTATTTCATGGAAAGGAATTTGTATAGTTCATGACCAATTTAATGAAAATGAGATAAATGACATAAGAAAAAATAATCCTGGAATAAAGATCATTGCTCACCCTGAGTGTCCACCAGAAGTCATTAAAGCTAGTGACTTTGCTGGTTCAACTTCAGGTATGATAAAATATGTCAAAGATAATCAGCCGAAAAAAGTTATGATGGTTACTGAATGTTCTATGAGTGATAATATTCAAATTGAAAATCCAAATGTTGAATTTATCAAGCCGTGTAATATGTGCCCACATATGAAAAAAATTACTTTACCAAAAATTCTTGATTGTCTAGAAAATGAAACAGGTGAAATCATTATGGATCAAGAGACAATAAATAAAGCAAGATTGTCAGTGGAAAAAATGGTAGCTATTGGTAGATAGTTTTTTGTGTCTCAAATTAAATTAAGTGAAAATTTTATTAAAGATCGAGTTAAACTTGCTCTTACTGAAGACCTATATCCCTCTGGAGATATAACTTCTAGTTTACTAAAAGAAAATAAAATTGTCTCAGCAAAATTAATATCAAATAAATTTTAAATTTAATAATAAAATAAGTTATAATTTTTTTCCCAAACCTAATTTTTCATCTAAAAATTTATCAATTTTAAATAATGAAAAAGAAATAGGTCTAATTAAAAATTTCAAAATTTATATTAACTTTAAAAATTTTTTTAAAATAAATCAGGTTCAAACTTTAGATTTAGTTTTTGATAAAGCAGATTTCAAAATAAA
>CVSD01000020.1 GCA_001179885.1 Candidatus Pelagibacter communis | reverse complement strand
GCTGCCATAGCAGGAGTAAGAGATTCAATAGGACCTGTAAATCCTAAGATAATTCCCATTTTAACTTCTGCAAAAACATTTGTTGTAAACGTCGAAACAAATATAAATGCAGCAATAATTAATTTTTTCATTATTTTCCTCTATTTGTTAACAATTTATAAAGATCAAATTTAATCGAATTTTAGAAAACTTTTCAACAAGCAAATTATATTATTTTACAATGTATTTAATTAATCTAGAGTTAATAAATGATGATATTTGAGGTTTTTATTAATGAAGTCTAATAAAATTCAACCAAAATTTAATAACCAATATAATCCACGTATAGGATTAATTGCTTTGGCAACTGATTTTATGATCGAAAAAGATTTTATAGAAATAATAAAAAATAAAGACATAGATTTTTTTGTAAACAGAATTGAATGTTATAATCCCTTAACCAAAGAAAACTTAATTAAAATGTCAGATAATGTTACAGAGGTAACGAAAAACATTCTACCAGATGAGAGTATTGATTGCATTGTTTATGGTTGTACTTCGGGCACAATCGCTGCTGGATATGAAACAATAGAAAAAAAAGTTAAAGCGGCAAAGCCAGAAGCGAAATTAACAACACCAAGTTCCGCAGCTTTAAAAGCTTTAAATAAATTGAAAGTTAAAAATTTAGCAATTTTTACTCCCTACAGCAAAAAATTGAATGATGAAGTAACTGATTATTTTTCTAAGGAAGGTTTTAATATTACTTCTAATGCATATTTTGATATTGCAGCAGATTATGATATTGGCAAGGTTGATAAAGATTTTTTATATGAAACTTTATCAAATATGACGGTTGACAATGCTGATGCTTTATTTGTTTCTTGCACAGCGCTTCCAGTTTTAAATATTATCGATAAATTAGAAAAAAAATTAAACATACCTGTTCTTTCTAGCAACCAAGCATTAATTTGGGATTCTTTAGAGTCTATAGGTAAAAATAATGATGTATTAGGATTTGGAAAATTATTTAACGTAAATTAGATATGCTTTTTTCTAAAGAAGAATATAAACAAAGACTAAATAAAGTTCAAAAAATGATGCAAGAAAGAGGCATCGAACTTCTAATTTCACACGATACGAATAACATGAATTATCTGACAGGATATGATGCATGGTCTTTCTATTATGCCCAGTGTGTAATAGTACATGTGAATGCTGATGAACCAATATGCTTTATTAGAGATCAAGATGCAGGTGGAGCTTTTATTAAGACCTATCTTAAAAAAGAAAATATAATTGTTTATGATGAGCATTATATTCATACATGGCCAAAACATCCTTATGATTACTTAGTAAAAATAATTAAAGACAAAAAGTGGGATAAACTTTCAGTTGGATTAGAGATGGATGCCCATTATTTCACAGCATTTTGTTATGAAAAAATTAAACAAGGTTTACCAAATGCAAAAATTAAAGACTCAGAAAGATTGGTAA
>CVSD01000019.1 GCA_001179885.1 Candidatus Pelagibacter communis | reverse complement strand
GCCAATTATTCAGTTTTTTTTTTACATTTGAATCACTGTTGGAAATTATAGATGCTGCAAGTAAAGCAGCGTTAATTGCTCCATCTTCACCGATAGCTAAAGTACCAACAGGAATACCTTTAGGCATCTGAGCTATAGATAGTAAGCTATCTAATCCTTTAAGTTTTTTACTCTCAATTGGAACTCCCAACACTGGAATAGAAGTTATCGCTGAAATCATGCCTGGCAGATGAGCAGAACCTCCAGCTCCTGCTATAATTACTCCAATGTTATTTTTTGCAGCTGAATTAGCAAAATCATACATTCTCTTTGGTGTGCGATGAGCTGATATTATCTTAGACTCATACTTAATGCCCAAATTTTTAAGTATTTTTGCAGATAATTGCATCGTTTTATAGTCTGATTGACTGCCCATTACAATTGCAACTTTTAAATTTTTATTCTTTTTCATGATTTTGTAAGCACAGCACTTATTTCAAAATTAAATTAAAATTTCAATAAAATAAATAGTAATTAAAAACGATCTTGGTATGATTTATAATTATTTACCAAAATGAAATTTAAAATTGACAACCTACAGTATTGCAATTGGTCAAGGAAAGTTTTTGAAATTAATAGAGAAGCTGGATTAGATGCAGTTCATGTAACTATTGTATATCATGAAGATTTTAATGAACTTTTAGATCAAATTCAAAAATGGAAAAAATTATTTAAAGAGAATTCAGATTTAATTTTTTTAGGAAAAAATTTCAAAGATATTGAAAAAGCAAATAAAGAAAAAAAGACAGCAATTTTCTTTGGATTTCAAAATTGCTCACCGATTGAAGATGACATTAATCTCGTTGAAAAGGTTCATGAGCTCGGTTGTAGATTTATGCAACTCACATATAACAATCAGTCTTTATTAGCTACAGGGTGTTATGAAAAAATAGATAGTGGAGTAACAAATTTTGGTCGTGAAGTAATTAAAGAAATGAATAGGGTTGGCGTGGTAGTTGATATGTCTCACTCTGCTGAAAAAAGCACTTTTGATGCAATAGAAATTAGTGAAAAGCCTATTGCAATAACACATGCAAACCCATCATTTTGGCATGCTGCAAAAAGAAACAAATCATCTGATTTATTAAAAACTTTGAGTGAAAGTGGTGGTATTTTAGGATTATCGCTTTACCCGCATCATCTTAAAGATAATACAAATTGTACGATTGATAGTTTCTGTGAAATGGTAGCTAAAACAGCAGAAATAATGAATGTTAATAATATAGGCATAGGTTCTGATTTATGTTTGAATCAACCAGATGAAGTTGTTGAGTGGATGAGAAACGGTACTTGGTCAAAAAGTAAAAATTATGGAGAAGGTTCTAGAAATAAACCTGGTTTTCCAAAGCAACCAGATTGGTTTGAAGATGCTAGAGGTTTTAAAAATTTAGAAATAGGATTAAAAAAAATTGGTTTTACCGAAACAGAAACTAATGGGATACTTGGTAATAATTGGTATAATTTTTATAAAACAATTTAGATATGAAAGTAGAGTTAAGAAATCCAAATATTATAATGACTCTTTCAAGACTTGGTTCATTTCATCAATCTAGATTATCTTTTTTAAGAAGTTTTCTTTATGAGTTTAAAGATTGGGAATACAAGAGAGACTTGTTTGATTTAGATGAATATGGATTTGGTACCGCAGTGTATTCATTTAAAAAAAAAGACAGAGTTTATTCTTTAGTTTGTTTCGCAAACAAAATTAATAATGATGAGAGATCAGATAGAGTAATAGCTACAAAATGGGACGCTGCATTTACTTTACATGATGGAATGCCTTTAAAAAAAGATATTGAAAGATTGAGAAATGAAGTTCCAAAACAAGAGGTCGGAAGACTTTCTTATAAAGAGCTAACTTTGTCGAGAGCTAATAAGTCTGTAAGAATATTTGATCATGTTGTTGAAAGTTTGAGTAATGGTGTTCAGCCAAATATGGATTTATTAGAGAAAGTAGGTTATTTATATAGAACAACAGCAGTTTATGGATCAGGTAAATTTGGTTTAGCTGATCGTTTTAGAATCAAAAACAGAGAGGAAATTAATGGACCATTTAGATTAGAGATGATGTTAGTCTATTTAGTAAGACAATTTACTTTTGATCAAGTAAATCATGTTGCAAAAAATAAAAACCCAAAGTCTGCAGTTAAGTTAGATCCAAAAATTTGTAAAAATCTTGGGATAGGAAATTCAACAGGATTAGGCATGGCACCATTCATTGTTAACCATCCCACACTATTAAATAATTGGATATTATGTAGAGAGATAGCATTAAAGAAAATTAGAGAAATAAAAAAAGTTGAAACTAAAGATGGTAATCTATTTAAAGATTGTGTCAGAAAATCAATTAAGAATATTACTAGCTGGAATACTGAAAGCGAATATCAATTAAAAAAGATCAAAGATTTATTAAAAGACTTAAAAAAGTTTATAAATTTTGTTGAAAACGAATTTGATTTTGAAAAAGACTATCCGTTTAATCAAATTTATCTTTGGCTAGAAAAGGAAACTTGCGAGGAATGTATTGAATACATTGTATCAATCATGATGGAACCTTATGGTGAAATTGTTAGTCCACTTATAAAAGAAATGAGTTCGGATGAGGAAAAATATTTTAACATTCCAACAGAGCGAACAGTTGAAGAGTTAAGATTAATTTTAGAGAAAAAATATTCTAATATTTTATCTATTAATTTTGAAAAGAAAGAAAATCATAGAAAATTTTGGTTTATTTCAAAAAATAAAGAAGAACCTAGACTAGCTGATAGATTTGAAGAAGACGGATCTGATTTAGAACAACCCCTTGCGATCGCGAGAGATATTAAAGAATTATATAAAAAATTACTTGTATCAAAAAATAGTTTAACAATGGATAGGTTTTTAGTTGAAAATTCTCATTTAAGACATGTCGTGAGAAGAGCATTTATTATAGAAAAATTTCCCTACTCAGAAATACAAGATAATACTATTAGTGAAAAAATTGTTCCAATAGATATGTTGAGATTGAAATTATCTTTTTTTGGTGCTTTAAAATTTGATCCAAGATCTGATAAATGGCTTCGAATATGCATGTTTCAAGGAGCTCCATTGCCAAATGAATTAAAAAATTTTGATGAACAGTGGGTTTACAATAATAACTAGTAAACTATGAAATCTTTAAGTGAAATTGAAACAACATCTAAAAGAGCAAGTCGTGCCATAGGTTTTTCATGGGGAATATCGGAAGAAGTTGGAAAGTCAGTAAGATTATTGGAGTTATTTGGTTATCCAGGAATTAAAAACTTAAATCATTATTTTCAAAGCAAAAAAAAAGAAAGTTATCAAAACATTAAATTGATCAAACAAATAAATAAATCAGACCAAAAATTATATTGCCCTATTACGCTTGGAGTAAGTTTTCTTGATCAAATTAAAAAAATTGAAAGTTTCGAAAAATGTTTATTTCAAGGAATAGCTTATCCTATATTATTTTTACCCTTTCTTAGCAGATGTTCAGAAATAATTGGAAAAAAAATACTTTTTGAGATTGAAGAAAACAAATTTTTATTAAATTTCAATATAAGCATTTCCTCTAATAACTTTCAAAAAGAATTTCCAATTAAAGCAAATAATACTGAAATAAGATTTTTAGAAAATAAAGATGGTTTTTCTGACATAGATTGGAAAAATCTTTATAAACTTTCAGAGGAGACATTTGTAGAGGAAACAGATAGTTTAAAACAAGGTGCTGCTGGTGCAGGTTTAACAGATAATGATTGAAGATGAAGATATAACAAAAAAAGAAGATCAAGATTTAGACGATATCTGTGACGAGTGTAAGAATAAAGATGAAAGTGTATCTCAAAATTTAATTTTAACTGGTTATAAAATTTGTAAATCATGCAGAGTTTCTAAAACTATTTTTCCAATTTAACTGACAAAACCACTACTACCCTGAAATAGTGAAAGAATATATATGAAGAATATAATCTGAGGGGCTAAAGATATTAGAGTAGTTTTTATATAGTTGTTATAACTTAAAATAATATTTAAACCTATTATTAATGAAACGTTATACCAGATATAAGTTATTATTATAAAAAATAAAAATGATTGATTAAAAACTAAAAAGTTTAAAAGAAGAGGTGATTGAGCAAAAGCAACCAAGATAATTATTTTTCTAAAATTACAATTTGTCTTTTTATTTCTGAACAAAACTACTCCAACAAAGTATAAATAAGTTGCTTTTATTACCCACATAATGAAAGAAGAAAACACAACTGCTTTCAAAGAGGGTCCTTTTATTGAACCTAAATTAAAGTTTAAATTCATATAGTTTAAGAAAGAACTATTGGGAATTATACTTATTATGGAACCAAGTAATATAATCAAAATAGCGTAATAAATAGAAGCCTCACCAAAGTTTTTGTTATTACCATAAAGTGTTCTGTCTAGTCTAATGGATCTAATTATTATACCTAAAAATTCGTTGAACATTATTTTTTATTTTTTTTTTCCTCTTTGTAGGAAATGATTAATGGAAATATTATTAAAGCAATAGTAATTATAATGCAAATTGCAATTAAAAAACCTTTTGTCATCTTGGATTTTAAAAAGGGGGAGGTTAAAACTCCCCCTTTAAAATATATTAACCTTTTACAACTTCTCTCGTATTCGCATTGAAAGACTCTTTAAATGGAATATCCACAACTACAGCATCTACGGGTGATCCTGGTGTGTCTGAGTATTTTTCTGGAAGATGAACTTTAAATTTAGTTCCCACCTTTCCTTTTGGAAAGCCATTTTGGTTTAAAGTTCCATCAAATGGCACATATCCCATAGCAATATTAGTTTTCTTTTCGGGATGCCACCATGGTGAGGTTACAAATCCAACAGGATCCCCACCACCTTCATTTGATATTAACCAAAAATCTGGTGCATAATCATCAATAGGTTTTCCACCTAACTCCAATCCAACTAATTGAAGCTTGTAAGGTTTCTTGCCATCCTTAATTTCTTTGCCCATTTTTTCCAATGCAGCTTTACCCACATAGTCAGCTTTTTTATTCCATTCACCTTTACCGGATAATGAAACTTGATAACCTAAGTTACATTGATATGGATTATGTTGCATATCCATATCTTGTCCCCATGAAAGAATACCAGCTTGAATTCTTCTATGGTGTGCTGGAGCAATAACCATTAAATTATGTTTTTTACCTGCTTCAAGAACAGCATTCCACATATCATCAGCATACAAAGTTGCATTTCTTAAATAAATTTCATAACCAGCTTCACCTGAGAAACCAGATTGAGAAATTACACAACTTCTTCCACCAACTTTAACTTCAGCTAAACCATAGAAAGGCATGTTATCCAAATCAACTTGATCTCCAAGTAAATCTTTCATTAATGCTTTAGATTTAGGTCCTTGAATTTGAACTGGACAAGCATCAATTTCTTCAATTGTACAATTGAATCTTCCATCAGCGTTAACACCTTGAAGATACATACCTATATCAGAGTCTGATAAAGAGAACCAAAATTCATCTTTTGAAATTCTTAAAAGAATTGGATCATTTAATACTCCACCATATGCATTACATAAAATTACATATCTTGCTCTCATTGGAGAAATTTTAGTTGCATCTCTAGTAATTACATAATCTGTAAATTTTTCTGCATCTGGACCCTTAACCCTTATTTGTCTTTCAACAGCAACGTTCCACATCGTAACATGATTTACAATTGCATCGTATTCAACCATTGCACCACCATCTTCTGGTTTTACATATCCTCTTGGGTGATAAATACGGTTATAAACAGTTGCTCTCCAACAACCTGCCTGCATTGATAAATGCCAATAAGGTGATTTTCTTACCCTTGTTGAAATTAACATTTCAACTTTTGTTGGCCCACTTTGTCTTAAATTGTATGGCACTTCTCGATCTGATTGATCTACAGAAGTAACATGTTTTAGTTTAGTATAGTCAAATTCTTTAGACATAACTATTCTCCTTCAACCACTTGTTAGTTTCCTTCAAGCCGCCGAATGTATAAATGTGGAAGAAATCTGTATGCGATTTAACTTTCCCAATTAGATCATTAGGGTCTTTAGGTTTTAATAAATCTAACGCCTTACTAAAATTAGATTTAAGAAAATTTAAGGAATTTTTTGCACCCACAATATTTGCAAACTTAATCAAGCTTGATATTTTTAGAGGCCCAGTAATTCCCACATGCACTGGTACGCTTTGTTTAGAAATAAAATCTATTATAGGCTGAGGATCTAATAACCATTGGGTTACGATGTAATCAGCATAAGGCTTTTTGTCTATCATAGCTTTTTCTAAATTTGAATCGGATATATCAGGACTCCCCTCTGGGTGTCCAGCAATTCCTATTGTC
>CVSD01000018.1 GCA_001179885.1 Candidatus Pelagibacter communis | reverse complement strand
CCCAGGGGATTTTTCATGATTAATAAAATTTACAGGAACCTCAATTTTAATTTTTACACCAGGCAAAACTCTCAGAAAATCTACATGAGTGGGTTCATCATTTAAAATATGATATTTTACTTCTCTCGGCAAAACATTTTGAGGTTTACCATTAACATTTAATGTAATTATACTTGATAGAAAATTTTCATTTTCAATTAATGTTTTTAGTAATTTTTTTGATATTGAAATCTTTTGATTTTCATCTTTTCCACCATAAATGATTGCAGGAACTGCGCCACTTTCTCTAATAGCGTTCAACTGACCTTTGGTTTTGTTGTCTCTGATGTTTGCATCTAATGAATTCATAAAACAAAGGTTTTTACCCCATGTTGATAAATAATCAAGGTAATTATTTAAATAAATCCGAGACAGATGTTGAGTTAGAAATTCTTTTTATTGCTTCTCCCATTAGTCCAGAAATTGGTAAAACTTCTATATTTTTAACATTTCTAGTTTTTTCAACATTATCAATGGTATCTGTAATTACTAAATTTTTTATCACAGAATTTTTAATCTTTTTAACTGCCTCTCCAGTTAACACTCCATGAGTAATATAGACGTAAACTTCTTTAGCACCTCTTTCTTTCAGAGCTTTAGCCGCATTTACTATTGTTCCACCTGAGTCAATAATATCATCAACAATTATACAGGTTTGATCTTCTACATCTCCAATTACATT
>CVSD01000017.1 GCA_001179885.1 Candidatus Pelagibacter communis | reverse complement strand
ACTCTTATTGGTCCAAATGGATCAGGAAAAAGTACAACAGCTAAAATTGCTTTAGGTATTTACAAAAAGATTGATGGTTCAGTTGAAAAATACACAAATAAAATTGGGTATGTTCCACAGAAAATTTCAATTGATTGGACATTGCCACTTAGAGTTTATGATTTCATGGTACTTACTGAGAATCTTGATGAAGAAACAATTAATAAAGCTTTATCTTTAACTGGTGTTAATCATCTTAAAGATAAAAATTTAGGTGACTTATCTGGTGGAGAGTTTCAAAGAGTGTTACTTGCAAGAGCTATTTCAAAAAAACCTGAACTTTTAGTTCTTGATGAACCAGTTCAAGGAGTAGATTTTACAGGTGAAATTGCTTTATACGAACTAATTAAGAAAATTTCTGATGAATTGAATTGTGGTATCTTATTAATATCTCACGACTTACATACTGTAATGAGCGCTACAGACCACGTTGTTTGTTTAAATGGTCATGTCTGTTGTTCAGGGTCGCCAATGGATGTAGCAAAAAATAATGAATATAAAGCTTTATTTGGTGAACAAGCTTCTCAAATATTATCAAGATATGAACATAGACACGATCATATCCATACAAGCGAAGGTGAAATAAAGAAAAACTAAATGTTAGATGACTTTTTTATAAGAGCTTTAATAGCTGGTATTGGAGTTGCAATTGTGACAGGACCACTTGGATGTTTTGTTATATGGAGAAGACTTTCGTATTTTGGTGATACCCTCTCCCACTCTGCTTTACTTGGTGTTACACTAGCTTACTCTATGGAGTTTAATATTGCTTTGTCAGTATTTATAATTTCATCTTTAATAGCTTTAACTTTAATACAACTACAAAAGAGAACTAATTTACCAGGTGATGCTTTACTCGGTCTCTTAGCTCACTCATCGTTAGCAGTAGGACTTGTAGTTATAGGTTTTTTATCATTTATTAGATTTGATATTATGGGATTACTATTTGGAGATATATTAGCCGTTACTGTTGATGATCTATTAATAATATGGATTGGAGGTGCATTAATCCTCTTAGTTTTAAAATTAATTTGGAAACCTTTATTTGCATCAACTGTTAATTATGAATTAGCTGAAGCAGAAGGGTTAAATCCTGATAGAGCAAAGGCTATATTTACGATCTTAATGGCAGCGATCATTGCAATATCAATAAAGATGGTTGGCTTATTACTAATTACAGGAATGTTGATTATACCTGCTGCAATGGCTAGAAATATTTCATCAAGTCCTCAAAAGATGGTAATCTATTCAATCATTGGTGGATTGTTATCTGTGATTTTAGGATTATTTTCTTCACTAGAATTTAATACTGCTTCTGGACCATCAATTATAGCAGCTTCTTTATTCTTATTTATCTTGTCATTATTAAATATAAAGCAATCGATTAAATTGAAAAATTAAAGAGGAATCAGTAGAATGGATAAAATGCAAACTCTTTCAAAAAATCAGCAAATTATTTTTGATTTAATTCATAAATCACCTGAACCAATGAAGGCTTATGCAATACTT
>CVSD01000016.1 GCA_001179885.1 Candidatus Pelagibacter communis | reverse complement strand
CGTAAGTGTTTAATATTTTTCCTCTTAAAGGTAACACAGCTTGATTTAATCTATTTCTTCCTTGTTTTGCTGAACCTCCGGCTGAGTCTCCCTCTACAATAAATAACTCCGTTCCCTCTTGTTTTCCTATTTGACAATCAGCGAGTTTGCCTGGTAGGCCACTTAACTCCAATGCACCTTTTCTTCTAACATTTTCTCTTGCTTTTCTTGCGACATCTCTAGCTAATGCTGCTTGAATTATTTTTGCTAAAACTATTTTAGCTATAGATGGATTTTGATCAAACCAAATAGATAACTTTTCATTTATTATATTTTCAACTATCATCCTCACTTCTGATGAAACTAACTTGTCTTTCGTTTGAGATGAAAATTTAGGATCTGGAATTTTAGTTGACAATACACAGGTAAGCCCTTCCTTAATATCATCTCCGGATATAGTCAGCTTATTTTTTTTTAAAAGATTATTTTCATTAGCATACTTGTTTATAACTCTTGTTAATGCACTTCTAAAACCTAAAAGATGTGTTCCTCCATCCTTTTGATGAATATTATTTGTGTATGGATAGATATCTTCTGTATAAGCACCATTCCATTTTAATGAACACTCTATTTCGATCTGACCTTTTTTTCCTTCAACATAAATTGGTTTTTTGAATAAATCATTTCCATTTTTGTTTAATAATTTTTCTCTTTTATTGTCTAAAAATTCTACAAACTCCAAAACACCACCATCAAATTTAAAAATATCAGTCTTTTCTTTTTTGCTAGTTAAATCAGTAAAAGTAACTTTTATCCCTTTATTCAAAAAAGCTAGTTCTCTCATTCTTTTAATTATTGTATTTGGATTAAATTTAATCGACGAAAAAATTTCTTTTGAAGGCAGAAAGGTTATTTGTGTTCCTGTTTCTTTTGATTTACCAATCTTTTTAAGTGGAGCTTTTGCATTTCCATTAATAAACTCAATAAAATATTTTTGATTATCCCTATTAATTTCTAATTTTAACTTTTCTGATAAAGCGTTGACAACTGATACACCAACACCATGCAAACCTCCAGAAACCTTATAAGAGTCATGATCAAACTTACCTCCAGCGTGAAGTTGGGTCATAATTACTTCAGCAGCAGATTTTTTTTCTCCTTTATGAATATCAATCGGTATTCCTCTTCCATCATCTTTGACTGTTATTGTCCCATCTTTATTGATTTTAACATCAATATTTTTACAATATCCTGCTAAAGCTTCATCAATAGAATTATCTACAACCTCATAAACCATATGATGTAAGCCAGTGCCATCATCAGTGTCACCAATATACATTCCTGGTCTTTTTCTTACTGCCTCTAGTCCTTTAAGAACTTTAATTGAGTCTGCTTGATATTTGTTTTTACTGTTCATATTTTATTTTTTTGGAAAAATTAATTATACCATTTTTATAAAAAATTGCTCTTTATATAATTTGTTTCAAACTGAACTGAGACTTAATTTACCGCATAAAATAAAGCTTATTCATGGCGGAGAGAATGGGATTCGAACCCATGAAAGAGTTATCTCTTTACACGCTTTCCAAGCGTGCGCCTTCAACCACTCGGCCACCTCTCCAAAATATTATTATAATTTTTAAATTATAAATTCGCTATATTTATTTTTATTGCTTATTAGATATTTGGGTAAATCATTGTTCAATTCAACCTTTTCTAATTTTACATTTCTTTCAAAAATATCCTTACAATCATTTATTTTATTTCTTATATATTCTTCATTAAGCATGTATTCTTTAACTAATTCATTGTGTGCAAATGACTTAAGTTTAGTAATAATCTCAGATGGCTTTTTTACTGAACTAAAGTGCCAACCACCATTTTTTATTATTTGTTGATTATTAAAAATTTTTTTTAACAGATTATTCTTATTGTTTACTTTTATATCTCTCAACCATTGAGGAGATTTTAAATGTTTTTTTATACATAAACGAGAGCCATACCAAATAGGTTCTGATACACATTTTAAATTAAATTTATAATAAAATAATTGTTGTTCAAAAAATGAATATTTTTTTCTTTTATCAAAATTTTTAATTACATTTGGATTAGGTAATTCATCAATATCTGAAATTATAATCCAGTCATCATCTGAAGCACTATAAATATATTCTGAAATTGAATTTCTAATCGATTGATCTATTAAGTGATGATGTGACCAATTTTTTTTTAATTTTAAGTTTTTATCAATTTCTATATTTTCTAATGGATAATAACTTATTTTATGTTTAAATTTTTCAAACTTATTTATATTAAACTTTAATTTTTTTATTTTACCAGTGTGTGTTAAATTTGACTCTACAATTATAAATTTATCTACAATATTATTAAGAATATTAAGTCTTAAATCTAACAATAAATCTTCATCAAAATACATGAAACAATCAAATATCTTCATTTTATAATTGCAAAATTAAAGGCTTTTAATTACTTTAGTATATCATTTTACAATAAATGAAAAACAAATTAAAAAAAATTTTTATTACTGGGGGAGCAGGATTTATAGGCTCACATGTTTCAGAAACTTTTTTTAAAAATTTCCCAAAAAGTAAAGTCATAATTTTAGACAAATTAACTTATGCAGGAAATAAATCTTTTATTTCTACGATTTTGAAATCAAAAAGAGTTAAATTTATTAAATCTGATATTATAGATACTAATAAATACAGTAAATTTTTAGAAAATTGTGATTTAGCGATTAATATTGCTGCTGAGAGTCACGTAGACAATTCATTTATTTCACCATTAAATTTTACAAAAACAAATACCCTAGGTGCTCACGCTTTTTTTTTAGAATGTATTAAGAAAAAAGTTAAAAAAATTCTTCATGTAAGCTCTGACGAAGTTTATGGTGAAAAAATAGTTGGAACATGTTATGAAAATCAATTAGTAAACCCAACTAATCCATATTCTGCATCAAAAGCCGCTGCAGAAATATTAATTAACAGCTACAAATATACTTATAAAAAAGAAATAATTATTGTTAGAGCTAACAATATTTATGGGATCAGACAATATCCTGAAAAATTAATATCAACATCTATTGTTAATCTAATTAATAATAAGCCGATTCCAATTCATGGAAATGGAAAAAATATAAGATTTTATCTTTCTGCAACAGACTTTGCTAATGCATTAATACTTTTAGTAAAGAAAAAAGATAAAGGTACATATAATATCGGAAGCAATTTTTTTGAGAAAAATATAAATATTGCAAGATACATTTGTAAGATCTTTAAAAAAAATCCTGAAAAATTTATTAAATTTACTAAAGATAGATTGTATAACGATAAAAGATACTCAGTTTCATCAAAAAAAATTAGAAAACTAGGATGGAGTCCAAAAAGAAATTTGATAAATGATCTTCCTATGATAATTCAATGGTATAAAAAAAATTACAAAATTTTTAAAAAGATATGAAAAAAAGATTTAAGTTTGTTCATAAGACTGGAAAAGTTTTTGAAGATAAAAGAGGTTATCTTCTAAAAATATTAGATAAAGGTTTTTCATCATCTATTGAAATTTTTTCTAAAAAAGGGTCCATAAGAGCTAATCACTATCATAAAAAAGATGAGCACTTTTGCTACATATTGAAGGGTGAAATTTTGTTTTTTTACAGAAATAGATCTAAAGGTTCGAAGCTTAACTATAAAGTGATGAAAAAGGGAGATTTATTTTTCACAACATATAATCAAGACCATTTAGCTTATTTTTTAAAAAATACACATTTTCTCTCTTATAGTAGTAGAAAAAGAGATAAGTTTGATTACGAGAGAGATTTGGTCAGATTGAATATGGATAAAGAACCAAAAATAAAAAAAATAATCTCAAAATATAAATAGTGCAAAAAAAAGATTGTGTTTCGATAAAATTTTGTCGTTTATGTAATTCTAAATATTTAATAAAGGTTTTTGATTTAGGACATACTCCATTAGCTAATTCATACTCTAAAATTAAAATTAGTAAAAAATTAAGAAAATATCCTCTTAAATTAAACTATTGCAATAACTGTGGCCATCTTCAATTATCACATTCTATTAAACCATCAAAAATGTTCAGTAATTATCTTTATAAATCAAACACTTCACAAAAAAATTTTTTGCATTTTAAGAATTATGCGAATGAAATAAAAAAAAAGATTAAAAATAATAATGCTAAAATTCTAGATATTGCCTCTAATGATGGGACTTTTTTAAATTTCTTTGAAAAAAAAAAATTTTTTAGATTAGGAATAGATCCTGCAAAAAATTTAAAAAAATTATCTTCAAAAAAAGGTATTACACAAATAGATGATTTTTTTACAAAAAAAATTAGTGAAAATATAAAAAAAAATTACGGAAAATTTGATATTATAACTGCTAATCATGTTTGTGCACATGTAGAAGATTTAAATGATTTTTTTTGTGGTGTACAAAATCTATTAAAAAATGATGGATTATTTATTTTTGAAATTTCCTATAGAGCTTCAGTATTAAAAAAAAATACATTTGATACAATCTACCATGAACATTTAGATTATCATGCATTATATCCAATTACAAAATTTGTTAAAAAGTTTAATTTAAATGTAATTAATTTTAAAACGCCAGACGCTCAAGGTGGATCATTAAGAGTTTATACATCAAAAAATAAAAATTCTAAAAATTACATACGTCTAAAAAAACAAATCTTAAAAGAAAAAAAACAATTAGATTTGTTTAAAGCTAATACCTATAAAAGATTTGAAAAAAAAATTATTAATTGCAAACATAAACTAAATTTTCTTATTCAAAATTGTGTAAAGAATAATATGAAAATTGCTGGATATGGAGCAGCTGCAAAAACAACGACTTTTTTAAATTATTTTAAGATTCCCGAAAAAAATATAAAATTTATTTTTGATGACAATAAACTTAAGCAAGGATTATGTATTCCTGGTACTAAAATAAAAATAGTGAATCCATCAAACTTAAACAAAGCAAAAATTGATATTTTAATAATTTTCGCTTGGAATTATGCTGAAACAATTATCAACAAAAACAAAAAATTTAAAAAAAAAGGTGGAAAATTTTTAATTCCTTTTCCTAATCCAAGGTTAATTTAATGAAAATATATAATATAGGATTAATTGGAAGAGGAAAAATGAGTAGAGTTTTTCAAAAAGAAATTAAGAAAACAAATAAGTATAATATTGTTAAGATATTTTCAAAGAGAGATGTCATTAACAAAAAGAAACAAATAAAAAAATTTTTTGAAACAGATAAATATGATTTAATTATTATTACTTCACCTGTATCTTCACATTTTAAATATCTAAACCTAGCTATTAAAAACCAAAAACATATCATTGTTGAAAAGCCTTTAGTTGAAAATTTAGATGAATTAAAAAAATTATATAGTTTAACTAGAAATTATAAAAAAAAAATTATGATACATCACAATGATGTCTTAAATTTTGAAAAATTTAAAATTCTAAAGAATAGTTATAAAAAATCAAAAAAAATTGAGATGATTTATGGAAAAAATGAGATCATCAATAGCTATAGAAAACCCTTTTTTGATTGGTTGCCTCATCCATTAGCTTTAATCGTAAAATATTTTGGATATCCCAAAAAATTTAATATTTTAAAATTTTCAAGAGAAAAAGATTTAAATAAAATTTTAGAAGATTTGAAAATAGAATTTTTTTTTCATAATTTAAAAATTTTTATCAACTTTTCAAATTTCCTAAAAAAAAGGACAAAAAAAATATTTATATTTAATAAAACAAAAAAAGAAATCTATGATGGTTATAAAAAGAAAAATCGTAAGACTGTTAAAATACTTTTAGAAAAATTTTATAAGAAAAATAAAGTTAACGAAATTTTATTATTTTATAAAACTTATAAGTTATTATTTGAAATTGATAATAAAATAAAAAATTAAAATAGATTAATTTTATTTATCAATTTTTAATACTCCAATAAACGCTTCTTGTGGAATCTCAACTTTTCCAAACTGCTTGGATTTTATTTTTCCTTTCTTCTGTTTTTCTAATAATTTTCGCTTTCTATCTGTTGCACCACCGCCATGAATTTTTGTTAAAACATCTTTTTTAAAACCTTTAATAGTCTCCCTGGCAATAATCTTTCCACCAATAGCTGCTTGAATTGGAATCATAAAATTATGTCTTGGAATTAAATCTTTTAATTTTTCGCACACTTCTCTACCAGTCTTTTGAGCAAAATCCTTATGAATCATTATTGCTAATGCATCTACTGTTTCGCCATTAACCAATATACTTAACTTTACCAAATCTCCTTCTCTGTGTTCTAATATCTCATAATCAAAACTTGCGTATCCACTTGTCATAGATTTTATTCTGTCATTAAAATCGAAAACAACCTCATTTAATGGTAGCTCATAACTTAAAACAGCCCTGTTACCTGAATAACTCAAATCTGTTTGAACACCCCTTTTATCCTGGCAAAGCTTTATAATTGACCCTAAATATTGATCTGGAGTAATAATAGTTGCTTTAATCCATGGTTCTTCAATAAATTTGATTAAAGTTGGATCAGGAAGACTTGATGGATTTTGTAAATCAATTATATCACCACTATTTAAATTAATTTTGTAAACAACCCCAGGAGTCGTTGTCAATAAATTAACATCAAATTCTCTTTCTAATCGCTCAGTAATAATTTCTAAATGAAGAAGTCCTAAAAATCCACATCTAAAACCCAAGCCAAGAGCAGAAGATGACTCTGGTTCAAAAGAAAAACTAGCATCATTTAATTTTAGTTTTGCTAAACCATCTTTAAGTTTTTGATACTCTGAACTATCCACTGGAAATAGTCCACAAAAGACTACTGGTTTACTTGGTTTAAAGCCTGGTAATGGATCTACTGGAGATTTAGATGCATCACAAATTGTATCACCAACTTTTGTTTCAGAAAGAACTTTTATTCCTGTGGTAATAAAGCCTATCTCACCAGAATTTAGCTCATCAATATCTTTTGCTTTTGGAGTAAATACTCCTACCTTTTCAACAAAATAATCTTGATTTGATGAAAGCATTTTAATTTTCATATTTTTCTTAATTTTACCATTTATTATCCTTACCAATATTACAACACCAAGATAAGTATCATACCAACTATCAACTAATAAACATTTCAAATCTTGATCAACATCTCCCGAAGGTCCAGGAAGTTGGTTTATAATTTGTTCTAAAATTTCCTCTATACCTTCGCCAGTTTTTCCAGAGCATGGAACTGCATTTTCTGTATCAATACCTATTACATCTTCTATCTGTTTTTTAGTTCTGTCTAAATCTGAAGCAGGAAGATCAATTTTATTTAAAACAGGAATTATTTCATGGTTTATATCTAAAGCTTGATAAACGTTAGCCAATGTTTGAGCCTCTACACCTTGAGTGCTATCGACAATCAATATAGATCCTTCACAAGCATATAACGATCTACTTACCTCATAACTAAAATCTACATGACCTGGTGTATCAATGATATTTAAAATGTAATCATTCCCATTTTTTGCTTTATAATTTAATTTTACTGTCTGAGCTTTAATGGTTATGCCTCTTTCTCTCTCAATATCCATTGAATCTAGAACTTGAGCTTTCATTTCTCTTTCGGTTAACCCTCCACACTTATGAATTATTCTATCAGCTATTGTGGATTTACCATGATCAATGTGAGCAATAATTGCAAAATTTCTTATATTATCAATAGCGCTCATTTTAATTACTAGGATCTAATTTTAGCACCAGTTTTATTTTCTACTGTTGCTATAATTGAATTATTAATTTTTTCTAAGTCATTATCATTTAAAGTTTTTTCTGATGACTGAATAGTCACACTAATTGCTATCGACTTTTGATTATTAGGAATATTTTCACCTTCATAGACATCAAAAACTTTGATATTACTTATTAATTTTTGATCAACACTAGAAATAGCGTTTATCAAATCTTGTGCTTTTACATCTTTATTAACTACAAATGCAAAGTCTCTCTCTGATTTTTGGAAACCTGATGTAGTAAATTTTGACTTCTGATCATTCAACGTTTTTTTTGGAAGCTTTAAGTGTTCAAGAAAAATTTCAAACCCTATTAAATTATCTGTTTTTATATCTATCTTTTTTAAGATATTAGGATGAATTTCACCAAAATATGCTGCAACTTTATCTTTGTCTTTGTTTAAGAAAATTCTGCCAGATTTTCCTGGATGATAATAATTTGGTGTTTTGTCATCTATTAAAAATTTATCAGAATTATATCCTGCTTCGATAAGAGTTTGTACCACATCTCTTTTAACATCAAATACATCTATATTTCTCTCTTTGTCGATCCAAGATAGCCTAGATTTTTTACCTGCTGATAGACCACATACAACTGTTATTTGTTCACCTGGACTAGAACCAGTAAAAACAGGACCTATCTCAAAAATTGATAAATCTTTAAAACCTCTATCTAAATTTTTACTAATATACATAATTAAATTTGAAAATATTGAATTCCTCAAAACTCCTAATTCAGAACTTATAGGATTTATGATTTTAATTTCTTTTTTTGTTTGTTTAAAATGATCATTATAATTTCCGTCTGTAAAAGACCAAGTTATAACCTCTAAATAACCTTTTGAAGCAATAGCTCTTTGTAAAAAATGAAACAATTTTTGTTTTTGATTTAAAGTAGATTTGGTTCTTTCTTTAATTGGGGCAATAATTTTTATCTTATCAAAACCACTTATCCTTACTAATTCCTCAACAATATCTATTTCTTGCGATATATCAGGTCTCCAAGATGGGATAATTAAATTCAAGTATTTTTTTTCTTTTTTACATTTAAAACCGAGATCTTCTAAAATTTTTATCATTTTTTTGGTGGAAATTTTAAAACCAGATATTTTTTCAAATAAATTAGTATCAAATTTAACAATTTTACTTTTATAAGTTTCAATTTTTTGGATATCTATTTTGCTAATATCCCCACCACAAATTTCTTTAATCAATAATGCCGCTTTATTTAAACCAGCTTCAATAGATAATGGGTCAATACCTCTTTCAAATCTAAACTTTGCATCAGTATCAAGATTTAATTTTTTTGCTGTATTTCTTATTGATCTTGGTTCAAAATAAGCCGACTCTAACAATATATTTTTAGTATCTAATTCTGTTCCTGATCTAGTTCCTCCAATAATTCCACCTAATCCTAAAACTCCTTTTTTATCACTTATCACACACATGCCTTTTTCTAATTTATAATTTTTATTATCTAGTGCAGTAAATTCTTCTCCAGAATTTGAATTTCGAACAATTATACCTTTTTCAATCTTATCAGCATCATATGCATGTAATGGGCGATTTATATCAAGCATAACATAATTTGTAATATCAACTATCGCTGAGATTGGTTTTTGACCAACTGAAATTAATTTATCTTTAAGCCATTGGGGGCTTTCTGTATTTTTTACATTTGTAATTAAACAGCTTCCAAAAGCAGTACATCCTTGATCTTTTTCTTTATTAATTTTAATTTTTAAATTTTGTTTTGTTTTTGATTTAATTTTTTTTTCTTTTAATTCTAACAATTTTCCGAAACCTGAAGCAGCAAGATCTCTAGCTATTCCTCTAACACCAAGACAGTCTGGTCTGTTAGGTGTTATTGATAAATCAATAAGATTAGATTTTGATTTTGAAAAAAAACTCTTACCAATGCTTTTTTCATATTTAGTTGATAATTCAGTTATCCCCTCGCTTTCATTAGATAAATTTAATTCTGACTCTGAACAGAGCATTCCATAAGAGGTGACCCCTCTTATTTTAGCTATCACTAATTTTGTTTTAGTTTTAGGAATGGTTGCACCTGGAGGCGCGTATATAGTAATTAGTCCCTCTTTTGCATTAGCAGCCCCACACACAACTTTTTTTAACTCTTTCTCTCCAATATTTACATCACAAACTTTAAGTCGATCTGCATTTGGGTGTTTTTCAGTTTTAATGATTTTTGCTACTTTAAATAATTGATTCTCAGCAGAGAGACTTTCTACACTTTCAACTTCTAATCCTACATTAGTAAGTTGTTCTAAAAGATGTTTTTCTTTAAAATTAGTCTTTAAATGATCTTGAAGCCAATCAAATGTGATTTTCATCTACTGAGACCTCTATAGTTTGTAGGTACATCTAAAGGATCAAATCCAAAATGATTTAGCCATCTATAATCGCAATCAAAAAAAGCTCTAAGGTCATTAATCCCATACTTTAACATTGCAAGTCTATCAATACCTATACCAAATGCGTATCCTTGAAATTTTGTTGGATCGACTTTGACATTTTTTAAAACATTGGGATGAACCATTCCACATCCTAAAATTTCAAGCCATTGATTACCTTCTCCTATTATTATTTTTTCATCTTTTATTTCATATCCTATATCAACTTCGGCTGACGGTTCTGTAAAGGGAAAATGGCTAGGTCTAAATCTCATTTTAATTTTATTCACTTCAAAAAACTCTTTGATAAAATAATCTAAACATCCTTTTAAATGACCCATATTTATATTTTTATCAATATGAAGACCTTCAACTTGATGAAACATAGGAGCATGAGTTTGATCACTATCAGATCTATAAGTTCTTCCTGGTGCAATTATCTTAAAAGGTGGTTTATCCTTCTGCATAGTTCTAATTTGAACTGGAGAAGTATGAGTACGTAATAGTTTTTGTTTTTTTTCGTCCAAATAAAAAGTATCATGCAGATCTCTTGCTGGATGATTATCAGGAGTATTTAGTGCAGTAAAATTATTATATTCGTTTTCAACATCAGGACCTTCTTCTACGCTAAAACCTATCTCAGAAAAAATGGAAGATATTTCATCAATTGTTTGTGAAACTGGATGAATCTTTCCTCTTACAAAAGGTCTTTCTGGTAGAGTTATGTCAATTTTTTCTTTCTCTAGTTTTTTATTTATTTCTGCATTTTCAACTTCATTTATTTTTGAATTGATTAAATCTTGAAGCTCATCCTTAATAACATTTAAATCAGATGCAAATTTTTTTCTTTCGGACTCAACTATTGTTCCAATTTTTTTGAATTGAGATGAAATTAATCCATTTTTACCAAATAGATCTGATTTTATTTGATTTATCTCTGGGAGATTTAATTTACTTTCTAGTTTTGATATAAATTCATCTCTTATTTTTTTTAGATCAGACATCTTTACAGATTATTTCTTCAGAAAAATAAAACAATAGTGAAGATTAATTTAAAGCAGATTGTGCTTTTTGGACTATAGTTTTAAAGGCTTCTGGACTATCGTACGCTATCTCAGCTAGAATTTTTCTATCAATTCTAATTCCACACTTATTTAAACCATAAATAAACCTAGAATATGTCATTCCTTCAGCTCTCACACCCGCATTAATTCTTTGTATCCAAAGAGATTTAAAATCTCTTTTTTTATTTCTACGATCTCTGTAAGCATATTGCATAGCTTTTTCCAAAGCTTGCTTCGCAACTCGAATAGTATTTTTTCTTCTACCCCATTGGCCTTTGACAGCTTTTAAAACTTTTTTGTGTTTAGCTTTACTTGTGACACCTCTTTTTACTCTTGCCATTTTAACCTCTTAAACTGTAGGGCATGTACGATTTAACAATTTTTCCATCTTGTTTTGACATCGCAGTAGTGCCTCTTAATTTTCTAATTTGAGAATTTGTTCTTTTAATCATACCGTGTCTTTTTCCGGCTTGGGCCATCATGACTTTTCCCCTAGCTGATATCTTAAAACGTTTTTTTGCTGAACTTTTAGTTTTCAATTTTGGCATAATTGAGCGAGGTTATACAAAGATTGTTGAAAATTTACAACCTATATTAAAGCCTATAAAGGTTGAATCACCATAATCATTTGTTTTCCATCAAATTTTGGATGTGATTCTACCTTGCCAATATCTTTCATATCTTCTTTAATTTTGGCCATAAGCTCGTTACCTAAATGAGAATGTTGAAGTTCTCTTCCCTTAAATCTTATAGTGAATTTAACTTTATCACCTTTAGCGATAAATTTTTTCGCATTTTTAACTTTAAATTCATAATCATGTGTTTCTGTTACTGGTCTCATTTTTATTTCTTTAAGAGCAATAATTTTTTGTTTCTTTTTAGCAAGATTTGCTTTTTTTTGTACATCATATTTATATTTTCCCAAATCCATTATTTTGCACACTGGGGGATTAGCATTTGGGGCAATTTCTATTAAGTCTAGACCTTGATTTTTTGCAATAGATATTGCTTCATTAGTATTTAGAGTTCCTAAATTTTCTCCATCACTTGCTATCACTTGCACATCTGGTGATGAAATTCTATTATTTGATCTAGGACCACGATCTTTTGTTCTTCTTTGGAAATAATTTTGCTTAAAATCAGCCACTTAGTTTTTTGAAGGTGCTTTATTTAAAGCAGAGAATTTTTTTAGAAATAAGTTCAATTCCATATTTTCTTGTTTATTAGTATCTAATCTTCTAATGGTTACTGAGTTACTGTCAACTTCTTTTTTACCACAAATTAACAAAAGAGGTACTTTTGTTAATGAATGATCTCTTATTTTGTAATTTAAATTATGATTTTTTAAATCTACTATTGAAGTAATACCTGCACTTTTAATTTTATTAGAAACTTTTATTGCATAATCTTCAAAATCCTCTGAAATTGGAATAACAACTGTTTGCAGGGGTGAAATCCAAAAAGGAAATTTTCCAGCATAGTGCTCAATTAGAATACCAATAAATCTCTCAAGTGAACCAAATAATGCTCTATGTAACATGACTGGAACCTTTTTTGAACCATCCTTATCAACATATGAAGCCTCTAATCTACCTGGTAAGTTAAGGTCAACTTGTAAAGTTCCACATTGCCAATCTCTACCAATTGCATCCCTAAGAACAAATTCTATTTTAGGACCGTAAAAAGCACCTTCACCTTTATTAATACTGTATTCAAGTTGAGAAGCTTTAACAGCTTCCAATAATGAAGCCTCAGCCTTATCCCAAACTGCATCATCACCAACTCTTATTTCTGGCCTATCTGCATATTTTAAAATTACATTTTCAAAACCTAAATCCTTATAAATATCTAAGATTAAATTAGTTACATTTAAGCATTCGCTAGTTATTTGGTCCTCTGAACAAAAAATATGCGCATCATCTTGTGTAAAAGCTCTGACCCTCAAAAGACCGTGTAATGCTCCAGACGGTTCATAGCGGTGAACTTTTCCAAACTCAGTTATTCTTAATGGAAGATCTCTATAACTTTTTAATCCTTGATTAAATACTTGTATATGACCTGGGCAATTCATCGGCTTAATAGCAAATACTTTTTCATCTGGGGTTTCTGAAGTGTACATATTTTCTCCATACTTTTCCCAATGTCCTGATTTCTCCCACAACAATCTATCTAGGACTTCAGGAGTATTAACCTCTTTATATCCAGCTGCATCCTGTCTAGCTCTCATGTAATTTATGAGTTTTTGAAATAGTGCCCAACCTTTTTCATGCCAAAAAACTGATCCTGGACTTTCTTCTCTAAAGTGAAATAAATCCATTTCTCTACCTAATTTTCTATGATCCCTTTTTTCTGCCTCTTCAATTCTTTTAAGATAAGTATCTAAATCTTTCTGATTTGCCCAACTAGTACCGTATATTCTCTGCAGCATTTCATTATTCGAGTCACCTCTCCAATATGCGCCTGAGACTTTTGTAAGTTTAAAAAATTTTCCAATTTTTCCTGTTGAAGATAAATGTGGTCCTCTACATAAATCATGCCATTCACCATGAAAATAGATTGATACTTCTTCACCCTTAGGAATACTCTCGATTAGTTCTGCTTTATAAAGTTCGCCTTTCTTCCTAAAATGTTTAATAGCTTTATCTCTTTCCCAAACTTCTCTTTTTGTTTTTTCATCACGATCCACAATCTGTTTCATTTTATCTTCAATCTTTTTTAAATCTTCCTCGGTAAAAGGTTCTTTTCTTGCAAAATCATAATAAAAACCATTCTCTATAACAGGTCCAATTGTAACTTGAGTTCCTGGAAATAATTCTTGAACTGCCATTGCTAAAATATGAGCTGTGTCATGTCTTATTGTTTCAAGACCTTCTTTATTTTTTGAAGTAAAAATTTTTACAGAACAATTGTCCTCTATCAAATAATCTAAGTCTTTAAGTTCCCCATTTACACTTATAACCATTGCGTCTTTAGCTAATGATTTACTAATTTTTTCAGCTATTTCTTTTCCGGTAATTTTTTTAGGAAAATCTAAATTGTTTCCGTCTGGTAAAGTAATTATTGGCATTTAATTAAGTAATCTTTTATACTCTGAATAAGTAGAAAAACACATTTTTTCAACATTAAATTTTTTTTTTACGTTTTTTCTTCCCTCTACACCTAATAAATTAATAGATCTTTCATCCATTGTAATAGCTCTTATAATCTTTTGGCTTAGCGAATGCACATTTCCAGACTCAAATAAAAGTCCAGTTTTTTCATCAACAATTGTTTCATTTGAGCCTCCAATATTACTAGCAATAATAAGTTTTTCCATCGATTGTGCCTCAACTGCAACTCTTCCAAAAGCTTCAGGCTCTATTGATGATGAAACCACAATATTTGACACCTTGTAAGCTAGAGCCATATCTCTGCATTGATCAATAAATTTAATTTGATTTGTTAAACGATATTGTTCTGTTAAACGAATTAACTTTTTTTTATATAAATCTCTTCCTTGTTCACTACCCAATATAACTGCATGAAAAGCTTCATATCCCAACTCAATTTTAACTAAATTAATTGCTTCAATAAATAATTCTTGTCCTTTCCAAGAAGTAAGTCTGCCAGGCAATAAAATAATTTTTTTTTCTTTATTTATTCCCCACTTTTGAAGAAGTTTTATCTCATCTTCTTCTAATTTTGTTGATGGATCAAAATAATCTACGTTTATTCCTCTAAAAATTACAAGAAATTTTTTTTCTGAATTTAAAAATTCTGAATAATTTTCTTTTATGTGAGAAAATATAAAATTTGAACCAGCAATAATTAGGTCAGATCTGACCATGACAGAATTATAAAATTTCTTTAACTTTCCACTGAAATTATAAGTTCCATGGAATGTAGTTACAAACTTTCTATTTGTCAGCTTCGTTGCAAGCAAACATGACCATGCAGGAGCTCTACTTCTTGCGTGAACTATTGAAATATTAAAAAATAAAATTATACCAATTAAAATAAATGCATTAAGTAATATTAATAATGGATTTTTACTATGAACTGGTAACCTGATTAATTTTACTTTTTTTTTATCAATAAATTTTGTTAACTCTCCTCCACTTGTAACAATAAAAGATTTACAACTATTTTCTGGTAAATAATGTGCAATATCATAACAACCAGTCTCTGCACCTCCAAAACCTAATTTTGGTATTACTTGTAAAACTTTTATATTAGACGACATTAAATATGTTTATATAATAATAGACAGAACTAATAAACTTTTATGACAAATTTCAAATATCTAAAAATCACCAAAACTAGAAAAATAAGATATTTAAAACACTATCAAAAAGACAAACCTTACATAGTTTTCCTACACGGTTTTATGTCTGATTTGGAGGGAAAAAAACCTAAAGCCTTTTTAGATTTTGCTAAAAAGAATAAGCTTGGCTATCTTGCTCTTGAGTATTCGGGCCATGGAAAATCATCTGGAAAGTTTATAGATGGTAACATCTCGAAATGGACAAAAGATACAATTCTAATGATTAGAAAAATTGTCAAAAAAAATAATATTATTCTTATTGGATCAAGTATGGGAGCATGGATATCATTAAATCAATTCAGTTTTTTTCAAAAACAAATCATAGGTTTTTTAGGGATAGGTTCAGCACCAGAGTTTCTTGAGGGTTTAATGTGGAAAAAATTTTCAAAAAAGATGAAATATGAAATTAAGAAAAACGGAATTATAAATTTAAATCATGGTGACTATTTATATCCAATAACTTATCAATTAATAAAAGATGGTAGAAAAAATAAAGTGTTAAAAAAAAAAATTTTTACAAATATCATTGTTACAATGGTTCATGGCGATAAAGATAATTCAGTTCCTGTAATTTATTCAAGAAAAGTTTTAAAAATTTTCAAAAAATGTAAAAAAAAATTAGTAATTATTAAAAATGGTGATCATAGTTTATCTTCTACCAAAAATCTTAAAATTTTAAAAAAAGAATTAAAGTTAATTATTAGCTAACTTTTTTAATTTTTTGTTTTGATGAAAGAGGTTTTTTAAGTTTATCTATCATTTCTTTTGGACAAACCTGTACAAAATTAATTAGTTCATCATCAAAATTATCTAGTATTTTTTTTGATAAACTAGATCCAGTTTCATTAAAATGCTCTAAAATTAGCTTTTTTAGAAATGACGACCAATATTCTGTCTCAACATTTTGCCATATCACCGAATCTGGGTTTACTTTTTTTTCAAACTCTTTTTCCCTATCATAAATAAAAGCCATACCACCAGTCATGCCAGCTGCAAAATTATCTCCTACATTTCCAAGTATAACCGCAACACCACCTGTCATATATTCACAACCATTAGAGTCACACCCCTCCACAACTGTTATGGCACCTGAATTTCTTACAGCAAATCTGTCACCAGCTAGACCAGCAGCAAAAAGTTTACCTGATGTAGCACCGTAAAGCACAGTATTTCCTAAAATTGTATTTTCGTTTGAGACCAAATTACTTTCATCAGAAAGTCTAATTGAAATAGTTCCTCCTGATAATCCCTTTCCTACATAATCGTTTGCATCACCTTTTAAATTTAATTTTAATCCTTTTATGATAAAAGCACCAAAAGATTGACCAGCTGATCCACTGAAATTCAAATTTAAATAATTTTCATTTAATTTTTCATATCCATATTTTTTATATAGGTGGTGTGATATTCTAGTCCCCACAGCTCTATTTGTATTCTTAATTAGAAATTCTTTATCGATTTTTTCTGAGTTATCTAAACATTTTTCTATTTCAGGCCAAATTTCTTGATCTAATGTATCTGGAACTTGATTAATTTCAGATGTTTCACAATATCTTTTATTATTTCCTGAATCAGCTTGCACAAATAGTGGATTTAAATCTAGATCATCTAAATTTGGTGAAGCTTTACTTACTTGCATCAATAAATCAGTTCTACCAATTATCTCATTTAGTGTTTTAAAACCAAGCTCAGCTAAAATTTCTCTTACCTCTGTAGCAATAAAAGTAAATAAATTGACTACTTTATCTGGCGTACCAGTAAACTTTTCTCTCAATTTTTCATCTTGTGTACAAACACCTACGGGACAGGTGTTAGAATGACATTGTCTTACCATAATACAGCCCATAGCTACCAAGGCTGTAGTTGCTATACCATATTCTTCTGCTCCCATCATTGCAGCCATGACAACATCTCTTCCAGTTTTTATTCCACCGTCAGTTCTTAAAGTTACTTTGTGCCTTAAATCATTCAATGTAAGAACTTGATTTGCTTCTGTGAGTCCCATTTCCCATGGAATACCTACATATTTAACACTAGTCTGTGGAGTAGCACCAGTGCCTCCATTATGACCTGAAATTAAAATTATATCAGCTTTTGCTTTTGCGACTCCAGCTGCAATAGTTCCAACTCCTGAGGAGGCAACTAATTTTACTCCAATTCTTGCTTTAGGGTTGATTTGTTTTAAGTCATAAATCAACTGTGCCAAGTCTTCTATTGAATATATATCATGATGAGGTGGTGGAGAAATCAATGTTACTCCTGGTGTCGAATGTCTTAACTTTGCAATCTCATCTGTTACTTTAAAACCTGGTAATTGACCACCTTCACCTGGTTTAGCACCTTGAGCAATTTTAATTTCAATTTCATTACAGTTATTTAAATAGTTTATTGTTACACCAAATCTTGCGGATGCTATTTGTTTTACTCTTGAATTTGCACTATCGCCACTATCCATAACCTTAAATCTTTTTGCATCTTCTCCACCCTCACCACTACAGGATGCACCTTTAATTCTATTCATTCCAATAGCTAATGTTTCATGAGCTTCTTTTGACAATGCTCCATGGGACATACTTCCGCTACCAAATCGCTTTAATATTTTTTCTACTGACTCAACTTCAGAAATATTAATTGGTGGACCTAGTTTTTTTTTTCTAAAGTTAATTAAGTCTCTCAAGTTAATTGGTGGTAAATTGTAAATTCCATCAGCATATTTTTTATATGCTGAATAAGAATTCGAACCTACTGCGCTCTGTAAAAGATGAATAAGTCTGCCTTGATATTGATGAGTTTCACCATTTTTTCTATATCTATATATGCCTCCTATTGGTAAAACATTGTCTATACTCTCAAAAGCTTCTTTATGAATTTGTCTTATTTTTTTTTCTATACCTGTTAATCCAATCCCTGAAATTTTAGACGTAACGCCTGGGAAATAATCATCTACAATAGTTCTGCTCAATCCAACTGTCTCAAAATTACATCCTCCTCTATAAGAGCTTAAAACAGATATACCCATTTTTGACATTATCTTTAAAAGACCTGCATTTACAGATTTAATATACCTCTCTACACATTCATCAAAACTGTATTGACCAAATAATTTTTTTTCATATCTTTGATGTAAACTATCAAAAGCTAAATATGGGTTTACTGTTGTTGCACCTACGCCAATTAATGTTGCAAACGAATGGGTATCTAAAGCTTCACCTGATTGGACATTAATTGAAACGTATCCTCTTAATTTTTTTTCTATCAAAAAATTATTTATCGCTCCAACACATAACAACATAGGCATCGGTAATTTTTTTGATGAAAGCTCTTTATCACTAAGAATAATTTGGGTAACACCTTGCCTTACAGCAATTTCAGATTCTCTTTGAATTCTTTTGATAGCATCAAATAAATTTTCCTCACTTGAAAAAGTGCAATCAACAGAAAGAGAATTTTTTCCAAAAAAATTTATAAATTTATTAAATTGTGAATTTGATAATATTGGATTATTTAAAACATATATATTTTCTTTTGTTAAAGTATCAAAATCTAAAATATTTCCCAAATTTCCAAACCTTGTTTTCAAACTCATAACTTTATTTTCTCTTAAAGAATCGATCGGAGGATTTGTTACCTGACTAAAATTTTGTCTAAAAAAATGATATAATGGCCTATATTTATCTGATAAAACAGCTAAAGGAGTATCGTCTCCCATAGAACCTGTTGCTTCTTTAGCATCCTCAGCCATAGGATGTAAAATCAATTCTAAATCTTCTAAACTAATTCCAAAGGTATGTTGTCTTCTTCTTAAATCTTCACCATCAAAATTATGTTTCTCATTTAAAATTGGTAGCTTTTCATCCAAATCAATTATTTGGGAATGAAAATGTTTAAATTCTTTTGCTAAATAATCTTTAATTTGATCGTTAGTAAAAACTTTTCCTTTTTCAATTCTAACTCCAATAATTTCTCCTGGACCAAGCCTTCCTTTAGATAAAATTCTTTTTTCATTTAATTCTATCATTCCTGTTTCTGATCCAGCAAAAAGAAATTTATCTTTTGTTATTGCATATCTTAGAGGTCTTAAACCATTACGATCATTTGCTGCAATAACCCATTCATTATCAGTTGCCGCAATCGCTGCAGGTCCATCCCATGGTTCCATCGTACTATTCAGAAAATTAAATAGTTGTTGATGACTTTTTGGTAATGTCTTATTTTTTTTTGACCATGCATCTGGTACCAACATTAATTTAGCTAAAGGCGCAGATTGCCCCGATTTATTTAGTAATTCAAAAACATTATCAAGCGCAGCTGAGTCTGAAACTCCTTTTTGTATTACTGGTTTTAAATTTTCTACATCATCAAAAAGAGGACTGCTCATTTCTTGCTCATGAACTTTCATCCAATTTTTATTACCTTTGTATGTATTTATTTCACCATTATGTGCAACAGCTCTAAATGGTTGAGCCAAACTCCAACTAGGTGCAGTATTAGTTGAAAATCTCTGATGAAAAATAGCATATCTAGAGATAAATCTTTCATCTTTTAAATCTAAAAAGAAATCTGAAATAGCTTCAGCCAAAAACATTCCTTTATAAATAATAGACTTAGAACTAATTGAACAAATATAAAAATTATTTAAAGATAAATTAAAAGCCTTATTCTCAATCCTTTTTCTCGTTTCATAAATTTTTCTCTCTAAATCTTTTTCAAGTAAATTATTATCATTTGATTTAAATAACACTTGTATGATCTCGGGCATAGTTTGAAATGCTTTTTCACCTAAAACCTGTGGATTTACAGGAACTTGTCTCCATCCATAAATACTAAAATTATTCTTTGTTAATTCACTTTCTACTATTGTTTTACAACTTTCTTGAGATGCATAATCGTTTCTTGGTAAAAAAATCATTCCCACACAGATTTCTGAATTATCATAGCTGTGTCCGGTAACTTCAATTTTTTCTATAAAAAAATCTTTTGGAATTTCAACATGTATTCCAGCCCCGTCTCCTGTTTTCCCGTCGGCATCTACTGCGCCACGATGCCAAACAGCTTTTAACGCTTCAATACCATACTCAACTACCACTCTTGATTTCTTGCCCTCAGTCGATGCAATTAATCCAACTCCACAAGCATCATGTTCCATTTCACTTGAGTAAACATGATTTTTAGAGAGTAATTCTAGATTTTTTTTGTAATTATTCATTATGCAACTCGTGATTTTCTTAAATAAATATTTTCAAGGTATTTTTTTATTGATAAGGCAGCATCTCTACCATCTTTGATAGCCCACACTACTAAAGAAGCTCCTCTAACTATATCTCCTGCAGCAAATACACCCTTCAAATTTGTTTCCATAGTATCAAAATCTGTTTTTAGTGTTCCCCATTTAGTAACCTGTAATTCTTGTGCATCAAATAATAAGGGCAAGTTTTCAGGGTCAAATCCAAGTGCTTTAATAACTATATCTGCCTTTATCTCAAATTCAGAACCCTCCTTAATTTCTGGTCTTCTTCTCCCTGTCTCGTCTGGTTCTCCTAATTTAATTTGATCAACAATTAAATGTTCAATTTTATTTTTACCCTTAAATTCTTTTGGACTAGATAACCAAACAAATTCCACTCCTTCTTCTTCAGCATTTGAAACTTCTCTTGCTGAGCCAGGCATATTTTCTTTATCTCTTCTGTAAAGACATTTAACTGATTTTGCCTTTTGCCTTACAGATGTTCTAACACAATCCATCGCTGTATCTCCTCCACCAATGACAACCACATTTTTACCTTCTGCGTTTAGTGTTCCTTTGTCGAATAAATCAACTTTATCTCCTAATCCTTTTTTATTTGAAGCAGTTAAAAATTCCATTGCGGGAAAAATATTATCTAAATCATTTCCTGGAAGCTCAATTTCTCTAGGTTTATAAACCCCAGTGGCAATTAAGATTGCATCATGTTTTTTTCTAAGCTGTTCTAAAGTTGCATCTTTACCTACCTCAAAATTTAAAACAAACTCAATACCACTTTCCTTTAAAAGTTTAACTCTTCTCTCAACAACATGTTTTTCTAATTTAAAGTTTGGAATACCATAAATTAATAATCCACCTGCTCTATCATACCGATCATATACTGTAATTTTGTAACCATTTTTTCTAAGCTCTTCTGCGGCTGCTAAACCTGCGGGCCCTGCACCTATTATTCCTATACTTTGACTCTTTTCATTTTTTATTGATATTGGTTTAACCCATCCCTGCTCCCAAGCGGTATCAGTAATATATTTTTCTACTGAACCGATTGTAATTGTTCCATGACCTGATTGTTCTATTACACAATTTCCCTCACATAATCTGTCTTGTGGACATATTCTTCCACAAACCTCAGGCATATTGTTAGTACTTTGTGATAATTCGTAAGCTTCTTTTAATCTTCCTTCAGCTGTTAACTTAAGCCAATCCGGTATATTATTACTAAGAGGACAATGAACCTGACAAAAAGGAACCCCACATTGAGAACATCTGCTTGATTGTTCCTGGGCTTTTTGAGTAATAAATTCATCATAAATTTCATTAAAATCTTCTTTTCTATTATCAACATTTCTCTTAGGTGGAGTTTGCTGACCTATTTTAACGAATTTCAACATTTTATCAGTCATAATTTTCTATAAATTTTAGGCAAATTATACATTGTTTTACAATGTAAAAGAATTAATTGGGTCAATAAATATGACCTATTTTAGGTAAAATTCAAGATAAAATCTTACTAATTTAATATATGCATAGCTCTTATGACTAAATCGAATTGTTTAAAATAAGTATTTTTTAAGCTACGACACTAAAATGCTTCAAGATTTTATAGAAATCATCATTCTATCAGCAATACAAGGAATATCTGAATTTCTTCCCATAAGTTCATCAGCTCATTTGATTATAGTTTCTAACCTATATGATCTTAAAGCAAGCTCCTTATTAATAGATATAAGTTTGCATTTAGGTTCTTTGTTGGCAATAATATTTTTTTTTAGAAAAGATTTATTTGACCTTAAACATAATCACAAATTATTTAAATTAATTATAATAGGTTCAGTACCACTTATTATTTTTGGATACATATTACATTCAACAGAATTAATACATCTTTTAAGAAATATTAAAGTTATAGCATGGACAACATTGTTTTTTGGACTCATTTTATACTTTGCTGATCAGAGAAAAATTGATCAAAATATTTCTACAAATTTGAATATTAAGTCAATTATATTTATTGGATTATTTCAAATACTTGCATTGATACCTGGTGTTAGTAGAGCGGGTATAACTATGACAGCTGCAAGATTTTTAAATTTTAATAGAGTTGATTCGGGGAAAATTTCATTTTTACTATCAATTCCTGCTTTAGCGGGAGCAAGCTTTCTTGGATTAAAAGATATATCAAGTGAATCAATAGAAATAAATATATTAGTTATTATTGCAATAATTTTATCTTTTTTATTTTCTTATATTACTGTCAAATTTTTTCTTAAATATCTAAATAAGTTTTCTTTAAATATTTTTGTAATTTATAGAACAATAATTGCTTTAGTCTTATTGTCGATAATATATTTTTAAATACTTTTTTTCATTAAAGGCAATAATTGAGAAAGCAAGACCCCACTTAATATAAAAAAACAACCTAATAGATTATTGATACCTAAAATTTGATTCAATAAAAACCAAGCTGCTATAGTTGCAAAAACACCTTCTAAAGAGAAAATTATTGCTGCAGGTGCTGGAGTAATATTTTTTTGGGCGTAAATTTGTAAAACAAAAGCAAAGCCTCCTGATAAAATTCCTGCATATAAAATTGAGTCTATCTCGTTAAATATATTTTCAATTATAAATTCTTCATAAATCAATCCAATTATAAAAGAAAAAAATGCAACCAACAAAGTTTGAATTGCACCTAAAGTTAAAGGTAAATCATATTTTGTAACTATAATTCCAGTAAAAATAATGTGTGTGCTCCAAAACAAAGCTCCTAATACAACAAGTGTATCACCAAGTCTTACTGTTGCATCATGAAAATTCGTAAGTAGATAACCACCAATTAAACAAAGAGCTACAGAGGGCCACACACTCCAATGAATTGATTTTTTTCTAAATAGAAAAATTATTATTGGTACCATAGGGACATAAAAAATAGTAAAAAATGCTGCGTTAGCTACATCTGTATACAGAAGCGCAACTTGTTGTAATGCTGAACCTAAAAAAAGTGATAATCCAATTAAAAAAGAGAGTATAACAAATGTTTTAAAGTCTAATTTAAACTCTGACTTAAATTTTTTTAACTCAAATAAAAAAACAAGAGGAAAAATTGCTAAAAATCCGACAAAAAATCTTACAGCATTGAAAGTGAAAGGACCTATATTGTCCATACCTGTATCCTGGGCAATAAAAGTAGTTCCCCAAATAAATGTGCATAATAATGCACTAAATAATGAGACTGTTTTTGACATAATCTGTTTTAGACTGCTAATTTGTAAGCAAAGTTTTTGCCTAAATTTTCTTTTAATTCGTTGTTAAAACGAGCGGCTTCTGCTCCATCAATAATTCTATGATCGTAAGACAATGATAAAGGTAACATAGTTCTTGTAACAAATTTTCCATCTAAAAAAATTTGTTTTTTTTCAGATCTTCCAATTCCTAATATCGCAACTTCAGGAAAATTTATAATAGGTGTGAAAAACGATCCTCCAATACCACCTAAACTTGTTATTGTCATAGATCCACCAAATAATTCTTTCTTATTAATTTTAAGATTTCTACATTGATCACTAAGTTTTTTAAGTTCAGAACTTATAAGATCAATATTTTTGTTCTCTGCATTTCTTAGTTTAGGAACCATTAAACCATGCGGAGTATCCACAGCAATACCAATATGATAATATTTTTTGACAGTCATTTTTCCACCATCAATATCATCGATAGAGCTATTAAAATTGGGAAATTTTTTCAGTGAAGCTGTCAAGGCTTTGACAATAAAAGCTAAAGGTGTAATTTTTTTTTTCTCCCCAGTGTATATATCGGTTAGCGATGTTCTAAATTCCTCTAGCTCTGTGATATCTGCTTCATCATGATTGGTTACGTGAGGAATATTTGTCCAAGAATTCATCAAGTATTTTGATGATAATTTTTTAACTCTTGGTATATCTTTTATTTCTACTTCTCCAAATTCTGAGTGAGAATATTCTTGTTTTATCTTTTCATTACTTTTATTCTCATTATTAACCAAGTCTTTAGATTTTGAAGCTACAAATAATTTTACATCTCTCTCAATAACTCTACCTTTGCGTTCACTGCCTGTAACTTGATTAATATCTACCCCGAGTTCTCTTGCAAATTTTCGAATCTTTGGACTTGCAGATGATATATTGAAAACTTTATTTTGATCAGTTAATATTTTTTTTGGTTCTGGTTTTATATCTTGAGTTTTTTTAATACCTTTTTCAATTGCTGATTTTTTTTCAGCTTTCTTTTGCGGTTCATTAATATTTTCTAGAATTAAGATTAAGTCACCTTCTGAAACTTTATCACCCACCTTTGTTTTTAAAGTTTTAATTTTACCATCAAAATTTGAAGGAATTTCTACACTAGATTTGTCACTCTCTATTGTTATTAAAGGATCATTTTTTTTTAGAGTTTGCCCCTCTGAAACTAAAACCTCAATCACCTCTACATCTTTGAAATCTCCAATATTGGGTACTTTTATTTTAATTTCTGACATTATAATTTTGTTGGCATTGGTTTATTAATATCTATTTTGTATTTTTTGATTGCTTCTTTAGCGTACTTAGATGCTATGAGCTGTTCTTTAGCTAATACACTTAATCCATAAGCAACAACATGCTCCTTATCAACTTCAAAAAAATTTCTTAAATTTTTTCTGGTATCACTTCGTCCAAAACCATCTGTCCCTAATGAATAAAAACTTTTATTAACATAGGGCCTAATTTGATCTGAATTCATTCTCATATAATCTGAAGCGGCTAAAATAGGTCCTTCAGTTGTACCTAAACATTTTTCAACGTAAGACTTTTTTGGTTCCTTGTCTGGATTTAAAAGATTATATCTTTCTACCTCTAGACCATCTTTTCTTAACTCATTAAAACTTGTTACGCTCCAAATCTCACTATCTATTTGATATTCTTTTTGTAATATTTCAGCGCCTGCAATCATTTCTCTTAAAATTGTGCCAGATCCCAAAAATTGGATTTTAGTTTTTTTATATCTATTAAATTCTTTAATTTTATACATTCCTTTTATAATTCCTTCTTCACAAGATTTATCTTTGGGCATAGCTGGATGAGGATAATTTTCATTCATAGTTGTAATGTAATAGAAAATATTTTCTTTCTTTTCATGCATCCTTTTTAATCCATCTCTAAAAATAACTGCTAATTCATAATGAAATGTAGGATCATATGATACACAGTTAGGAATAGTTGAAGCTATAAGATGACTGTGACCATCTTGATGCTGGAGCCCTTCACCAGCTAAAGTTGTTCTTCCAGCTGTAGCTCCAATTAAAAATCCTCTAGACTGACTATCTGCACCTGCCCATGCAAGGTCCCCAACTCTTTGAAATCCAAACATCGAGTAAAAAAGATAAATAGGTATCATTTCAATATCATGATTTGTATAGGAGGTTCCTGCCGCAATCCAAGAAGACATTGCACCAGCTTCATTAATTCCTTCCTCTAAAACTTGTCCACTTTTTTCCTCTCTGTAAGAACTTAATTGTGCAGAGTCTTCAGGTTCGTATTTTTGTCCTTCATGAGCATAAATACCAATCTTTTGGAAAAAACCCTCCATACCAAATGTTCTAGCTTCATCCGGAATTATCGGCACCAATCTTGGAGCAACATTTTTATCTCTCAAAAGATTTGTAAGCATTCGAACCAAAGCCATAGTAGTTGACATTTCTTTTTTTCCTGTTGATTCTTTCATGTTATCAAAAATGTCTTTTGGTGGAGCCTTAATTGGTTTTGCGTAGGTAGTTCTCTCTGGAATGAAACCACCTAATTGAAGTCTTCTTTCTTTAAGATACTTAATTTCAGGAGAATTTTGATCTGGTTTGTAATATTCTATGTTTTTTACTTGTTGATCTGTAAGTGGTACATCGAACCTGTCTCTGTAATACATTAAATCATCTATATCTAGTTTTTTTGTTTGATGCGTAGTGTTTACACTCTCTCCACTTTTTCCCATTCCATAACCTTTTATAGTCTTTGCAATTACCACTGTGGGACTTCCAATATTTTTTGATGCTTTATCATAGGCAGCAAAAACTTTATGAGGATCATGTCCTCCTCTATTTAATCTCCAAATATCTTTATCAGAAAGACTTGATACCAACTCTTTTGTTTCTAGATATTTGCCAAAAAATTTTTCTCTCACATAAGCGCCATCTCTAGCTTTCATTGCTTGGTACTCTCCATCAACAGTTTCATTCATTGTTTTTACTAAATGACCTGTTTTATCATTTGCTAATAGCGGATCCCAATATGAGCCCCAAATCACCTTAATCACATTCCATCCTGCTCCTCTAAAAATTCCCTCTAATTCTTGTATAATTTTTCCATTACCTCGAACTGGACCATCCAATCTTTGAAGATTACAATTTACTACAAATATTAAATTATCTAAATTTTCTCTTGCTGCTAAACCAATAGCACCTAAAGATTCTGGTTCATCCATTTCTCCATCACCTAAAAATGCCCAAACTTTTCTACCTTCATCTTTAATTAAACCTCTATTGATTAAATATTTCATGTACCTTGCTTGATAGATTGCTAACATTGGGCCTAGCCCCATAGACACTGTTGGAAATTGCCAAAAGTTTGGCATCAGCCACGGATGTGGGTACGAAGACAATCCACCTGGATTAACCTCTTGTCTGAAACTATCTAATTGCTTTTCATCAAGTCGACCTTCAAGGAAAGCTCTAGCATACATCCCTGGTGCGCTATGACCTTGAAAATAAACTAAATCACCTCCAAATTTATTGTTTTTAGCTCTCCAGAAATGATTCATACCAACGTCATAGAGAGTAGCTGCAGATGCAAATGTTCCTATATGACCTCCAAGTTCGGGGAATTTTTTATTTGCTCTTACTACCATCGCGGCAGCATTCCATCTTATTAATGATCTGATCCTTCTCTCAATATTCTGATCACCATTCGACTTTTTTTCCTCACTAACTGGGATAGTATTTATATAGGGTGTGTTTTGAGTATAAGGAATATTGGCACCTTCCATATAAGCTTTATTAATTAATTCTTTGATTAAATAGTGAGCTCTCTGATTACCATCTTTTTCTATAACCTCTGTTAAAGACTCTAACCATTCACTTGTCTCTAATGGATCAATGTCCCCCTCATTTACAACCTGCATTATTTGAGTTTTTTCTTTTTCTATTTTTTGAAATGGTTTTTTTTGTTCTTCAGTTTTTTTTAAAGAGCTTTCAGCTTCTTGGATTAAATTCTCTGTATTTTTTGGAATATCTTGTGAAGAAGAAAGCTTTTGATCAACACTTGATATATTTAAAATTAAATCATCTTTTGAAACTTTATCACCAACTTTTACAACTATAGACTCAATTTTACCTGAAAAAATTGATGGTATTTCAACACTAGATTTATCGCTTTCTATAGTTATAACAGGATCGTTCTTTTTAATTTCTTGACCTTCTTTAACCAATAATTCAATTACCTCAACATTTTCAAAATCACCAATGTCAGGAACTAATAATTTTTCAGTCATCTTTTTATGTCTTATACACTATAAAAAAGTTGTTAAATGCAAATCTTACCACATTCTGCTCAATTTTTTGACACTCTTTACATACATGCTTCAAATATGATTAAAAAGTTATTAAAAACACTTATTCAGCCCAAAGTTAGCACTTATGTAGATGCTAAAATATGGATACAAAAAATTTTGCTAGAGGAGAAATACGGAAAAATTAATTCCTAAATTCTCTCCACGCATAAAGCTATCCCCATACCTCCACCTATGCAGAGTGTTGCACAACCTTTATTTTTTTTCTGTCTTTTCATTTCATGTATCAAAGTTACAAGTATTCTTGCTCCAGAGGCACCAATAGGATGACCAAGAGCTATGGCTCCACCATTAACGTTTACTTTATTTTTATCAATTCCTAATTCTCGAATTACTGCAATACTTTGAGATGCAAAAGCTTCATTAATTTCAAATAAATCAATTTCATCTAAATTCCATTTTGCTTTTTTACTTGCTTCACGGACAGCCTCAATAGGTCCTAAACCCATTACAGATGGATCTACTCCTGTTGAAGACCATGATACAATTTTTACTAATGGTTTTATCGATCTTTTTTCTGCATCCTCTAATGAAGTTAATAATAAAGCTGCAGCCCCATCGTTAATACCTGAAGAATTTCCTGGGGTAATAGTTCCATTATCTTGAAAAACAGTTTTTAGTTTTTCTAAATCCGACATTTTTAATCCTATCCTCGGATGTTCATCTTTATCTAAAATGTTTCCCTCATGATTTATTTTTACTAACTCTTCATTAAATTTGTTATTAGCAATAGCTAATTCTGTTTTTTTTTGAGAATTTAAAGCAAATTCATCTTGTTCCTGTCTTGTTATATTAAACTTTTTCGCAACATTTTCTGCTGTTACACCCATATGATAATTATTGAATGCATCAGTTAATCCATCATTAACCATTGTATCTAATAATTTGTCTTCTGATAATTTTTTTTCATCTCTATAAAAAATTGAATGTGGAGCTGAAGACATACTTTCTTGACCTCCTGAGATTACATTATTTGACTCTCCTAATTTTATTGATTGATAACCTGATATAATAGCTCTAAGTCCAGATCCACAAACTTGATTAACTATGTGTGCAGGTTTGGAAATTGGAATTCCAGCATTAACTGCGGCCTGCCTTGCTGGATTCTGTCCAGCTCCCGCAGTTAAAACTTGACCCATAATTACTTCATCAATTTCGTCTGCTGTAAATTTAGATTTTTTAAGAACTTCTTTTATTACTATAGATCCAAGTTGGTCAGATTTTATGTTTTTTAATGACCCCTTATAAGTACCTATTGGGGTTCTTACAGCGTTTACAATAACCACTTCTTTTAATTTATTGCTCATAAAATTTAAAATTTGTCTTATCATTAAAATACACTAAAAAATGATATACTATAATTAAATAAAAATAAAAATGCGCCTGTAGCTCAACTGGATAGAGCGCTTGGCTACGGACCAGGAGGTTCTGGGTTCGACTCCTAGCAGGCGCGCCATGAATTGGAAATAATATGTTTAAATGGTTAATCAATACTTCTTTACAAATGTCAGTAATATATTTTTTCATTATAATTTTTATCATTTTATTAATATTAACTTTTATATTATAAAAAAATTATGTCTGAAAAGTTTGAACAAATTAGTCTTAAACCTGGTTTTATGAAACATAATGGAGGTGTTCTATTTAGAAATATTTCCGAAAATGAGTATGAATTTAAATCAACAATAAATGAAAATCATTTAAATGCAGCAGGCATAACCCATGGGGGGTATTTATCAGCATTAGTAGATGCTGGTGCAGGAACAGCAGCATATAGATCTGCCGATAATGCACCATGTGTTACAATATCTTTAGATCTAAAATTTATTGGCGCATCAAAAATTGGTGATGAAATTACAGGTAATGTAAAAATCCTCAAAAAAACAAAAACTCTTGTATTTTTATTTTGTGAATTAAAATGTAATAATAAAATAATCACATCTGCGTCAGGAGTTTGGAAAATTTTGAAAGTTAAACCATCTGATTTAGGACCAGGTGGTTAAGATAATTGAAATTAAAATGAGAACTTTTTATCCTCCGATTCGGTCATGTTTTAGTCTATTTTTGTTCTTTGACACTAACAACATCTGGTAGATAAAAATTTTAGTATACCAAAGATAGAAATGACAAAAAATAAAATTACTGCTGTTCTTGGACCAACCAACACAGGCAAAACTCATTTAGCTATTGAAACTATGTTGTCATTTGACTGTGGAATGATTGGTTTCCCATTAAGATTATTAGCTAGAGAAGTATACGACAAATTAGTCAAAAAAATTGGGTTAAATAAAGTTGCCTTAATTACTGGGGAAGAAAAAATAATCCCAGCTGATGCAAAATATTATTTATGCACAGTAGAATCAATGCCCGTAGATAAAGAATTAGATTTTGTAGGAGTAGATGAGATACAAATGTGTGCTGATCATGAACGTGGTCATATTTTTACAGATAGGTTATTAAATCTTAGGGGAACTAAATTAACAATGTTAATGGGTTCTAATACTATCAGAAGTATAATTTTAAACTTAGACGATGATATAGAATTTATTAATAGAAATAGATTATCTAAACTTACATATGCAGGTCATAAAAAAATTTCAAGAATTCAAAGAAAAACTGCGATTATAGCATTTTCAGCTGAAGAGGTTTACGCAATTGCTGAATTAATTAGAAGACAAAAAGGTGGTGCTGCGATTGTAATGGGATCACTAAGCCCAAAAACAAGAAATGCACAAGTGGAATTATATCAATCAGGAGATGTAGATTTTTTAGTTGCAACAGATGCCATTGGTATGGGTATAAATATGGACCTTGATCAAGTTTATTTTTCAAATTTAAAAAAGTTTGATGGAAAAAAATTAAGAAAACTTAATTTATCTGAAATTGGACAAATTGCTGGGAGAGCTGGTAGGTACTTAAATGATGGTAATTTTGGAATAACAGGAGAATGTAGAGAAATTAATGCTGAGGAAGTAGACTTGTTGGAAAATCATAAATTTGAAGAAATACAATTTTTATTTTGGAGAAATTCAAATTTGAATTTTAATAGCACTTCTTCATTGATTAAATCTTTAGATGAAAAACCTGTTGAAAAATGGTTAAGAAAAATCCATGAATGTGAAGATGAAAAAGCTCTCAAATTTTTTTTAAGAGATAAAAATTTTGAAAATATCAAATTTAATGAAGAAAAATTGAGACTTCTTTGGCAATGTTGTCAAATACCAGATTTTGTAAAAAAATCCTACGGTAATCACTATGAGGTGATTGCAAACGTTTTCAAATATTTAAATAGTGAAAAAGGTAAAATTACTAATGAATATATGAGACTACAGCTCATGAAGCTTGATAAATTAGATGGAAATGTAGATTCTTTATCAAATAGAATTGCAAATGTAAGGACTTGGTCATATGTTTCTAATAAAAATAATTGGACAGAAAATCAAAATTATTGGATAGAAAAAACAAAATTATTAGAAGATAAACTTTCAGATAGATTACATGAAGAACTTACAAAAACTTTCATTGATAAAAGAGCTAGTGTTCTTGCAAGAGGGTTAAAACAGGATATGAAATTTGAAACTAAAATATTAGAAAATAATGAAGTGATGATTGATAATCAATTTATTGGGAAAATAAATGGGCTTAAATTAGAACTCGACTTAAAAAAAGGAGCATTAGAGACTGATATTAAATCACTCAAAAAAGCTGCAAGACAAAGTGTGGGACCTGAACTTTTAAAAAGAATTGAAATGATAATAGAAACTGGATTGATTGAACTTAGAGATGATTTTAAAATTTATTGGCAAAAATCACCGATAGCAAAGTTATTATCCGGTAAAGATTACCTGAATCCAAATATTGAGATAATAGTAGATGATATTATTGAAAATAACCAAACTCAAAAATTAATTAATTTTTTAAACAAATGGTTAAAAGATAAAATAAATATAATTCTTAAAAGTCTTGTTGATCTAAAAGATTTAAAAGAAAAAAACTCTTCAATCAAAGCACTTGCATATCAACTTTATGAAAATAATGGTGTACTTGAGAGAAATAATGTTTCTGAATATTTAAAAAATCTTGGTCAAAATGAAAGAAAAGTTTTGAGAGAACTTGGTGTAAAATTTGGAAGATATCATGTTTTTCTTTACAAATTAATTAAGCCTGAAGCTGTTTCATTAAGAACTTTACTTTGGAAAAATTATTATCAAAAATATTTTAATTTAAAACCACCAACATTTGGCCTGAATTTCCTAGAAGATGACAAAATTAGAAATAGGAGTTTTATGCTACTTTGTGGGTTTGAGAAATTTGGCTCTATGTATGTTAGAATTGATATTTTAGAAAGATTATTTGTGCAAATTATTAATTCTAATCTAGAAAAAGAAAAGGAAATAAAATTAGTTCCAGAAATGTTAAATTTATTAGGATGTAGTAAAGATAATTTTAAAAAACTTCTTAAAAATATGAACTACAAAATTATTGAGAAAGAGAATGATGTGTTTTTTAAATATTTTCCTAAAAAAAAATTAAAAAAGATAAAAGACAAAACTATTAAAGAAAGTCCCTTTGATGTTTTGAAAGATTTAAATTTACATTAAAAGATCATGTTTTTTAAAAAAAAAAATCAAAATAATATTAATAATTTTACTAAAATTGCAGCATTATTGATACACGCTGCAAAAATAGATGAAAATTTTGAAAAAAAAGAAGAGGAAATAATTATTCAAGCTCTCATAAAGTTAGGCGTAAGCAATGAAGATTTAAAAGATATTATGCAAGAGGGAAAAATGTTAGAGGAAAACGCCAATCAAATTTTAGATTTTACAAAAGAGGTTAAAAATATGGAAGAAGACAAAAAAATAAAAATTATAGAAACTCTTTGGAGGATAATTTATTCAAATAAAGAAGCAGACATGTTTGAAACAAACCTAATGAGAAGACTTGCTGGATTAATGTATATTGACAAAAAAATTATGGGGGATATCAAAGAGAAAATTAAAAACGAAAATCAATAATGACTTATATAGTTAACGAAAATTGCATTAAGTGCAAACTGATGGATTGTGTTGAAGTTTGTCCCGTCGATTGCTTTTATGAGGGAAAAAATATGCTTGTAATTAAACCTGATGAGTGTATAGATTGTGGCGTTTGTGAGCCTGAGTGTCCTGTCGATGCCATAAAAGCTGATACAGAACCTGGAAGTGAAAGTTGGTTAGATATTAATAAACAGTACTCTGAAATCTGGCCAAACATAACTGAAAAAAAAGATCCACCTTCGGATCATAAAAAATATAAAGATGAAAAAAATAAGTTTGAAAAATATTTTAAAGAAAACCTTTAAAAAAAAAAATAAAAAAAAAGTTAAAAACAAAATAACTTCAAAAAAAATTACAAAAAATAAAAAAAGTACAAAAAAAATTAAAAAGATTCCTAAAATTAGGAAAAAAAAAATAACTAACAATATTGAAAAAAAAATAGAGGTAAAATCAGATAATTTAAGAATTTCTAAAAACACCGAAACAAAACCAGAGATCAAAAAAGTAAAAAAACAAGAAACTGAAAAAAGAGAATATAAAATTAAAGATTATATAGTATATCCAAAACACGGAGTTGGACAAATAACTGAATTTAAAAAAATTAATATAGGTGGGATAGACGTTGAAACTTATGTCATTAAATTTGAAAAAGATAAAGCAAATGGAATGGTCCCAGTAAATAAACAATCACATCTAAGACCCCTTGCAACCATTAACCAAGTCAATAAATGTATTTCAATTCTTAAAAGTAAACCTAAAATAAAAAGATCCATGTGGAGCAGAAGGGCGCAAGAATATGAGGCAAAAATTTCATCTGGAAAAATTTATGAACTAGCTGAGGTGGTAAGAGATTTAAATAAAGGGGATGATTTAATGGTTGATCAATCATACAGTGAAAGACAATTATTTGAAAAAGCCTATGAAAGAATATTGTCTGAATTTCAAATAATATTAAACTTATCACAAGAAGATACACAGAAAAAATTAGATAAAGCTTTAAAAAGAAATTTAGCCTCTCCATCCCCATCACCAACACCAACAAAACAAACCACTTCAGATGTGAACACAACTGAAGAAGATACTATAGCTGATAACGATAACGAACCTATATAATGTTTAATTTTTTTTTTATTTTTCTGTGGTATCTAATTATTAAATTGAGTTGATAAGATAATTGTGAAATCCAAATCTAAATTTAAAAACATAAGCAATAAAGATATTTGGAACTCTGAAAATATTTATCATTTAAAAACAGACACAACTAGAATTTCAAAATTAATTTATCATTATGAAATATACAGAAAAATTATTTCACTTCCAGGAGATATTATTGAGTGTGGAGTTTTTAAGGGTATTTCGTTAACTAGATTTTTAACGTTTAGAGAAATACTAGAAAGTAACAATTCCAGAAAAATCTATGGTTTTGATGTTTTTGGAAAATTTCCAAAACCAAGAAATCAAGGTGATAAATTTTTTTTAAAAGAATGGGAAAAAAATGCTGGGGATGGAATTAATGATAAAGAATTAAATGAAATTTTGATAGATAAAAAATTTTCAAATTTTGAACTTATAAAAGGAGATGTAAAAAAAACAATTCCGAAATTAATTAAACAACAGCCTCATTTAAAAATATCTCTTCTACATTTGGATATGGATATTTATGAACCTACAAAGTTTGTTTTGAATAAGCTTTTTTCTTATGTTGTTAGGGGTGGTATAATATTAATTGATGATTATAATTCAGTGTTTGGAGCAACAAAAGCAACTGATGAATTTTTAAAATCTAATAAAAATTTAAAGATTAAAAAATTAGACTTTTATAAAGTTCCTTCATATATAATAAAAATTTAATAATTATAGATATAATTCTGATTTAATATTTAAAAAAAAACGCCTCTCACACGTAAATCGTTATGAGAAGCGTTTTTATAAAAAGAATACTAAGTTATTATCTTCTTCTTCTTTTTTTAGCTTTTTTCTTAGCTTTTTTCTTAGCTTTCTTTGCTTTTTTTCTTCTCTTAGGCATCTTTAGCTCCCTTTTTTAGTTAAACGAATCAAATTGATTCGATATTAGTTTATTTTTATTTTTTTATAACCGTTATGTCAATTCTTTAATTAAAGTTAAAATTTTCAAAATTTATTTTAAAATAAATTATTTTTTTTTAAATTTTGATGTGTAAAAAAGTTAGTGTTTATGCGCTTTATACGCAAATATATTTAATAAATTAATATAGTTTTTCTAATTCTTCTTTGTATTTTTCTAATATTTTTTTTCTTTTTAGTTTCAATGTTGGAGTTAACATCCCATTTTCAATTGTAAATTCTTCTTTAATTAATTTAAATTTTTTAACTTTTTCAACTAAAGATAAATTTTTATTTAAATTTTCTAAATAAAACTCAATTTCATTTTTATTTTCATCACTTTCCGTTACTATTAAAGATACCAAATAAGTTTTTTTATCTCCATAAACAAAACTTTGCTTAATTTTATCGTTTAAACATAATAAATTCTCAATTTTTGATGGTGAAATATTATCTCCACCAAGATTTACTATAATTTCTTTTTTTCTATCTGTTATTTTTAAATTTCCTTCGGAAGTAAATTCGCCAATATCACCTGTATGTAACCAACCATTTTTTAAAATTTCATCTGTTTCCTTTTTCATGTTCCAATAGCCAAGCATCACATTTTCCCCTTTTACTAATATTTCCCCATCATTAGCAATTTTTACCTGGTTCGTTTTAAATGGTGGACCTACAGTCTCTATCTTAATTTTTCCAGGTATGTTACAACTTACTACAGGAGAGGTTTCTGTTAATCCATATCCTTGCAAAGTTGGTAAACCTATAGAATTTAAAAATTCACCTATTTTTTTATCCAATGCACCTCCACCAGAAACAAAGGCCTTTAATTTCCCCCCAAATTGATTTCTAATTTTTCTTCTTACCAATATTTCACATAAAAAGTTAATAATTTTCTGATTAAAGCTAAGTTTCTCATTATTTAAATTTTTTTTTCCAAGTAAAATAGTGTTTTCAATTAATATCTTTTTTAAACCTCTTTGCTTTGAAAAATTAATAGAAATTTTGCTGTATAAATTCTGATAAAATCTTGGTACAGCTGTCATAATAGTTGGCTTTGCTAAAGACATGTTGAGTAATAATTTTTCTAGACTTTCCGCATAATAAATTTTTGCCCCAAGTGAAATTTGTACATATTGAACTGTGTGTTCATATGAATGAGACAGTGGAAGCCAAGTCAAAAAGACTGGGTTATCTTTTTTAACAAGTGAGTCTAAAATTTCTTGTGCACCTTCACAATTTGATAAAATACCTCCATGGCTAAGCATTACACCTTTAGGTTTACCGGTCGTTCCTGAAGTGTAAATGATACATGCAAGATCATGTCTTTTAATATTTTTGTTATAATCGTTTGATAGATTAGTTGACTGATTTTGGTTGTAATTTTCTAATATACTTTTTATACTTTCAATTTTGTCTCTAAATTTTTCAAATGATATAACTTTAACTTCACTTGAAATAAATTTTTCTATTTTTTCAAATTGAATATTATTAGAAACAATACATATCTTAGGTTTACAATCATTAATAATGTATTCATAATCTTTTTCTGAATAAGTTGTAAATAAAGGTACTGTAACACCTCCTGAATTCATAATTGCTATATCTGCTATTAACCATTCTGGTCTATTTTCAGATAACAAAATACATCTATCTCCCAAAGATAAATTTTCTTTCAAATATTCAGATAAAATCTCAATATCATCTTTAACTTGTTTCCATGTTAAAAAGTTTTTATTATCTGACTTTAACCATTTTAAAAATAATTGATCTTTTAACGATTTATTTTCTTTATATTTGTCAAAAAAAAGTTGTACTAAACTATTAATTTTATTTAATTCCATAATTTTTGGTGGGCGAAGAGAGAATCGAACTCTCACTTCTTGCGAAACACGATTTTGAGTCGTGCGCGTCTACCAGTTCCGCCATTCGCCCCTAATTGTTTAATATTTTATTAAATAGTATAAGAACTAAAATTATATTAAAACCTAAAAATGTTTAATACTCTCTACAAAAAATGTTTAAATTTAGCTGCTCATAAAAGCTCTAAATATTTTTTAGCGTTTGTTTCATTTGTTGAAAGTTCATTTTTTCCTATTCCACCAGACGTAATGGTAATACCTATGGTAATTTCAAAGAAATATGATTTCATAAAAATTTTTTTTATTGCAACAGTATTTTCTGTTTTAGGTGGTATATTTGGTTATTTTATTGGAGCATTCTTTTTTGATCTAGGGATGCAAATAATGAGTTTTTATGGTTATGAAGATGAATTAACTGAGCTTAAAAGTAATCTTATAAATAGTAAAAGTTTTTATGCTTGGTTTGGAATTCTTTTTTTAGCAGGTTTTACACCTTTGCCTTATAAAATTTTTACTATTGCAAGTGGTTTGATTGGGTTTAATATTTTTATTTTTATTTTAATTAGCCTTATTTCAAGAGGATTACGTTTCTTTATAGTTGCTTTTCTCTCGTATAAATTTGGAGATCCTTTTTCAGAATTTATGAATAAACATGGTTCTAAATGGTTTACAATTATTGGAATGTTAATTGTTATATTTGGAATAATAACTTACTTATTATTTAAAATTCATGCGTAATTTAAAAACAGAAAAATATTTAAAAATAATTTTTTTAATTAGTTTGATTTCTATTATCTCTGCGTATTTCATAGAGTATGTTCTTGGCCATCAACCATGCAATCTATGTCTTATAGAGCGAATTCCATATGGATTAGCTATAATTTTAATCGTGCTAAATTATGTTTTCCAAAAAAATGAATATTTTATTATATTATTACTAATTCTAATATTTGCCTTTTCTTTTATTGTTTCATTTTATCACTTTGGTATCGAGCAAGCTTTTTTTGAAGAATCTACTGTTTGTGGATTAAAAGATTTATCTGAAGTTATTTCTAAAGAAGAAATATTGAAACAATTAAAGTTAAAAACTATTAGCTGCAAAGATGTGACATTTAAAATTTTTGGATTTTCGCTTACAACTATTAATATAATAATCAGTTTATCTATATTATTTATGTTAATTAAAATATTTACAAATTATGACAGATTCAAAAACTAGAACTGAAGAATTTATAAGGGTAGATCACGCTGGAGAAAGAGGTGCTATTAAAATTTATGAAGGTCAGTTGCTAGCCCTTAATACATTAGTTAAAAACGAAAATTTAAAAAAAACTATTGAAGAAATGAAAGTCCATGAAAAAGAACATTGTGATTTTTTTGAAAAAGAGATTAAAAAAAGAAAAATTAAACCAACGAAATTTTTACCTTTATGGGATCTATTGGGTGTTGGTTTAGGTTTTGGTTCAACTCTTCTAGGAAAAAAAGCTGCAATGTTATGTACTGCATCTGTGGAGGAAGTTATTGACGAACATTATCAAAATCAAATTGATCAATTAGGATCTGATGAAAAAGAACTTAAGAAAAAAATAATCAAATTTAGAGATGATGAATTACTTCATAAAGATATAGCTTATGAAAAAGGTGCTACCAAAAAAGGTATTTATTCAATTATGGATAAGTTAATTAAAACTGGCTCAAAAATTGCGATCAATATTTCAGAAAAAATTTAATTTAAGATTCTAACTCTACATCCCAGTATAAATAATCCATCCAGCTTTTATGTAAATAATTTGGAGGAAAATTTTTTCCATTACGATGAAGATCTTCTGTTGATGGTTGATAAGGATATTGATTTAATTTCATACCTGAAGTTTTTAATAACTTTCCACCCTTTTTTACATTGCAAGCAGAGCAAGCAGTTACCACATTATCCCAATGTGTTTCACCTCCTTTTGATCTAGGCAATAAATGGTCAAAAGTTAATTCCTCACCACTTCCACAATATTGACAAGAAAATTTATCTCTTAAAAAAACATTAAATCTTGTAAAACTTGGTTTTGATTGTGGAACAATATAATCTTTTAAAGCAATAACACTAGGTAACTGCATGTTAAATGATGGACTTCTTACAACTCTATCGTAATTACTAACTATAATTACTCTATCTAAAAAAACTGATTTTACTGTATCTTGCCACGACCACAACGACAAAGGATAATAGCTTAGTGGTCTATAATCTGCGTTTAAAACTAACGCAGGACATTTTTCTAATGATATATTTTGTTCAAGAATGCTATTCATAAATAAATTTTAACTTAAATAAAAATTTATTTCAACATCTAGAAATTATTTAAATTTTTTTTAATATAATCCAATGCTATACTTGATGCTTCAATGGGAATATGATGGTCACAATTTTTAATTAAATATGTCTTAATCTCAACGTCATTTCTTATAAAAAAATCTTTTGCTGCAAGCATATAATTGGGTGAGACAACTTGGTCTGAGTCACCATGAATCAATAAGAAATTAGTTTTAACTTTTTTTCTTAATTGTAAATCATTTTGATTGATAATTTTTCCTGAAAAACCCACCACACAATTAAAAGGTTCATTTGAAGTTAGACCTAAATTTATTGACATCATACAACCTTGACTGAAACCTGATAAACAAATTTTACTATTATCTAAATTAAATTCTTTTTTTACTTCATTAATAAATTCATATAATTTTTCTTCAGCCTTAATTGATTGATCTAAAATATATTTAGGATCATCTTTAGTTAGATCAAACCATTGATAACCACTTGGATTTATAGGACAAGTCTCAAGTCCATTAGGACAAATAAAAACTGTATTTGGTAAGTGTCTCTGCCAATTTAATGACAACATACTTATATCTTTTCCATCACCACCATATCCATGAAGTAAAATAATAGCATTTTTAATATCTTCTTTTTTTTCTGGTTTAATTAAAGTTGTATCTAGGCAAAATGTCATACTATATGTTTTTTGTTTTTTTATCTTTAAAACTCTCTACAATACATTTATGATTTCAGGAATTGTAGTAAAAATATTATCAATTTTTTTATTGGTAGCGGTGGGAATTGTTCTTTTACTTGGTATTGGCACTTTATTTAAAGGTGGAGAGACGAGTAAAAAATATTCAAATAAATTAATGCAGCTTAGAGTTTTACTGCAATTTATAGCTATTATAGCCTTAGTGGGTTTCGCATATTTTTTTAAAAATTAATTATAACTAGATAACCATTTTATAAAAAATTTATCATCAAAATCAATTGATCCCATTATTCTTGCAAACTCAAAGCCATCTTTATTTATTAGTATCGTAGTAGGCACACCTCTTAAATTAAAAGTTTTTGCTAAAGTTGTTGGATTATCAAAATATATGTTTAAATTCTTAATCTCTAAATCCTCAAAAAATTTAAAAGCTTTTTTTAAATTTTCTTTTCCAATATTAATTGGAAATATTTTCAAATTATCTAAATTTTTATTTAACTGTAATCTTTCTAAAGATGGCATCTCTTCTTTACATGGAGCGCACCAAGTTGCCCAAAAATTCAATAGGATTAAATTTCCATTTAAGTCATCTAAATTAATTTGGTTATTTTGATCATCTAGAAAGCTTAAATTTTCGTATTTTTTCAATTCTTTATTGATAATAAGATTTTTTATATCAGGTTGCTGTTCTGCAAAAGAATTGGTAATTAAAAAAATAAATAATATTAAAAATCTCATGTTAAATTGGTATACTTAATTATCATGACAAAAAATAAAAACAACAAAACAATATGGACTACTAGAATAAAAAAAAATACTTCTACTCTTTTTCAAAAAGTAGGTAGCTCTATTGATGTTGATAGAAGATTATATAAAGAAGATATCATCAGTTCTATCGCTCATGTTGAAATGTTATTTAAACAAAAAATTATCACATTTAAAATAAAGAATAAAATTATTTACGGTCTAAATAAAATAAAAAATGAAATATCAAATAATAAATTTGAGTTTAATAAAAAATATGAAGATATTCATATAAACATTGAAAAAAGACTTTTTCAAATTATAGGGGAGGAGGCGGGGTTTGTTCATACAGCTAGATCAAGGAATGATCAAATAATTACAGATTTTAAAATATGGATAAAATCTGCAACCAATAAAATTAATGATTTGTTAGAAATTACAATTAAAAACACACTCAACCTAGCTCAAGATAATGTTCGCACAATCATGCCTGGATTTACTCATTTAAAAAATGCTCAGCCTATTTCATTTGCGCATTATTTAATGGCATATGTAGAAATGTTTAATAGAGATAAAAAAAGATTTAATAACAATTTAGAAAATTTAAATGAAAATCCTTTAGGAGTTGCTGCTCTGACTGGAACTTCATTTAATATAGATAGAAATTATACTACAAAAAAACTTGGCTTTAGCAAACCAACAAATAATTCGGTTGATACAGTCTCAGATAGGGATTTTGTTTTAGATTTTTTATATAGCGTTTCTGTGTGTGCTATGCATATTTCTAGAATTGCTGAGGAATTGATAATATGGAATTCTGATGCTTTTAACTTAATTAATTTATCTGACAAAGTTGTAACTGGTTCATCAATAATGCCTCAGAAAAAAAATCCTGATCTTTTAGAATATTTAAGAGGAAAATCAGGAAGTGCTTATGGCAACTTGTTTGCTATGCTTACAATTTTAAAAGGAATACCTTTATCATATTACAAAGACCTCCAAGATGATAAAGAAATTATTTTTAGATCAAATGATACATTGGTTAATTGTTTAAGTGTATTTAATGAAGTTCTTAGAAATTTTAAGCCAAATAAGAAACAAATGCTTGAACTTGCAAATTCTGGATATATTACTGCAACTGATTTAGCTGATTATCTAGTGAAAAACCATTCTATGTCATTTAGAAAAGCATACCAAATAACAGCTAATATTGTGAATTTGGCAGAAAAAAAGAATAAAAAACTTGATCAATTAAAAATTAGTGAACTAAAGAAAATTGAGCCAATACTTACAGAAGATGTTTTAAAAGTGTTTGATTTAAACAATTCTGTGAACTCAAAAAAATCATTTGGCGGAACATCTTTTGATAATATTAAAAAAATGATAATGAAATATAAAAAAATGAAATGATAAAAAAAATTATTTTAACTTTATTTTTGTGTCTTATGATATTTTCCTGCGGAAAAAAAGGGGACCCTGAATATACCGAACCTGAAGGCAATGCTAAAATCCAAAGCTTTATTGTAGATAAGGTTTAATGAAATTTATAAATAATAAACTTAAAATTGAGAATGTTTTTGTACAAAATATTGCTGAAAAATACGATACACCAACTTATTGTTATTCTAATAAAAAACTAAAGGAAAATATAAATATTTTCAGAAAAAACTTTAAGTCTTTTTCTCCATTAATATGTTTCTCAATAAAATCTAACCCAAATATAAATTTAATCAAAAAAATCAAAAAATTTGGACTTGGAGCTGATGTTGTCTCATTAGGGGAATTAATAGTTGCTCTTAAAGCTGGTATTAGCCCTAAAAAAATTGTTTTTTCAGGTGTTGGAAAAACTACCGAAGAAATAACTTATGCCATTGATAAGAATATATTATTAATAAATGCCGAGTCAAAAAGTGAAATAAAAGAAATTGAAAGAATTGCAAAAAATAAGAAAAAAAGAGTACAAATAGGAATTAGACTAAATCCAAATACTGACGCAAAAACTCTGAACCAAATTTCTACGGGGAAAAAAGAAAATAAATTTGGAGTGAATGAGAAAATATTTTATGAACTAGTTAGATACTGCAAAAATTCTAACAATATAAATCTTAAATGTTTAAGTGTTCATATTGGGAGTCAGATTTTAGATTATAAGCCTTATGAAAAAATGTTAAAGATTATTGATAAAATTATTACAAAAACTGACTACAATTTTGATTTCATTGATTTAGGTGGTGGTATGGGCATTAAATATGATGATAAAACAAAAAAACTGAATTACAATAAATACAACTTAGCCATCAAAAAATTTTTAAAGAATAAAAAATCCAAAATTATATTTGAACCAGGTAGATCTATTATTGGAAATACTGGAATTTTAATTTCAAAAATAATCTATATTAAAAAAAGTGGTAAAAAAAGTTTCGTAATAATTGATGCAGCAATGAATGACTTAATGAGACCTGCTCTATATGGGGCGATTCACAGTATATTACCTTCAATAAAAAATTTCAAAAAATCAAAAAGAATTTATGAATTTGTTGGACCAATATGTGAAAGTACAGATAAATTTTCAACAGTAAATAATTTCCAAAACTTAAAGGAAAAGGATATAATTGTAATTTGTGATGTGGGTGCATATGGAATGTCATTAAGTTCTAATTATAATCTAAGACCTAAACCACTAGAAATATTAATCGAAGGATCAAAAATTAAGGTTATTAAAAAGAGACAAAAATATACAGATATAATCTAACTTTTTATATCAATGATTAGAAACTTAGTATTTTCAATTATTTTTTTTGCAGGAATAATTATTATTTCAATAGTTTTTCTTCCAGCTTTAATTTTACCTCAAAAGGTTACACTTATTGGTGGAAAATTAATGGGGCACTGGGCTGGATTTTGTTTAAAATTTTTTTTAACTACAAAAATAATAATTAAAGGAAAGGAAAATATCATTACAGATCAAAAATTTTTCATAGCTGCATCACATCAATCGATGTTTGAGACATTCTATTTACAAACTATTTTCAATTCTCCAGTTTTTATTTTAAAAAAAGAGTTACTTTTAATACCTATTTTTGGATGGTACCTAAAAAAAATTGGATCTATATCAATAAAAAGAAATAAAGTATCTAAAGAAAACTTAAATTTTTTTGATGACATTAAAAAAATAATTCTTAAATCAAGCAGGCCACTAATAATCTTTCCACAAGGAACAAGAGTTTTACCTAACGAGAGACCTTCCTTTAAAAAAGGAGCTTCTAGAATTTATGAAGAATTAAATATTTGTTGCCAACCACTGGCTATTAACTCTGGGAATGTTTGGCCTAAGAAAGGAACAAAAAATAGTAACAAAACTATTACAATTTCTATATTAGAACCTATCCAGCCAAATTATACAAAAGAGGAATTTATTAAAATTTTAGAAAAAAATATATATTCAGAACTTGATATATTAAATTAACCTTTCATAGGCATTACAACAAAAATGCTATCAAAATCTCCAGGATCCTTAATTAGCGCTGGTGATCCTGAGTCATTTAAAAAAAGTTCTATTCTATTTCCGTCAATTTGAGTTGCAACATCAATTAAATATTTGGAGTTAAAGCTTATCTCCATATCATGTTCGAACTTTACTGGAAGAGTCTCTTTTCCATCACCGCTGTTGGTATTATTAACAGATAGATCTAACATGTCTTTTTTTAAATTAAATTTTACTCCATCTTTTTTATCAAGAGAAACAGAAGCAACTCGATCTACTGAATTTTGAAAGAGTTCTAGATCAACATCTAATTTCTTTTGATTATTTTTTGGTATTACCTGTATGTAATTTGGAAATTTTCCATCAATTAATTTTGAAATCAAAATGCTATTATTAAGCTCGAATTTAATTTTAGACTTAATATTTGAAATTTTTACATCACCATCATAACTTTCTAGTAATGAACATAATTGAAAAATAGTTTTTTTTGGTAAGATAATTGGCTCAAAATCCTTCTTTTTATCTAATCTTAATTTTGAAATAGACATACGATGACTGTCAGTTGCAACAGCTGTAAGATAGCACTTGTTTTCAACTTCTGTTTGATGAAGATAAATTCCACTTAAATAATGTCTAGTTTCATCATTTGAAACTGAAAATTTACATTTGTTTAATAATTTTAAGAGATCTTTTGATTTAATTGTAAATTCATTTTCATTAAAATTTTCATCTGTTAAAGGAAATTCTGAAGCACTAATACAGTTTAAATTGAAAATAGATTTTTCGGACTCTAGATGTAATTTACTTGTTTCGGTCAAATTTAAGCTAATTTTCTTGCCTGATGAGAGCTTTCTCGCGATATCATATATAGTAGATAAAGTAGTTGTAGTTTTGCCTTCATCTATCACTTCGATATTATGAATTTGATGAATAAAAATTAAATCTAAATCAGTTGCAGTTACTGTCAATTGAGAACTTTTTGCATCTAAAAGTATATTGGATAATATTGGAAGTGTGCTTTTTTTTTCTATCACACCCTGACAATAATTTAATGCTTGTTGCAGATCTTGTTGATTTACATTAAATTTCATCTTCTTTATTGTATAAAATTTGATTTTTAAGTTTGTTAATATTGTCAGCCATATCTTGGTCTTTTTCTTTCAACTTTTCAATAGTTTTTACAGAATGTATTATCGTCGTATGATCTCTATTTGAAAAATCTCTGCCAATTTCTGGTAAAGATTTTGAAGTAAGAATTTTTGTTAAATATATTGCCGTTTGTCTGGGTCTCACCAGATATCTAGATCTTCTAGATGATAGCATCTCATTTTTACTTATTTTAAAGAATTTACAAACAATAGTTTGGATTAAGTCTATGGTTACTTTGTTTTCATTAATATTAAGTAAATCTTTTAATATAACTTTTGTTTCAGCCAAATTTGGAATTTTCTTATAAATTTTTGAAAATGAAATTATTCGATTAATTGCTCCTACAATTTCTCTTATACTGGTTGTTATTTCTAAACTAATAAAATCTTTAATTTCTTGTGGTAACTCTAATTGATCACTATGCAATACATTTAATTCTTGAATTTTTTTTTCAATAATCTGTTTTCTAAGGTTATGATCAGGCTTTTGAATATCAACAACTAAACCACCTGCAAATCTAGATTTTATCCTCTCTTGAATTCTAGACAATTTATTTGGAGCTCTATCAGCTGAGATAATAATTTGGGAACCTTTATCTAGTAGAGCATTAAATGTATGAAAAAATTCTTCCTGCATTGCCTCTTTACCATTCATGAACTGTATATCATCAATTAGTAAAATATCTGTATTTCTAAAGTATTCTTTAAATTTAACCATGTCGTTAGATTTTATAGATTTAACAAATTGATACATAAAACGCTCAGCTGAAATAAACATTACTTTATTATCCTTTTTTAGTTGGTATCCTATAGAATTTAAAAGATGCGTTTTTCCCATTCCAACACCTCCATATATATAAAGAGGATTATAATGTGCAATATTTTCTGAAACTTTAATTGATGCTTCATACGCTAATTTATTACTTGGTCCTGTAATAAAGTTTTGAAACTTTTTATTTGGGTCTATTCGATTATATTGTAGGAATGAGTCTTTTATAAAAGATACATTTTCATTAGTTTCTAAAATCTTAAAATGCTTCTCATTCTTAATTTGTGTAACTTTTTGTTCAATAATTTTAAATTCAATTCGAATAATGTCTTTTTTAAAATTTTTAATAATATTTAAGATTTGGTCTAAATATCTTGATGTAATCCAATCGCGGATAAACCTTGTTGGAACTGATAATAATACATAGTTGTTAATCTCCTCAACAAAATCAATCTTTTTAAGCCAACTTTCATAAATGTCTAGACCTAATTTATTTTTCATTTGCTCTTGGACTAATTTCCAATCAAGATTTTCAGATTTTAAATTGTTAAGATCTTTATTTGTATTTGAATTCTTCATAAGCATGGAGAAACTTCAGTTAGGACCATAATAAAAATATTGCAACAAATAATTTTAAAAATAAAAAAAAAAATAAAATCTACGATTGTGTAAAAAATAAAAAATAAAAAAAAATATTTGACAAAAATTTATTTATAAATATTTATAATATAAATTTATAATTGAATCTTATATATTTATTTATTTACTAAATCTAAATGTTGTACTTAAACAAAATTTTATATACAGATTATGTAGACTTAAAAGTTGTATGGTGCTGACAACCTGAAGTATTATTCAACTAGATAGAAGCTATTTTCTTTGTAAACCTTGAAACATTTCTTGAAGCATTTTGTTTTTTAATTATTCCAGTTTTAGCTATCATCATTAGCTCAGAATTCAACTTAGGTAAGAATTTTAGTGCTTCTGATTTTTTTTTGTCATCAATTAATGTTTTCATTTTTTTTATAGCATTTTTGTATCTGCTTTTTCTTGCCCTGTTTACAGCAGTTTGCTTAGAAATTCTTCTAATCCTCTTGATTGCAGATTTTGTATTAGCCATATGCGCAGGGGTATAGCTCGAGATTTTATTTTGGTCAATTAAATAATTCATTATAATTGGCAAATATTGCAAAAATAAGTAGATCTATTAGAAATAAATTTTTTTTGAATGATACCTTTACATCCAAATCGTTTACATCTCAGTCCATTTCTTTCATAAACATTAAAATCTTTTTGAAAATTACCTTCTTTACCTAAAGTGTTTTTAAAATCTCTTATACTTGAACCTCCCTTTTTAATTGCTCTAAAAAGAACTTTTTTTGCATTTATTATAATTTTTTTACAGTCATTCTCTTTAATTAGATGCGCTTTCTTTTGTGGATTTATTTTACTTAAGAACAAAATCTCACTTGCGTATATATTTCCAATGCCTGAAACAAAATTTTGATCAAGTAAAAAATTTTTTATATTTTTTTTTTTTCCTATAAAAAAGGAACGAATATAGTCTAAATTGAACTCTGATTGAAATGGTTCAGGACCTAGCCTTACAAATCTTTTTTTAAGTAATTTTGAATTTTTAATTATTTGGAAAAAACCAAATCTTCTTGGATCATTGTAAATAACTTTTAAATCTTTAAATATTATTTCTACATGATTATGTTTTTTTGGTAGTTTGGGTGAGCTATAAAAACTTGCATTTGTAAATAAATTTTTTTTACATTTATTGACAATATGAATTGTTCCTGACATACCAAGATGTAACAAACAATAACTAAAGTTTGAAAAACAAAAAATTATGTATTTAGAAAATCTTTTAACATCAATTATTTTTTGACCTTTAATAAAACCTACAAAATATAATGGAATTTTTAACCTTAAATTTCTATTTCTAACTAGTACATTTTTTACCTTTTTTTGTTTAATTTTTTTAAGTAATGATTGTCTAACAATTTCTACTTCTGGTAATTCTGGCATTTAATACTATATTCAATATATATTTTTTTTTATGCAACAATTTTTACAAAATAAAAGAGGACTAGTCCAAAATGTTTTTAATCAAGTCTATGATCGATACGACTTGATGAATGATTTTATGTCACTGGGTATTCATCGATTATGGAAAAAAAGTTTAATAAATATGATGAATCCCTCTAAAAACCAAAATTTGATAGATGTTGCTTGTGGTACTGGAGATATAGCCAAGCTATTTTTAAAATATGTAAATGAATTTTCAGAAGTCACATGTGTTGATCCCAATGAAGGAATGATAAATAAAGGAAAAGAAAAGTTAAATAAATATAAGAATTTAAAATGGATTATCGCCCCTGCAGAAAAGATACCGAATCATGACAATATATATGATTTTTACACAATAAGTTTTGGTTTACGAAATACCAAAAATTTAAATAAATGTTTGTCAGAAGCTTATCGAGTTTTAAAACCTGGTGGAAGATTTTTATGTCTCGAATTTTCAAAAATACAAAATTCAGGTCTTGATTTTTTTTACAAAAATTATTCAAAAATTATACCAAAAATTGGAAAATTTGTTGTAGGTAAAGAAGAACCTTATGAATATCTTATTAAAAGTATACAAAACTTTGTAAATCAAGATGAATTAATTGATTTGATGATTAAACATAATTTTAAAAAATGCACTTATAGAAATCTATCTGGAGGAATAGTTTCTATACATAGCGGATGGAAAATTTAATGATTAAAAAATTAATAACATTATTTAAACTTGGAAGAAAAGTTGCTAAATCTGATATATTAAATATAGTATCAAAATTTCGCGAACCTCCCTTAATTATAAAAATTTTATTCAAAATTTTATCTTTTTCTTTTTCTGAGCGGGAAAAAATAAAAAAAAATTTAGATGAAGGTGAGAGATTATCTAGCTCTCTCGAGTCAATGGGTACAACTTTTATAAAACTTGGGCAGTTTTTAGCTACCAGACCAGATATTATTGGTGAAGAACTCTCAAAAAAATTAGAGAACCTTCAAGATAAATTACCTCCATTTTCATTACTTCAAGCTCAAGAAATCATAAGAAATGATTTAGGAAGTGAAACATATAACTCTATAATCAATTTAAGTGATCCTGTCGCAGCTGCATCCATTGCTCAAGTACATAAAGCACAAATTAATGATAATGGTACTATTAAAGAAGTGGCAATTAAAATACTTAGACCAAATATAAAAAAAATATTTAATGAAGAAATTGATGCAATAATGCTTTTTGCTTTTTTAATTGAGTCGATTATAAAGAAAACAAAAAGACTGAAATTAGTTGAAGTTGTTTTTTTGTTAAAAGAAATTACAAATTTAGAAATGGACTTAAGATTTGAGGCTGCAGCAGCAAATGAATATGCAGAAAATACTAAAAATGATGTAGGATTTAGAGTTCCTCAAATTTATTGGAATTATACAAGTGAAAATGTAATGACTTTAGATTGGATTGATGGAATATCGATCAGAGAAACACAAAAGCTTAAAAATAAAAATTTTAATACTAAAAAAATTGCAGAAGACATTATTCAAAATTTTTTAAGACATGCTGTAAGAGATGGTTTTTTTCATGCTGATATGCATCAAGGAAATATTTTTATAGATAAAGATGGTCAAATTGTACCTATTGATTTTGGTATAATGGGTAGATTAGATAAAATGAGCAAAAGATTTCTAGCTGAGATATTGTTTGGTTTTATTCAAAGAGACTATCGTAAGGTCGCTGAAGTTCATTTAATTGCTGGTCTAGTTCCAAAACAAGTTCCAATAGATGATCTTGCACAAGCATTGAGATCAATCGGAGAACCTATTTTTGGTCAAACAGTAAAAGATATTTCGGGAGGAAAATTATTAAAACAACTTTTTGATGTAACTGAAAAATTCAATATGCAAACTCAACCGCAATTGTTAATGCTACAAAAAACAATGGTTGTTGTTGAAGGAGTAGCCAGAAAATTAAATCCTGAAACAAACATTTGGACAACTTCAAGGCCGGTGCTTGAAAGTTGGTTAAAAGAAACCAAAGATCCAATGACAAAATTAAATGAAACTCTTCAAAATACATCGGAAGTAATTAAAAGATTGCCAGAATTTCCAGAAATAATGGATAAAGCTAATCAAGCTCTTACTTATCTTGCTAGTGGACAAATACCTCAAAATTCCGATTCTTTTAATGCATTAAATATTCAAAAATCAGAAATGACTGTTTTTAGAAATCAATCAATTATTGGGATATTAGTTCTTGTAATTTTTGGTCTATTGGTATTTTAATTCACACGATGAATAATTTGAATAATAAAAAAATATTGTTAATAATTTGTGGTGGCATAGCTGCTTATAAAAGTCTTGAAATAATAAGGCTTTTAAAAAAAAATGGTGTAATTATAAAGACAATTCTTACCAAAAGTGGTGCGCAGTTTGTGACGCCTCTTTCAATTACCTCTTTATCTCAGTCAAAAGTTTATCAAGATCTTTTTAGTTTAGAAAATGAAGCAGAAATGGACCATATTAATCTATCAAGATGGGCAGATCTAATATTAATTGCTCCTGCAACAGCTAATACAATTTCCAAGCTTGCAAATGGAAATTCTGATGATCTAGCGTCTACAGTTACTCTTGCTTCTAACAAAAAAATTTTTGTAGCTCCAGCAATGAATGTAAGAATGTGGGAACATAAATCTACAAAGCAAAATATATCTAAACTTAAAACTTATAACTATCAATTAATTGGTCCGGAAATTGGAGATATGGCTTGCGGTGAATATGGTGAGGGAAAAATGTCGGACCCAAAAGACATAGTAAATGAAATAGAAAGTTACTTTAAAAATTTAAAAATGAACAATAAATTAAAAGCTATTGTGACAGCCGGACCTACTAATGAATATATTGATCCAGTAAGATTTATTACTAATAAATCAAGCGGAAAACAAGGTTATGAAATTGCAAAATCACTATCAAAAAAAGGTTTTAATACAACCTTAATTTCTGGTCCTACAAATTTAAAGATAAATGATAATATTAATTTAATAAAAGTTGAAACAGCAGAAGAAATGTTTCAAGCAACACTAAACAATTTACCTGCTGATGTTGCAATATTTTCAGCGGCTGTGAGTGATTACAAAGTCAAAGATGTTTCTAAAATTAAATTAAAAAAACAGGATGAATTAAATTTAGTATTAGAAAAAAATGTTGATATTTTAAACTATGTTTCTAATCATAATTCTTTGAGACCTAAACTTGTTGTTGGCTTTGCTGCAGAAACCAATAATTTAGAAAATTATGCAAATAAAAAACTTAATGAAAAAAATTGTGACTGGATAATTGCTAATGATGTGTCAAATAAAAAAATTGGATTTAATTCTAATTTTAACGAGGTCTCAATTTTTTATAATAATGATAGGACTGAAAAACTTAAATATAAATCTAAATCTGAGATTTCAGACGAAATAGTTGAAAAAATTATTAATCATTTAAACTGATGGTTAAAATTTTAATAAAAAAATTAAATTCCTCTGTAAAATTGCCTACTTACAAAACTAATGGGGCATCTGGTATGGATTTAATGGCATTCGTCGAAAAACCAATTAATTTAGAGCCTAATACGTCTTGTCTTGTTCCAACAGGATTATCAGTTGCATTTCCTGAAAAATATGAAATTCAAATTAGACCAAGATCAGGATTGGCTGCAAAAAATAATATAAGTGTTTTAAATACACCGGGTACGATTGATAGCGATTATAGGGGAGAACTTAAGATTATTTTATTTAATCATGGTAATGAAAATTTTATAATCAATAATAATGATAGAGTTGCTCAAATGGTTCTAGTTCCAGTTATAAAAATGGAACTAGAGGAAACGAATGAACTTCCAGACTCAGTACGAGGTGACGGAGGTTTTGGTTCAACTGGTAAATGAAAATTAGTCTAAATAAATCTCAAATCGAAAGATTTTCAAGACAATTAATTTTAAAAAATATAGGCGCAAAAGGACAAAAAAAAATTTTATCCTCTAAAGTTTTAATAATAGGTCTTGGTGGTTTAGGTTGTCCAGCTGCAGAAAACTTAGTAAGAGCCGGTATTGGAACCATTGGTCTAATAGACAACGATATTGTTAATCTTTCAAATATTCATAGACAAAGCTTATTTAATTCTAAGGACATAAAAAAATTAAAAGTAAGTGTGGCAGCTAAAAAACTTAAAGAAATTAACCCCACTACAAAAATTAAAATTTATAAAACAAGAATTAACAAAAATAATATTGAAAATATAATTAGAAATTATGAACTTGTGATTGATGGTTCTGATAATTTTAAAACAAAATTTTTAATCAATGATTATTGTTTAAAGTTAAAAAAAAAATTAGTTACTGGTGCTATAAGTAAATTTGATGGTCATGTATTTTCATTTGATTTTAAAAGAAAAAAAACTTCGTCTTTAAAGAATTTTTATCAAGAAAAAGAGATTTCTGACGATATTTTAAATTGTGAATTTGAGGGGGTCTTAGGAACGACTGCATCAATAGTTGGTGCTACTCAAGCAAATGAAGCTTTAAAGATGATAATGGAAATTGGCCAAAACTTAGAAAACCAAATATTAATCATAGATCTATTAAACCTTAATTTTAGAAAAGTTAGATTTAAAAAAAGATAAAATAAAGCTTAGTAATGAAAAATTTTTACCTTTTAATATTTATTTGGATTTTTTTTCCATTGCACGCTATTTCAGAAGAAACTTTTCTTTCACTCAAAAAAGATAAAGTTAATGTAAGATATGGTCCAAGCTTTGAGTCTCCAATCAAGTATGTATATAAAAAAATCAATTTACCAATCAAACAAATTGACAAAAAAGAAAATTGGAGAAGGATAATTGATGCTAAGAACAATAGCGGATGGATTCACTGGTCTCAATTAAAGAAAATAAATTCAATAATTCCTCTTGAAGATAAAATATTATTTAATAAACCATCAAAATTTTCAAAGCCTCTAGCTAAGATTAAAAAAGGAAGAGTTTTAATTTTACAAAAATGTGATGGTGTCTGGTGTAAAATAAAAACAGAAAACTTTAAAGGTTGGATAAAAACAGATAATATTTGGGGAATAATTAATTAAAATCTTCTGATAAAGCTTTTAACGTAGCTTCACTAAATTTTGTTGTATGTGAATATTCATTGTGATCAATTCCAATTTCAACATTTAATGAACTTAATTTAAATTTTTCTATTTGCTCATCATTTAACTTAAAATGAATAAACTGAACTGAAGATGCTTTTCCTTCAGCTGATGTTCGATCTACGTCTTTTTCTGGAATAGCCTTAACTATTTCTCCGTCAACTTTCATGAAAACATTTTTTTCTATTCCACCAACTTTACTTAAAAAAGCTGCTCTAGAAACTGGATTATCTATTTCAAACATTAATGTAGCTATAAGTTCTTTACCATCTGGAATTAAAGGATTATATGCTGCAAGTTCATCTTTTAATTGTTCGTCTCCACCTTTTTCTATGTAAAGCATTTCTTGAACTTGAGCCAACATTGTTTCATAACTTTCGAAGTAAAATGTTGCATAAGGTCCTAGGGAAATTCTTCTATTTTTTTTAAATTCAACAATATTTTTTCTTAATTCTTTTCTCTGTTTTGTATAGATATCTAATGGCATGATATCATTTTTTTGAATTTCTTTTTTTTCCTTTGGCATAATTATAATCTATAACTTTTAGCTATTAATTCGATAGGATGTACTGCCTCATTATTTGAGATGTTTGTGTCAACCTCTAATTGCTTTAAATGCTTGCCAGCCAAAGGACAGTCAGATGCCATATATTTATTATTTTTATTTTTAATTTGTCTTGCTGCTGGTCTCCCAACTTTTTTTGCTAAATCATGAGTATTCTTCATTACTCCGAAGGTCCCTCCATGACCAGCACATCTTTCTACAACATCAATTTTAGCATTAGGTATCAAATTTAACATATCCCTCGCTTTATTGCCCATATTTTGAGCTCTAGCATGACATGCATGATGAACTGTTACTCCACCATCAATTTCCTGAAGACCTTTGGCTAATCCCTCATTTTTAGATATATCTACTATATATTCATCAATATCCATTACATTTGATGATAATTTTTTCACCTCATTATTATCAGGCAATAATAATGGCCATTCAAATTTTAACATAAGTCCGCAACTTGCTGTAAGAGTAATTACCTTATACCCTTTATCAACCCATTCTAATAATTCTTTAGAAACCTTTTTTGCTTGATTAACAACTTTTGGTAAATCTGCTTGTTCCAAAAATGGCATCCCACAACATCCTGGGTAAGCCTCTTGAACTTCAACACCATTTTTTTTTAAAACTTTTAGAGCTGCAACACCTGTGTTTTTTTTATTAAAATTTACAAAACAGGTAGTATAAATAACTACCTTTCTAGAATTATTTTTAGTTTCGTAATTAATTAAATCTTTATTTTTTTTAAAAAAATTAGAAAAAGTTTCAGAATTATATTTAGGTAATTGAACTCTCATGTCTATACCAGCAATCATTTCTAAAATCTTTCTTAAAAATTTATTCTTTATATTTGAGGCCCAGTTAATAAGTTTTGAAAACATTACACCAATTTTTGAATTTCTATCAATTTCTGCCAATTGTCTTGGTACAGCTGGTAATTGTCCCAATTTTTTTTGTGCTGTTCTATATCTCAACATTAAATGAGGAAAATCTAAATCAAAATCATGTGGTGGTACGTATGGACATTTTGTCATGAAACACATATCACAGAGTGTGCATGCATCAACTACAGGTGCAAATTGTTTGCTTGATAAACTTTCTACATCCTCATTTTTTGACTCATCTATCATGTCAAAAAGTTTAGGGAATGAATCACAAAGATTAAAACATCTTCTGCAACCATGACAAATATCAAAAACTCTTCTCATCTCTGAATCTAATTTTTCAGGATTTAAAAAATCAGGATGTTCAAAATCAATTGGACGACGAATAGGTGCTTCTGTACTACCTTCTTTACTCATATTTAATATTACAAATTAAAATTTTAGTGGGTGATAGCCACCCACTAAATAATTAAAGATTAGCTAATAGAATCTAAAGTTTTTTGAAATTTACCAGCATGTGATTTTTCAGCTTTTGCTAAAGTTTCAAACCAATCAGCGATTTCTTCGAAACCCTCTTCTCTTGCTGTTTTTGCCATACCTGGATACATGTCTGTATATTCATGTGTTTCACCTTGTACAGCTGAAGCTAAATTAGCTTTAGTTTCACCAATTGGTAAACCTGTAGCAGGATCTCCCACTTCTTCTAAATACTCAAGATGTCCATGTGCATGACCTGTTTCACCTTCGGCAGTTGATCTAAATACTGATGCAACATCATTATATCCTTCAATGTCTGCTTTTTGAGCAAAGTAAAGATATCTTCTGTTCGCTTGACTTTCACCGGCGAATGCCGCTTCTAGATTTTCTTTTGTTTTTGTTCCTTTTAATGACATATTGATCTCCTTAATTGATAAAATAATATATAATCATTCTAAATAACTTGTCAACAGTTTAGAATAATTATAATGTAGACTGTAAGTTATTGAAATTATTGTATTAATTTTGATTTTGATTATCACTCGCAACTTTAATCAAAACTTCAACTGATTTAATTTTTTTTTCAGTAATATTTTTTTTTACTCTTACTTCTTCAATATCCTCGTTATTACAATCAATTAATTGATTTGTATCTTCATCAAAAAAATGGTGGTGATTAGTTATATTTGTATCAAAATAACTTTTGTCACTATTGATTGAAATTTCTTTTAAATATCCTTTATCCTTGAAAGCATGAACGGTATTATACACCGTTGCTAAAGATATTTTTTCATTAAGTTGATTAGAAATATTTTTAGCAAGATCGTTAATAGTAAAGTGAAAGGTTTTTTCTCTATTAAATAAAACTTCACAAATTTTAAGTCTCTGTTTTGTAGGCCTCAACCCTGAAGACCTTAATTTATCAACAAATTCAGCGTTTTTTAACATTGTTTTTTATAATAGTTCTAAACTATATGTATATTATAATTTAATAAAATCAAGTATTAAGGGTGTTCAATTTTATGAAAAAAAACTCCTATTCATATGATGAGCTTATAAACTGCGGAAATGGTGGTCTTTTTGGGCCTGGCAATGCTAAATTACCTCTTCCACCAATGCTTATGTTTGATAGAATTACTGAAATCAATGATGATAATGGAGCATTTAAAAAAGGGTCATTAAAAGCCGAATTGGACATAAAAGAGGATCTTTGGTTTTTTGATTGTCATTTCAAAGAAGATCCTGTGATGCCAGGGTGTCTTGGTCTTGATGCTATGTGGCAATTAGTTGGTTTTTATTTGGGTTGGATTGGAAACCCAGGTAAAGGGAGAGCATTAGGAGTAGGAACTGTAAAATTTACTGGAGAAGTTTTACAAAATGTTAAATTAGTTAGATATGAGATTGATATGAAAAAAATTATGTCACCTGGAGGAACAACCGTAGGTCTTGCAAACGGAGTTGTTTTAGCAGATGATAAAAAGATCTATTCAGCTGATAGTTTAAAAGTAGGATTGTTTAAATAATGAGAAGAGTAGTAATTACAGGACTAGGTATTGTTTCTTGTTTAGGCAATAATCAAGAAGAAGTTCATCAATCATTACTAAATTCAAAATCAGGAATTTCATTCTCCGAGGAATATAAAGAACATAATCTAAAAAGTCATGTACACGGTAAACCAAATATAAAATTAGAAGATCATATTGATAGAAAGACAATTAGATTTATGGGCTCAGGCTCAGCTTATAACTATATCGCGATGAAAGAAGCAATTGCAGACTCTGGACTTGAAGAAAGTGAAGTTAGTAATTTTAAAACTGGAATAGTTATGGGTTCAGGTGGACCTTCAATCGAAAACGTAATTTTAGCAGCAGATAAAACTAGAGCTAAAACTCCAAAATTAATGGGGCCATTTATTGTTCCACGAACAATGGCGAGTACAGCTTCAGCAACACTTGCTGTTCCTTTTAAGATTAAAGGCACAAATTACACAATGAGCTCTGCTTGTGCCACAAGTGGACATTGCATAGGAAATTCTATGGAATTAATTCAAATGGGAAAACAAGATGTAGTATTTGCAGGTGGTAGTGAAGAAATACATTGGGCGATGACTGCAATGTTTGATGCAATGACTGCTTTATCATCAAAATACAATGATACTCCGAAAACAGCATCAAGAGCTTACGACAAAACGAGAGATGGTTTTGTAATTGCTGGAGGTGGTGGAGTAATAGTTCTTGAAGATTATGAGCATGCAAAAGCAAGGGGAGCCAAAATATACGCAGAATTAACTGGTTATGGAGCAACTTCAGATGGATACGATATGGTGGCTCCATCAGGTGAAGGTGCTGTAAGATGTATGAAAATGGCAATGACAACAGCTAAAAATAAAATTGATTACATCAATACACATGGAACTTCAACTCCAGTTGGAGATATTACTGAATTAAATGCTGTTAAAGAAACTTTCGGAGATAATATTCCAAAAATAAGTTCAACTAAATCTCTATCAGGACATCCATTAGGAGCTGCATCAGTACATGAAGCTATTTATTGTTTAATTATGATGAAAAACAATTTTATTGCAGGATCTGCTAATATAAATGAGATGGATGAAGAGGCTAAAAAATTCCCAATAGTTGCAAAAACTGAAACTGGTGCAACTTTAAATACCGTAATGTCTAATAGTTTTGGTTTTGGTGGAACTAACGCTGCTTTAATTTTTGAGAAGGTTTAATTATGAGCTTGATGAAAGGTAAAAGAGGATTAATCATGGGAGTTGCTAATGAAAGATCTATTGCCTGGGGTATATCTCAAAAACTAGCTGAAGCAGGAGCCGAGCTGGCATTCACATATTTAGGAGATGCTCTTAAAAAAAGAGTAGTTCCTTTAGCTGAAAAATTAAATTCAAAAGTAACATTCAGTTGTGATGTTGAAAAAAAAGAAGAAGTAATAAAATTATTTGAAGATATCAAATCTCAATGGGGTGAAATTGATTTTGTAGTCCACGCAGTTGCTTTTTCAGATAAATCAGAATTATCAGGTGAATATTTAAATACTACTAGAGAGAATTTTTTAAGAAGTATGTTGATTTCATGTTTTTCATTTACTGAGGTAGCAAAAGAAGCTTCGAAAGTAATGAAGCAAGGCGGAAGTCTTCTAACTTTAACATATGAGTCTACTAAAGCTATTCCAAATTATAATGTAATGGGTGTTTGTAAGTCAGCTCTTGAAGCAAGTGTTAAATACCTTGCAAGAGACTTAGGTGCTAAAGACATGAGAGTAAATGCTATAAGTGCAGGACCTATTAAAACATTAGCGGCTTCAGCTATTGGAGATGCAAAATTCCTATATAAATGGAATGAGGACCATTCTTTTTTAAAAAGAAACGTAGATATACATGATGTTGGAAATTCGGCATTATATCTACTAAGTGACCTTGCTAATGGTGTTACAGGTGAAATTCACTATGTAGATGCTGGATACAACAAGGTTGGGATGCCAGATCCTAAAAATATTACTTAAATTACATTATTATTAAAAGAAGTCCTGCTACGAAGTTTAAGCTCCAAATTACCATCATTATTTTCGCCAAAATTGAAAAAATTTTTAATCCTTTATAATTATTTGAAGATCTCCATATCCCAATCACAATAAAAATATGCCAAGGGAGAGCAACAACTCTCATCAACCCTGCATCTTGAGTTAACACCATGCCCACAAAACCCATTAATGCTGAACCTAAAAAACCAAATAGCCAAAAAGATATAGGTAATGATAGATTGCCCTCAAAAAATTTTTTCATTTTATTCAGCAGCTTGTTTCATAGAAAGTTTTACTTTACCTCTATCAAAACCAATCACTTTAACTTTTACTTCATCACCTTCTTTAACAACGTCAGTAACTTTAGCAACTCTTTTGTCTGCAAGTTCTGAGATATGAACTAGTCCATCTTGTTTTCCTAAGAAATTAACAAATGCACCAAACTCCATAATCTTCATTACTTTACCTGAATAAATTTTGTTTAATTCAGCTTTGGCAGTGATATCTTTGATCATTTGCATAGCAATGTTTCTAGACTCTTCATCAGGAGCAGCAACTGTTACTACTCCTTCATCATTCACATCTACTTTTGCACCTGATTTTTCAACAATCTCTCTGATTGTTGCTCCACCTTTTCCAATGACAGCTGCGATATCTTTTTTATCGACGGTAATCTTTTCCATTTTTGGAGTATGTTTACCAACATCAGCTCTTGAAGCTGATAAAGCTTTATTCATTTCTCCTAAAATATGAACTCTTCCATCTTTGGCTTGACTTAATGCCTGCTCCATAATTTCAAATGTAATTCCAGTAATTTTAATATCCATTTGTAGAGAAGTAATTCCATCTTTAGTTCCAGCAACTTTAAAATCCATATCTCCTAGATGATCTTCATCCCCTAAAATATCTGAAAGGACACTAAAATCATCACCTTCCTTAATTAAACCCATTGCTATACCAGCGACTGGTTCTTTAATTGGTACACCTGCATCCATTAATGCAAGTGATGTTCCACAAACAGTAGCCATTGAAGATGACCCGTTAGACTCTGTAATCTCTGAAACTACCCTAAAAGTATAAGGAAATGCTTCTTTCGACGGTAATGAAGAGTGAATAGCTCTCCATGCTAATTTACCATGTCCTATTTCTCTTCTACCAGTTCCAATTCTTCCTGTTTCTCCAACTGAAAATGGTGGAAAGTTATAGTGAAGCATAAATCTTTCTTTTTGAAGTCCATCTAAGCTCTCAATTCTTTGTTCATCATCAGAAGTACCTAAAGTAGCTGTAACTATTGCCTGTGTTTCTCCTCTAGTAAATAAAGCAGAACCATGAGTTCTTGGTAAAATACCCACTTCACAAGAAATAGGTCTAACATCTGACAATCCTCTTCCATCAATCCTATTTTTGTTTTTTAAAATATCAGTTCTAACTATAGATTTTTCTATCTTTTTAAGTTCAGAGTTTACATCTAGATCTGTATAGTTTTCATCTTCCTCATAAAGCTTTTTAGCTTTATCTGTGATTTCTGATATTTGATTTGATCTATCTTGTTTATCTCTTGTTCCAAAAGCTTTCTTAAGATCTTCTGTAAAATTTGACTCAAGTTTTTTCTTAACTTCAGATAGATCTTTTTTTTCAACTGTCCACTCTGGTTTTCTACATTCTTTTGCAAGTTCCTCTATCATTTCAATTACTGGAACAAAACCCTCATGACCAAATTTAACTGCATTTAACATTTCTTCCTCTGTTAAACCACTTGCTTCTGACTCAACCATAAGCACAGCATCTTTCGTACCTGCTACAACTAAATCTAATTTAGATTTTTCTAATTCTGTTTTTGATGGATTTAAAACATATTTTCCATCAATATATCCAACTCTAGAAGCACCCACAGGGCCCATAAACGGCATTCCTGATATAGCTAATGCCGCTGATGATGCTATAATTGACAAAATATCTGGTTCGTTTTCTTTGTCATATGAAATTACAGTTGGCAATAACTGTACTTCATTTTTAAATTCATCAGGAAACAAAGGTCTAATTGGTCTATCAATTAATCTAGAGATTAATGTTTCGCTTTCAGTTGGTCTTGCTTCTCTTTTAAAATATCCACCTGGAATTTTTCCAGCTGCATAATATTTTTCTTGGTAATTTACAGATAATGGAAAGTAATCCATATCAGGATTTACTTTTTTTGCTCCTACTACTGTTGCTAATACGACTGTCTCTCCACATGTTGCGATTATTGCACCGTCTGCCTGTCTTGCTACTTTACCTGTTTCTAAACTTATCTTCTTTCCTGCTACTTCAATTTCCTTCTTGTATACTTTAAACATTTCATTTCCATTTCGTTTCGTTCGTTTCGTTTCATTCCGTTCTATCTATTTTGACTTCTATTTTCTTAAATTCAATTTCGACAGTACATTTTTGTAAGAGTCTACCTTATTTTTTTTTAGGTAATCCAACAATTTTTTTCGTCTATTGACAGCTCTCAGCAATCCAACAGATGAATGTTTATCTTTTTTGAATTGTTTTATATGTTTTGAGAGAGTGTCTATTTTTTCAGTCAGCAAAGCGATTTGAATCTCTGAAGATCCAGTATCTTTCTCATGCATTGCTAATTCTTGCGCTTTTTTACTCATTTTTTTTCCTATTTATTTATTTGTTTGTTTTATTAAGTTTTCTATTTTTTCCGCATACTCAAAAGATTCATCTTTTCTAAAAAGTAATTTAGGTAAAAATTTCATAACCACTTTCTGTGATAAAATTTTTCTTATTAAAAATGAATACTCTTTTAAAATTTCAATTGTTTCCTCTGCATTTTTCCCACCTAACGGAAGAACATATGCTTTAGCAATTTTTAAATCTTGGCTCATTCTCACTTCAGTAACTGTTATATTGTTAGTTTCTAATTTTGGAACCTTAGCCTCATTTCTAATAAAAATCATGCTTAAAGACTGCCTAATCATCTCTCCAACTCTTAACTGTCTTTGTGAAACGGGTTTTCCTATTCTGTCAGCCATTATATTGATCTTTCTTTTGTTGTTATACTAAAAGCTTCTATTGTGTCATTTTTTTGAAAATCCATATAGTCTTTAACTGTAATTCCACATTCTTGACCATTGTTTACTTGTTTTACTTGATTTTTTTCTCTAAATAAACTGCCAACTTTTCCTGTAAAAATAATTACACCATCTCTAATTATTCTAACATCTGAATTACTGTTAATTTCGCCCTCAGTTATTTTTGAACCTGCAACTTTACCCGCGCCTGAAACCTTGAATATTTCTAAAATTTGAGCAGAACCAGTAATTTTTTCTTCTACATCGGGAGTTAATAACCCAGACATTTTATTTTTTACATAATCTAAAACTTCATAAATTATATTGTAAGATGAGATCTGAATTTTTTCAATTTCAGCAAGTTTTTTTGCTTCTTTGCTAGGTTTAACATTAAATGCAATTAATATTGCTTTTGATGCTTTGGCTAATGTCACATCAGTCTCCGTCACCATACCAATATCTGATAAAATTATTTTTGGTTTTACTTCCTCATGTTTAATTTGACTGATTGCATTTTTTATAGCTTCAGATGAGCCATTAACATCTGATTTTATAATTAAATTTAGTTCCTCAGTTGACTTATTTGAAAAAGCAGATTCTTGTGTAGCAAATGTTAACGGATTTTTTCCATCTTTACTTTCTTGTGCTCTATTTTCACTTAAAGTTTTTGCCTCTTTCTCATTATCTAGAACTATAAAATCATCTCCTGCTTTTGCAGCACCATTAATTCCTAAGATTTCAACTGGTGTTGAAGGTAAAGCTTCCTCAATGTTTTTTCCTTTATCATTAATGATTGCTCTAATTTTTCCCCATTTCAATCCACTTACAAAAAAATCACCTTTTTTTAATGTACCTGTAGTAACAATAATTGTTGCAACTGGACCTCTTCCTATATCAATTTTGGATTCTAAAACTACACCTGTAGCTTTTGAGTCAAAATCAGTTTTAAGATCTAAAATTTCTGCTTGAAGAATTATTGCTTCAACTAATTTATCTAAATTCATTTTTGTTTTAGCAGAAATTTCAATCATTAAAGTATCTCCTGATAGATCTTCAGCAATTAACTCGTATTCTAATAGTTGATTTTTAATTTTTTTTGGATCTGCATTTGGTAAATCACATTTGTTAATCGCAACTACTATTGGTACATTTGCTGCCTTAGCATGTTTAATCGACTCAACTGTTTGTGGTTTAACTCCATCATCAGCTGCAACAACCAAAACTACAATATCAGTAAGCTTTGATCCTCTAGCTCTCATTTCAGTAAAGGCAGCATGACCTGGTGTGTCAATAAAAGTTAACTTGTTAGATTGATTTTCAATTTGATAAGCTCCAATGTGTTGGGTTATTCCTCCAAACTCTCCTGAAACTACATTTGTACTTCTTAAAACATCTAAAACAGAGGTTTTACCATGATCGACATGACCCATCACAGTAATGATTGGTGGCCTATTTTTTAAATTCTCAGATCTAGATGCTTTTATTTTTTTTATTATTTCTTCAGCTTTTTCTTCTCTGATCGGATTGTGGCCAAACTCTTTAACTAAATACTCAGCAGTATCAGCGGCTAAATTTTGGTTTATAGTCACTGTTACTCCCATACCAAACATATGTTTAATTATATTACTTGATTGTTCTGCCATTCTATTTGCTAACTCTCTAACGGTAATAACCTCAGGGATATTAACATTTCTTTTAACAGGTTTTAAACTCTCTTGAGCTTCTTCTTTTGTTAAATTTCTATTTTCTTTCTGTCTTGCTCTTTTCACAGAAGCTAAACTTCTCTCTCTTGCTTCTATCTGGTCACTTAAAGCTCTAGAGACAGTCAGTTTTAATTCTCTTTTCTTTGTTCCAGATTTTGGAGACTTTTTATTTTTATTTTCATTTTCTTCTTTAAGTCTTTTGGTAGCTCTTTGCTCAGCTAACTTTCTTCTTTCAAAATCACTTGTGGGTGGAGCTGATTTTAAATTTAAATTATCCTTACCTAAATTTCCTCTATTAAATTTTGAGCCAGTTTTTGCTTTAAAATTGGTTGATTTAAATGTTCCAGCTTTACCTGAAAATTTACCTGTTTGTTTCTCAATAAGAACAGAATTTTTTCCTAGATTTTTTGCTTTATCAATATTCTTAAGAGATTTTTTTGCTATACCGCCAGATAAGGTTAACTTTGTTTTTTTTTCCATAACTCATCTCTCAATCTTTATAAATAACATTTCTTGCAGACATGATAAGCCCATCTGCTTCCTCTTTAGACAAAGCAAAGTCCTCCAGATAACCCTGAACTTTTACTCTCTCACCTTTAACGATGTCAAAACCGCCTGTTAATTCATCTGAAGCAAGATCTGCAAAATCTTGTAATGTAAGTATTTTTTGATCTCCTAGTGTAACTAACATTCCTGGTGTTAATCCCTTTAGATTTATTAATGCCTCCTCCAAACCTAGTTCTTTAATTCTATCAGAAATATCTTCTTGATCTTTTTGATAAAACTCATTTGCCCTTTCAATTAGAGCTTTAGCAGTTTCTTCCTCAATCCCTTCAATTTTTAATAAATTTTCCACTGAACTGTCTTTTATATCATCAATAGTAGAAAAACCCTCAGCTACAAGTAATTGACCGAGCGTCTCATCTAATTCCAAATTTTTTACAAAATTATCTGTTTTTTCTTTAAACTCAAGCTGTCTTCTTTCTGAGTCTTCTGCATCAGTCATAATGTTGATTTCATAATTTAATAGTTTAGTTGCAAGTCTAACATTTTGACCTCTTCTACCAATAGCTTTACTTAGATTTTCTTCTGTAAGAATAACATCAAGTTTTTTTCTTTCCAAATCGACATTAACTCTTTGAACCTCTGCAGGTGACAATGCGTTAGAAACTAAAATTGCAGGATCCTCAGACCAATTAACAATATCAATTTTTTCACCCTGCAATTCATTTACAACTGCTTGTACTCTTGATCCTCTCATACCAACGCACGCCCCAACTGGATCAAGTGAAGTATCAACTGCTTTGACACAAATTTTAGCTCTACTTCCTGGGTCTCTAGAAGATGATTTAATTTCAATTAATCCATCATAAATTTCAGGAACTTCTTGAAAAAAAAGTTTTTCCATAAATTTAGGATGTGCTCTAGACAAAAAGATTTGTTGTCCTCTTTGTTCTCTTCTCACATCATGACAATAAGCTTTAATTCTATCCCCAGCTTTAATATTTTCTCTTGGTATTAATTCATTCTTTTGTATTATTGCTTCAGTTTTACCTAAATCAATTATTACATTTCCAAATTCTAATCTTTTTACTATTCCACTTAAAATTGTATCTTTTTTATCAATAAAATCATTGTATTGTCTTTCACGTTCCGCTTCTCTTACATTAGAATTTATGACTTGTTTGGCTATTTGCGCAGCTATTCTACCAAAATCAAAAGAGGGTAATGGTTGCAATACTTCATCACCTATTTTTTTATCTTTATTTGTTGAATTTAAAATAATTGCATCTTCTAATTTTAATTCAGTATTTGAATTCTCTGGATTGTCTGAAATAATCAATTTTCTAAAAATTTCTATATCCCCATTCTCTCGATTAATAACAACTTTAATCTCATTATCTTGACCAAACTTAGATTTTGCAGCTTTTGCAATTCCTGTTTCCATTGAAGTTATAATAAGTTCTTTATCTATGGATTTTTCTAAAGCTACAGCTTCAGCAATTCTTAATAATTCAAGTTTATCAGCTCTTTTATTCAACATAATTTTGTTTGTTCCAAAAAAAAATGGGCAAAAGCCCATTTTGATAATTCAACAATGTACTCGCAATATATAAAAGTTTTTTAATTATTCAACAGAAACTATTTTAAAAATATGTTTGTTTTATTGGTTTTTTCCCATGAAAAAGCTCCATCAACATTAGGTTCTCTGCCAAAATGGCCATAGGCTGCCGTTTTTTCATATATAGGTTTATTTAAGCCTAGCATTTCTCTAATACCTCTTGGGCTTAAGTCAAAATTTTCTTTAATTTTATCCTCCACAAATTTATTTTTTTCTAAATCATTATCAAAAAGATTTACGTAAATTGAAAGAGGTTTTGAAACTCCTATAGCATAAGCCAATTGTATCAAACATTTTTCTGCTATTTTTGAAGCAACAACATTCTTTGCTATATATCTTGCTGCATAAGCTGCAGATCTATCAACCTTAGTTGGATCTTTTCCAGAAAACGCTCCACCACCATGTGGTGCTGCACCTCCATATGTATCCACAATAATCTTTCTTCCAGTCAGTCCACAATCACCGTCTGGACCACCTATAACAAAATTACCAGTCGGATTTACATAAAACTCTTTTTCATCAAAGCCTTTTAAAAAATTCTCTGGTATTGAATTAATCATATACGGTCTCAATAGTTCTCTTACTTGATCTTGATTCACATCAGCTGAGTGCTGTGAAGAAATTACAACAGATTTTACTTTTGATGGTTTACCATCAACATATTCGAAAGTTACTTGGCTTTTAGAATCTGGTTCGATATTTTTTAATTTACCTAATTTTCTATCTTTTGCCATCAATCTCAAAATTTTATGTGAATAATGAATTGGTGCTGGCATTAAAACATCTGTTTCATTACAAGCATAACCAAACATAATTCCTTGATCTCCAGCTCCCTCATCTTTATTACCAGCGGAGTCTACTCCCATTGCTATATCTGCTGATTGTGAATGCAAATGACTCTCAATTTTAGTTGCTTCTTTCCATGTGAAGCCATCCTGATCATATCCAATATCTTTAATACATTCTCTTACTTTGTTAATTAAATCATCTCTTTTTATTTCAGGACCTCTAACTTCACCAGCTAAAACAACTTTATTCGTAGTAGTAAGTGTCTCACAAGCAACTCTTGAATAAGGATCTCTTGATAAATAAGTATCAACAACCATATCAGAAATTCTATCTGATACTTTATCTGGATGACCTTCAGAAACTGACTCACTTGTAAAAAGAAAATTTTTTAAATTAGTCATTTTTGATCCTATTAAATGAAAAAATTAAAAAAATATACAACAAAATTAATATAAAAAATATTTTATTTCCATATATAGAAAATATAGTAGCTTCAAGATCTCTTCTACTTGTAAAATCAATATATCCATCCTTTCCATAATCAATTTTTTTTTCTATTTCTCCTAATGGATTAATTATCACTGCAATGCCATTATTAGCAGATCTGAGAACATATTTTCCATTTTCAATAGCTCGAAAAATGCTATGGACTAAATGTTGTTGTGGTCCTACAGATCTTCCAAACCAACCATCTTCTGAAATATTAAAAATATAATCAAAATTAAAATTATTTGTAAGTTTTCCACTGTAAATTATTTCATAACAAATAAGTGGCAAAAAACTTAATTTTTGAAAATTATTTTCTAATTTAATAATTTTTCTTTCTTTTCCATTGGTAAAAGATCCAAAATTATTAGTAATTGTTTTCAAACCAATCTTATTTAAAAAATTTTCAAATGGTAAAAATTCACCAAATGGAACTAAATTAACTTTATTGTAGTTTTTTACTAAATTTAGATTACTGTCAAAAACAGAAAATGAGTTATAATATTTGTATTGATCGTCATTTGACAACCTACTTGTTATGCCAAGACCAATTAAGTGATTCTTATTAAAATTATCTTTAAATAAATCTTTATATAAAATCATTTGATCTTGAAAAGTGTCTGGTATTATTCCCTCTGGCCATAAGAAAAAAGTTTTTTTTTCAGGATTGGGTAAACTCAGGTTTATTAATTCATCTATAACATTTTTTGTATCTATATTATCATAAAATCTATCTAAACTTATATTCGAGCTTATAACTCTTATTGTGTAAGGATTTTGTTTCAACTCTTTTGTTAAAAAGGAATTCTTATAGAAATTGCTATAAGTTAATAATATTAATGGAAATAGTAACAATAAAATAAAAATCAAAATTTCTTTTTTTGATTTCCTTAAGATATAAACTGCAGGCACAGTAAAAAAACTAATTACTATAAGATTTAATGAATAAGTTCCTATAACAGAAAGAAAGCTTATAAATTTCAAATTTTCTGAAAAACTATATATTATCAAATTCCATGGAAAACCAGTTAATATACTCCCTCTAATATATTCAGTTAGCCCAAATAAAAGTGAGTAAAGAAAGAAGGAGCTTGTTACATCTCTAAAATTGAAAACATAAAAAAAAAATGTAACAATTCCGTAAAACAACCCTAAAAATGCAGGAATTACTATAATAGCAATAGGTATTAAAAAATTAAAATTTTGGTCAAATGACAAAGAAATAGTTATCCAATAAATATTTGTTAAGAAATAACCAAAACCAAATAGCCATCCATACAAGAAAAAAACTTTTTTACTATTTTGAAAAAATAGTTTTTTAAATAAAAAAATAAAAAAAATACTAAATGTAAAAAAATTAATTAAAAAAAAATTATATGGTGGAAGACTTAATGAGCTCAATATACCTAGAATAAATAATAACAAATAATCAAGTATAATTTTTTTTTTCAATTTAATTTATAAATTTTTGAACTGATTTAAAAATTTTTTTTTCTTTAGTAAGCATTTGAAGGTAATCCTTTTTTTTAATATGGTCAAAATCTAATAAATGCAAAAAACCATGAATAAAGAGTTTGGCTATTTTTTCCTTAAAATTATATAAAGTTAAATTTTTAGGTTTGTTCATATAATTAAAGCTAATTATTATATCTCCCAAATAAATTTCTTTTGATTTTTTAATTTTTTGATGGAATGGAAATGATAATATATCTGTATGCTTATTTTTATTTCTAAATATTTTGTTAAGCTTTTTAATATTTGCGTTATTTGAAAGTAAAAGAGTTAAATAAACTCTTTTATTTATAAATTTAAATTTTTTAGGAAAATGTTTACAAAGATTATTAAAAAAAATTTCTTTTTTTTTTAATTTTTTTGACCAAGACTTTTCCTCAGATATTACATTAATTTTTATCATTATTGTTAGAGTAAGCTTTAACAATTTTTGACACTAAAGGATGTCTAACAACATCAGAATGGTCAAAGTCTACAACTGAAATTTCATTTAAATGAGACAATAGTTTTTTTGCCCTATCTAAACCCGAGGCTTGTTTGTTTGGTAAATCAATTTGAGAAGGGTCACCATTAATGATAATTTTAGAATTCTCACCAATTCTTGTTAGAAACATCTTTATTTGAGTATCAGTGGCATTTTGAGCCTCATCAAGTATTGCAAAAGAATTTTTTAAAGTTCTACCTCTCATAAATGCCAGAGGTGCAATTTCAATATCACCAATTTCAATCATTCTTTGAATTTTTTCAAAATGAAATAAATCATAAAGTGAATCATATAAAGGTCTTAGATATGGATCAACTTTTTCTTTCATGTCACCTGGTAAAAAACCTAATCTCTCACCAGCCTCTACTGCTGGTCGAGATAAAATTATTCTTTCTATTTTTTTCTCAAGCAACATTGTTAAACCAATCGCAACTGCTAGAAATGTTTTGCCAGTTCCTGCGGGGCCTGCTGATATAATAATCTCTTTTTCTCTTAATGCTCTAACATATTTTTTCTGTTTTTCAGATCTTGGAATAATTGATTTTTTTGGAGTCTTAATAATATCTGTTACATTTGTATTTTTTACTTTTTCATTAATCATAAATTGATCGATCGAAGACAAAATATCTTTATTTTCAATACTACCATTATTTAAAAATTGATTAACCAAAAATTGAATTGCATTTTTTACAATTTCATTTTTTTCAGCAGATGATTTTATTAAAATTGAGTTTCCTCTTGAATACAAATTTGAACCAGTAATTTTCTCAAGTTCTTTTAGATTCTTATTAAACTCACCTACAATTCCCATTAATAAATTGTTGTCATGAAATATTACACTTAGTGTATTGTTCTCTGAATAAACAAATTTAAGACTTGTTTGAACATTTTTTTTTACTGTATCAATCAAATTTAAGCTACTTTCAGTTTTGTGTTTTTTATAATCTCACCAAAGAGAGTATTTTGATTGCTTTTATTAATTTTAACTTTTACAATTTTACCCACATCCTCATCATTAGCATTTAATATCACTGGAGTCATGTACTCAGATCTACCAAAAAATTTGGTGCTTTCTTCAGTCCTATTTTCAACTAAAACATTGATAATATTATTCTCTAAAGATTTGTTCATTTCAGTTTGTTGATAAAATAATTCTTTTTGAATTGTCTTAAGTCTATTTAAAGATATTTTTCTATCTATTAATTCTAATTTTGAAGCGACTGTACCTGGCCTTGGACTATATATAAATGAATAAGAATTTATAAATTTAATTTCTTTAATCAAATTAAGTGTATCATTAAAATCGTTTTCATTTTCACCTGGATAACCAATAATAAAATCACTTGAAAATTTTATCGAAGAATTAATCTTTTTTAACTCATGATAAATCTTAAAGTAATCTTCAATAATATGTTTTCTATTCATCAATTTTAAAACTTTATTTGAACCACTTTGAACTGGTAAATGAACTAATGGCATTAATTTTTTTGATTTACCATAAGTTTCTATTAAATCATATGTCATGTCACTTGGGTGCGATGTGGTATATCTTATTCGTAAAATTTGTTGAATTTTTTCAATCTCAAAAATTAAATCAGATAATCTATAATTTTCATTTTTATATGCGTTTACATTTTGTCCAAGAAGAGTGATTTCTTTTACTCCATTGTCCGCTAATATTTTTGCCTCATCAATAATTTTACCAAACGGTCTAGAATATTCTGGTCCTCGTGTATAAGGGACGACACAAAAGTGACAAAATTTATCACAACCTTCTTGAATTGTTAAAAAAGAGGATATTTTTTGTGATGAGTTTTTAATTTTTTCTAAATAATTGAATTTAGAAATGGCATCAAATTCTGTTACATCTAATCTTTTTTTTTCTTTTAAATAATCTTCAATTTTATCATTAATTTCATGATAAGATTGTGGTCCAACTACTAAATCAATATAAGGTTCTCTTTTAAGCATTTCTTCATTTTCTGCTTGAGCAACACAACCAGCAACTATAACAAGAGGTTTAGTTTTTAATCTAAAATTTTTTTTTACTCTTCCTATCTCGTGATAAACTTTTTCTTTTGATTTATCTCTAATATGACAAGTATTTAATAAATAACAATTTGCATCTTCAATATTATTTGTTTTAACAAATCCAATTTCTTTAACAGTATCAAAAATACGATTAGAGTCGTATTCATTCATTTGACATCCAAAAGTTTTGATAAATATTTTTTTACTCATCTTTTGAGTTTATTTTAACTCCATACAACTCAAGTTTATGATCTACTAACTTATAACCATATTTTTCTGCAACTTTTTTTTGTAATTTTTCAATATTATCATCTACGAATTCAATAATTTCACCTGTTTTAACATCTATCAAATGATCATGGTGGCCTTCATTTAATTCCTCATACCTAGCTTTACCACCTTTAAACTCATGCTTAGTTAATATACCAGACTCCTCAAATAATTTAACTGTTCTATAAACAGTTGCGATACTTATTTTTGCATCTATCTTGGAAACTCTTTTATAAAGCTCATCTACATCAGGATGATCAGTAGACTCTGACATTACTTTAGCAATTACTCGCCTTTGGTCTGTAAGTTTAACACCTTTAGATAAACATTTTTGTTCTATTGTTTCTGACATAATCAATTTTAACTCAAATAAATAGGATTAATCAAATTTTTTTTGACTTTAAATCTTTTACATAGTGCTGGTATATTTTCATATTTTAAGTCATTTTCTCCAATAAAATCTTTAAAACTGAAAGAATAATAGTCAATTTGATTAGCTACATTAAAAGCTTTTACAACTGATAAGGAGTTTCTTATTCCAGCAAAACTTCCAGGACCTCTATTTACGTATATTTGTTTAACTTTATTAATATCTAAATTTTTCATTTTTAAAAATTCATCGATGAGTAACGTTAGTTTTTCGTAATTATTTTTACTATTTTCAAAAGACATATGATGATTAATATCATTATTAATGATCATTAAAAAAATTTTATCTCTAGCAGCATCAATTATTAGTTTAGTCATTTTACAATTATTATTTATTCATAATTCTAATTCAGAAGAAAATAATAGTAAATATTATTCAAACGATAGTGGAATTTTATCTTTAATGTACCACCGATTTAATGAAAATAAATATCCCTCAACAAACATTCGAATGGATATTTTTGATGAACAAATGCAAACCATAAAAAATAGTGGTTATCAATTCTATAATCCGAAATATTTTATAAATGAATTTGATAAACCAAAAAAAGAAAAGAAAATTTTACTTACAATTGATGATGGATTTAAATCTTTTTATAATGAGGCTTGGCCATATTTAAAAAAACATAAAATTCCATTTATTCTCTTTGTCTCAACAGAGCCTGTCGGGAAATCTGGATATATGAACTGGGATGAAATTAAAGAAATAGAGGAATCTGAATTTGGATTTATAGGACATCATTCTCATACACATGAATATTTAATTGATATGAAAGATAATGATTTTATAAATGATATTGAAACTGCAACAAAAATTTTTAAAGAAAAAATTGGTTATTCACCTCAAATCTTTTCATATCCTTTTGGTGAGTATTCCCTATATATGAAAAAATACATTTCAAAAAATTTTGAAATTGCTTTCGGACAACATTCTGGAATTATTGATGTGAATAAAGATAAATTTGAACTTCCTAGATTCCCCATTAATGAAAAATATGGTGAAATAAAAAGATTTAAATCTTTAATTAATTACCTGCCTTTAGAATATAAATCTATAAAACCTGAAGAAAAAAAAATTATTAATAAAAATAATCCACCAGAGTTAATAATTGAATTTTTTAATGAACAAAAAAATATTAGAAATATTACTTGTTATTCAAATGATGGTGGAAACTGGAAAAAATCAAATTTAAGTTTCAATGATAATATACTTACAATTAATTTTGATGAAAAATTTATTCCACGAAGAGGAAGAATAAATTGTTCTTTAAATGATAATGGTAAGTGGCGTTGGTTTGGTACTCAATTTGTAGTAATAAAAAATTAAATTAGACTTTCAAGTTCAATGCTTGAAGGTAGTAATTTAGCGTCATCAAAATCTTGTAAATTATTTTGTTTTATAATTTTTTGTAAAACTTCAACATATTGACTTCCTGTTTCTGCATAATTATCAAGAAATTGAGAAAGTATTAAACTATCAAGATCTTTACCTTTGTCCCTAAAATGAGCTCGTGCCAATCTAAAATTTTCATATGTTGAGTGTGTATTAAGATTTCTCTGATAAGCTCTTACAGACGCTTGAAGAACATTAAACTTCATTACCTTATGGCCTTTATTCCCATCAGCCTCTTTAGGCTTTAAGCCTTCACCTGACCATGTCCATTGTCCAAAAAGAGCATTGCCCTCTTGTGCAAATCTTGAGGTTCCCCAACCCGTTTCTTTTGCTGCTTGTGCTATAGCTAGTGAAACAGGAATTTCATCCATTCTAATTTTTAAAACTGATAACTCTCTAGATATTATACCATACTGTTTATATTTCTTTTCCAACCACTTTTTTTCTAATTGTGTGTTATTACTCTTATTAATAATTTTAAAAAGCATTTTTCTATCTAGTCGAATATTATTATTTTCCTTGAGGATTAGAGGTAAAACAATTTGTATAAAAAACTCTTTTCTTTTCTTGGTATTTTGAATCATTTTTATTTCAGCAGGTAAAAGAGTTAGTGCTACAGGTTTCACTAATTTTGTTTCTCTGACATCATCTAATTTATAATCTGTGTCTTCAAACAATTGCTTTATTGTAGATGCATTCAGTCTCACTGTATCAGTCTCAAGATCATTTAAACTAAAAATATCGATGAGCAAATCTTTTTCATCTAAGTTTTGATCATTAGAAATACCATTATTTTTATTATTTAATGTGTATGCCAAGATAGCTTTTGAATTGTTTTGAAATTCATCATTTTTTAACAATTGTTTATTTGTATAATCTATTATCGAAGGAATTGTATAAAATGAAAATATAACAAAGATGCTTGATAAAAAAATTCTTGGGATTGAACCAATCCTCCTGTCATCAAAATACTTAAATATTTTAATATTTTTTCTTTGTAATTTAAATAAATAAAATTTTAGCTTGTAAATAATCATTTGATTAAAAAGTTTTAAGTTTTTTAATTTAAAATTAAACATTAAATAGCTTCAACTTTCTTCACTTCAGGTAAATAATGACATAGAAGATTTTGAACACCTTGTTTTAAAGTCATCGTTGAACTAGGACAGCCAGAGCAGCTACCTTGTAACTGAACCCTTACAACCCCATTTTTAAATTCTTTAAATCTAATATCACCACCATCTTTTGCAACAGCTGGTCTTATTTTTTCATCAAGTATTTTGATAATTTTTTTATCTATTTCTTTTAAGTCATCATTAACTTCATATAAATTTTTTTCTATAACACATTCTTTACCGCCTGAATAAAAATCGTTAATTAATGAAATAGCTATATGTTTTATTTCATCCCAAGAAAAATCATCGTATTTATTTATTGATATAAAATCTTTTCCTAAAAAAATTCCTTCCACACCATTTACTGATAATAAATTTCTAATCAACTCATTATTAGTCTCATCTTTTTTTGTAATTTCAAAAGACCCTTCATTAGAGACTACTTTACCTGGCAAAAATTTTAAAGAGTTTGGGTTTGGTGTTATTTCAGTCTGAACATACATAATTTATATATAATCAATAATTTCAAAATTGGAACTTGTTAATGCGATTATTTTAGAAACCAACTATTTCCTGAATTTTTTTAAGTTTTTTGGATGCTTTTTCATCTGCTTTTTCAGATCCCTCTAAAAGTATTGCATCTAGATATTTTTTTTCGTTTAAAAGCTTTTTAATTTCATTTGAAATTGGGTTGATTTTCTCAACCAATACTTGTGATAAACTTTCTTTAAAATCAGAAAAATTTTTTCCTGAAAATTCCTTTACAATCTTCTCTGAATTTGAGTTTAGTAAACTTGCATAAATACCAATTAAATTTTTTGCCTCAGGTCTTTTTTCTAACTCAACGACAGATGTAGGTAATGGCAAAGAATCTGTTTTGGCTTTTTTAATCTTATTGACTATTTCTTCTTTATTATCTTTTAAATTTATACGACTTAAATCAGATAATTCTGATTTACTCATTTTTTTTGTACCATCTTTTAAACTCATGATTCTTGAAAATTCTTTTTTAATTAAAGGTTCTGGAACATGAAAAAAATTCCCAACTTTAAAATCATTATTAAATTTTTGAGCTATATCCCTACAAAGCTCTAAATGTTGTTTCTGATCATCACCAACTGGAACATGAGTAGTGTCATACAATAGTATATCAGCAGCCATTAAAACTGGATAAGAGTAAAGCCCAACACTCGCTTTCTCTTTATCTTTTCCCGCTTTTTCTTTAAATTGTGTCATTCTATTTAACCATCCCATTCTAGCTACACAGCTTAATATCCAAGCAGCTTCTGAGTGTGCACTAACTTTTGATTGATTGAAAATAATACTTTTTTTTGGATCAATACCACTAGCTATAAATGTAGCTAATGTCTCTCTAATATTATCTCTTAATTTTTTTGGATCTTGATTGACTGTGATTGCGTGAAGATCAACAACACAAAAAATACATTCATTCTCTTTGTCATTGTCTAAATTAACAAAATTTTTAATAGCACCTAGATAATTTCCTAAATGAAGGTTACCGGTTGGCTGGACACCTGAAAAAATTTTTTTCGACATATCTTAATACTTTAAATTAATATCACTATATTTGAAAGCTTTGATAAACAACGAGATTAATAAATAAAAAATAAGACTTAAAAAAACTGATATTATTAAATAAATTGATTTAAAATTATAATGATAGGCTAATTGATATTCAAAAATTATAATTAAATATTTAAATAATATACCCATGATAATTGAAGTAATAGATATCTTTATAAATTTAATGAAAAAAATTTCATTAAATTTAAATAAATTTCTTTTATACAAAAAGATAAATAAAATTATTGAGTTAAACCAAGAAGAAATTGTTGTTGCTATAGGAATAATTATAAAACCAATACTTTTAAAGTAATAAACACTTATTATAATATTAAAGATCACTGCAAACAATGAAATATAAAATGGTGTTTTAGTATCGTGATTAGCAAAAAAGAAAGTTGAAAAGACTTTAATCAAAGCAAAAGCGGGCAAGCCTAATCCAAAATAATAAAGAGCCTTTGCAGAATTTGAAACAGCAGTCTCATTAAAAGATCCATATCCAAATAATGCTGAAATAATTTCTTCTGACCCAACAAATAAAGCAGTAGCAGCAGGCAAACTTAAGAACATACTTAACTCCAGAGCTTTATTCTGAATTTGCAAAATCTTATTTTTATTTTTTGAATGAACATGTTTAGAAAGTTGAGGTAAAACAACTACTCCTATAGCAATACCTGCAATCGCTAAATTTATCTGATAAATTCTATCAGCATAATACAAATAAGATACCGCACTTGCTTGAAAAGAAGCAATAATAGTTCCTACCAATATATTTATTTGGGTTACCCCCGAAGAAAAAATACTAGGTAAAAGTTTTTTAAAAAAAAATTTTACTTTGTTATTTATTCTAATTTTAAAATTTAATCTAATAACATAAAATTTTTTAACAAATTTATACAAAAAAATAAGTTGTAAAAACCCAGCAATTGATACTCCATATGAGAGATAATAAACCAAATCATCATTTAAGTATTTTCCAAACAATAGAATTCCAATCAGAACTAAATTTAATATAATAGGTGCAGCAGAAGCGGCAGCAAATTTATTGTGTGAATTCAGAATAGCTGAAAAAAAAGAAGCTAAACTAACAAACATTAAAAATGGAAATGTAATTCTTGTCAGTTGAATTGCTAAATCAATTCTATTTGAATCTTTTTCAAAACCAGGTGCTATCAAACCCACAAAAGTGGGCATAAAAATTTCGATTAATAAAACTAGAAAAAATAAACCTAAAAATAACGAATTGAAAATTTGATTGGCAAAAATTTTTGAATTTGACTTATTTTTAACTAACTCTGAGGTATAGCTTGGCACAAAAGCTGCATTAAATGTTCCTTCTGCAAATAATCTTCTAAAGGTATTTGGTATTCTAAATGCTACAAAAAATGCATCAGCTAAAAAACTTGTTCCAAGAAAGAAAGCAATTAAAACATCTCTTAAATAACCAAGTAATCTGCTAATTATAGTATAAAAACCAAAAGTCCCTGTTGACTTAATTAAATTCATAAATCATATTAGTCTTATTTTTACCCCAATTGTAAGTTTATTGTAAGAGTATATTGATCAAATATCATAAATAATAAAAAATTTATAAAAAAAGTACAAATAGAATTAAATTAAATAATTGACTTAAAAATGAAAAAAACAAAAATTGATCATTACACAGATAAGGAAGCTTTAGATTTTCATAGTCTTAATAAACCTGGGAAGATTGAGATATCTTCTTCTAAGAATATGACAACAAAAAGAGATCTTGCTTTAGCATATTCTCCAGGCGTAGCTGCACCTGTGAGAGCAATAAATGATAACCCTGAAGCAGCTTATGATTATACCAGCAAAGGAAATCTTGTTGCTGTTATAAGCAATGGATCCGCTATTTTAGGAATGGGAAATTTGGGTGCCTTAGCTTCTAAACCAGTTATGGAAGGTAAAGCTGTTTTGTTTAAAAGATTTGCAGACATAGACTCTATAGATCTCGAGATTGATTCATCAGATACAAATGAAATCATTAATAGCATTAAAAATTTTGCACCAAGTTTTGGTGGTATAAATCTTGAAGACATTGCAGCTCCTGATTGTTTTGTTATAGAGGAAAAACTAAAAGAAATATTAGATATACCTGTTTTTCACGATGATCAACATGGTACAGCTATTATTACTACTGCTGCATTAATTAATGCGCTCGATATAAGCAAAAAAAAAATTGATAAAATTAAAATAGTTGTAAATGGTGCGGGAGCTTCTGCAATGGCCTGTACAAACTTATTTAAAAAAAGTGGTGTGCCACAAAAAAATATCACTATGGTTGATAGAACAGGTGTAATTTTTAGAGGTAGAGAAAATTTAAATCAATGGAAATCAAGCCATGCCATTGAAACTAAAGACAGGACATTAGATGATGCTATTAAAGATGCAGATGTATTTTTAGGTTTATCTGCAAAAGGTGCTTTGACAAATAAAATGGTAAAAAAAATGGCTAAAAACCCAATAATATTTGCGTGTGCAAATCCTGATCCAGAAATCACACCTGAAGAAATAGAAGAAGTAAGAGATGACGCGATTATTGCTACTGGAAGATCAGATTATCCCAATCAGGTAAATAATCTAATTGGTTTTCCCTATATATTTAGAGGTGCATTAGATGTAAGATCAAAAACTATAAATGAAGAAATGAAAATTGCAGCTGCAGAAGCAATTGCTAGCTTAGCAAAAGAAGATGTACCTGATGAAGTCGTTGCTGCAATGGGAGGTGAGAGACCTCACTACGGTAAAGATTATATAATCCCATCAACATTTGATCCGAGACTAATAAGTGTAATACCATCAGCTGTGGCTAAAGCTGCGATGGATACTGGTGTAGCAAGAAAAAAGATTGAAAATTTTGATTTATATAAAGAACAACTTAAACAAAGATTGGACCCTACCGTAACTATTATGCAAGGTGTGCATAGTTATATAAAGAAAAAACAAAAAAAAGTTGTTTTTGCAGATGGTGAAGATGAAAATACACTCAAGGCAGCTATAGCATTTAAAAATTCAAAACTTGGAATACCGATTTTAGTCGGGAAAGAAGAGCTAATAAAAAATCAAATTAAAAAAATTGGTTATAACGAAAATTTTGACATTGAGATAATTAATTCAAAAGATACGGTAAAAAGAGAAAAATACGTAAAATACTTATTTAAAAAACTTCAAAGAGAAAAGGGGATGTTAGAATGGGATTGTGATAGACTAATTAGAAATGATAGAGTGATTTGGTCCTCTTGTATGGTTGCTTGTGGTGATGCTGATGCAATGGTTACTGGTAATACGAGAAGATACTCTGCATCTCTTGAAAAGATAACGCAAGTTGTTGAACCAAGAGCTGGGGAAATAATGTTTGGTTTAAATTTAATAGTTAATAGAGGTAAGACTATCTTTATTTGTGATACCTCTGTAATAGAATACCCAGATGCAAAACAACTAGCAGATATGGCAAAATCAGCAGCAAGAGTTGTAAGACTTTTTGGTTTTGATCCTAAAGTTGCTTTTTTATCTCATTCAACTTTTGGCCAACCTGCTACTGATAGAACTAAAAGATTAAGTGATGCAGTTGAAATACTTAAAAAAGAAAAAGTTAATTTTAAATTTGATGGAGAAATGCAGCCAGATGTAGCTTTAGAAGAAATATATAAAGAACTTTACCCTTTTTCTAAAATTGTTGGAAATTCCAATGTTTTGATTATGCCAAGCCAACATAGTGCAGCAATTTCTTATAAAATGATTAAGTCTATGAGTAGAGCAAAAGTTATAGGGCCATTGTTAATTGGTCTGGGGTTACCTATCGAAATTGCTCCTTTAAGAACTTCCACATCAGAAATTTTAAATTTAGCTTCAATTGCAGCTTATTCAGCAGATGTAATTGATTACAAAAAAAATTAATTTTTTTGTATTCTTAAATTTTCAACAAGTAAAATACTAGCTATAACGTCTTCAACATCTAAAATTTCTTTAGCTTCAGTTACCACTAAATTCTTTTCTTCATCAGTTAAAGCTATTCCATATATATAAATTTTCTTTTTATAAGTATCTATTTGATAATTTATGGCCTTTATTTCTTTATTTAAGATCAAAGCAGTTCTTAATTGAGAAGTAATTAATAAATCTTTAGCAGATTGTTTCAAATTAAATTCTTCTTTTATTTTAATATCATTTCTTACTGATCTAACACCCTCAGTTTCCCAGGCTATTTTTGTTAATTTTAATTTTTCTTCAGGTTGATCAACTTTACCTGTTAAGAATATTCTGCCATCTAAAACTTTAGATTTAACATTTAATAGATAATTTTTATTTTCAATAAGAATTCTTGCAGATAAATTTTTTTGCATTAATGAATCATCTATTTGTGTTCCTAAAGATCTAGGATCAATTGCGACACTTACTCCTGTTCCAAAAATCCCTGATGATGAAACTCCAACGCAGCCATTTAGAAGTAGACTTATAAAAAATATTATAAATAATTTATTTTTCATTTTTAATTTTTAAACAATAATCATAAATAATTTTTTTTGCTTATATCGAGCGCATTAATTAATGCAGCAGTAGTAATAATAGCTGTACCAT
>CVSD01000015.1 GCA_001179885.1 Candidatus Pelagibacter communis | reverse complement strand
TATTCCAAAAAAATATTAGAAGAAGCACCTTTAAACAAATCACATAAAAAATTTGGCTTCGAAGAACCTTTAAAATATTTTGTACCTTCAATTGGTATCAGTGAAATTGTTCCTATTAATGAAAATGACACTGAATTTTTGATTGGAGCAATGGGTAATGAAGTAGTTGAACAAGATTTGGGACTACATTACATAAAGTTAAATGATGAAAGAAATAAAATTATTCATCACAAATATATCTCATTAAATGAAAGAGTGCGAGACATAATTGTATCTAAAAAAAGGGATAAAATTATTTTGTTTTTAGAAACAAGTAGCTCTATAGCAATATTACATAAATAAATTTCTATTACTATTTTTAATTAGTTCAGCTTGCGCAGCTGCTAATCTAGCTATAGGCACTCTAAAAGGAGAGCAGGACACATAATTCAGACCCACTTTTGAGCAAAAATAAATACTTTTTGGGTCACCTCCATGCTCACCACATATTCCTAATTTAATATTTCTATTTTGTTTTTTTCCATTTTTAACAGCTATCTCCACTAGATCTTTTACTCCTTCATCAATAGATACAA
>CVSD01000014.1 GCA_001179885.1 Candidatus Pelagibacter communis | reverse complement strand
GAGATGTGTACGCAGGTTATTTGGCAAAAAAAATGGGTCTACCAATTAATAAACTGTTGGTAGCAACCAATCAAAACGATATATTACATAGAGCAATTTCTAAGGGTGAATATACTATTGAAAAAGTTTCTGAGACCATCTCTCCTAGTATGGACATTCAACTAGCCAGTAATTTTGAGAGACTTTTGTATGATGTCAATAATCATGATGATATCGAGACAGCTATGGTCATGAAAGACATAAAAGAAAAAGGAAATTATATTATTGATAAAAAAAAATTAGAAAAGATAAATGTTGATTTTTTATCTGCAAGAGTCAATGAAGAAGAAGTTATAAAAACTATAAAAGATGTTTACGATAGACATAAAACTATCTTAGATCCTCATACTGCAATTGGTTATAATGCTTTTGACAAGGTTAAATTGAAAGGAAATAATGTGGTATTAGCTACTGCTCATCCATGCAAGTTTCCAGATGCAATAAAAAAGTCAATAGATCAAAACGCCGAATTACCCAAAGAATTAACGTTTATAATGGATGAGAAAGAAAAATATGATATTATTGATAACAATCTAGATAAAATCAAAAAACATATTAAAGAGAGAATTTAATGAAAATAAAAGAAAATGAAACTGTACCTAATTCAGAAGTTTTTGTACTTGAAAATGGTGAGCCGGTAAAAAAAAATATAGAAAATATTTTAAAAAATAAAAAATCGGTAATTTTTGGATTACCAGGAGCTTATACCTCAGTTTGTTCTGCAAAACATTTACCAGGTTATGTTAACAATAGTGAAAAATATAAACAAAAGGGAGTAGATCAAATTATCTGTATGTCTGTTAATGATCCGTTCGTTATGAATGCATGGGGTAAAGAAAATAAAGTAGGTGATAAAATTACAATGGTGGGAGATCCTTTTTTAAACTTTACTAAAGCGATAGGTGCTGAAGTTGACAAAAGTGAAAGAGGGTTGGGAATTAGATCAAATAGATACACAATGTTAGTAGATAATTTAAAAGTTATTAAAATTCAGGAAGAAAAAGACACAGGCTCGTGTGAAATATCAGCCGCAGAAAACTTTTTAGAATTAGTCTAGTCCAGCTGCTTTTTTCGCCAATAAATCAACTTCTTCGTTTAATGGATCTCCTGAATGAGCTTTAACCCAATTCCATTTCACATTTAAACTTTTATTTAAATTATAAAGCTTAATCCAAAGATCTTTATTTTTTACCTCTTCTTTTTTTGAATTTTTCCAATTATTTTTAACCCATGTATTTATCCATTCAGTTATCCCAAGTTTTACATATTGAGAGTCTGTAAAAATATTTATTTCCTCATCAGAATTTATGTTTTTTAGAGCGTTTATTGGAGCCATTAATTCCATTCTATTGTTAGTGGTATTTTTTTCATTTCCATTAATTTTTTTGATCTCTCCATTATCATTTATTATAGCCGCCCAACCCCCATTTCCCGGATTTTCTAAACATGAACCATCAGTATAAATTTTAATCATTAATTAAGGTAATCTTTATAGTTGCGTAAATTATTATGTATCAATAACTTTTGGTAATACTCTCTTGGATCCTTAATTTTTATTAATGCTGTTTTAGGAGTGTTTGTATAATCATAAAGTC
>CVSD01000013.1 GCA_001179885.1 Candidatus Pelagibacter communis | reverse complement strand
GTGAAGTGGATATGTTGGAAGAAACTTATCTAAAGATAATTGCTGCAAAAACTGCTGAGTTATTTGCAGCGGCAACTAAAGTTGGAGCTATCTTATCTGATATGAAAACAAAAGAAAAAGAAGCACTAGAGTTTTATGGAAGAAATCTAGGATTAACGTTTCAAATAGCTGATGATACATTGGATTATAATTCTGAGTTAAAATTATTTGGAAAAAAAATTGGAAAAGATTTCTATGAGGGAAAAATTACGCTCCCAATAATTCTATTATTTCAAAAAGGAAACTCTGAAGAAAAAAAGAACCTCAAAAAAATTTTTTCAAAAGATATTAGGGATGAAAATGAATTCAAATACATAATATCTTTAATTAAGAAATACGAAATTATTAAAGGGTGTTATCAAAAAGCTAATCACTATATTAATTTAGCATCTAACTCACTGTCTGTTTTTAAAGATTGTAAAGAAAAAAATATTCTTGAAAATTTAACTTCATTTAGTCTATCAAGAGATTTTTAAGGGCTTAAAAGACTTTTGATCCAATTACCGTTTTTATCCGAAGTATATTTTAATCTCTCATGAATTCTATTATCTCCATCAAGCCAAAATTCAATACTTTTAGGTTTAAGATTCCAACCAGACCAATTTTTTGGTCTTGGAACATTTTTTTTATCTTGGTATTTTTTTTTAAATTCTTCTATAGCATTTAAAAGCTCTTCTCTATTAACTAAAACACTGCTTTGTTTAGAGGCCCAT
>CVSD01000012.1 GCA_001179885.1 Candidatus Pelagibacter communis | reverse complement strand
GGCAAAGAATGGAGCAAAAGTTATATTAGCAGAAGATAAAGCGAGATTTGGTGGAACTTTACTTACAAGTGAAGTTAATATCGGAAACAAATCAGGTAAAGAATGGGCTGAGGGGATTATTTCTGAACTTAAAGAAATGCCTAATGTAACTGTTAAAAATAGATCTCAAGTTTTTGGTTATTATGATCACAATATGTTAGTGATGTCTGAAAGAATTAGTGATCATTTACCAGAAACAAAAAAATTTCATCCTAAACAAAGACTTTGGTATATCAGAGCAAAAGAAGTTTTAATTTCATCTGGATCTATTGAGAGGCCAATTGTTTTTGGAAATAATGATACTCCTGGAGTAATGTTGTCATCAGCAGCAAAAGAATATTTAAAAGTGTATGGTGTATTAGTTGGTAAAAATCCTCTAATATTTACTAACAATGATAGTGGTTATGAAACAGCAATTGAATTTAAAAAGAATGGTATTGATCCTGTAATTTTAGATACAAGAAAAGATCCTCAGTCAGAAATAATTGATGAAGCAAAAAATTTAGGAATAGATATTAAATTTTCATATGTAGTAGTGGCTGCACAAGGTTACAAAAAAGTAAAATCAGCTGATATTGCAAAAATCTCGGACAACAAAGAAGAACTCGGTGTAGTTGAAAATATTAAGTGTGATTGTATATGTGTTTCTGGTTTTTGGACACCAACTATTCATTTGGCTTCGCAGTCGGGAAACAAAACAAAGTTTAATGAAGAAATTGATGCATTTGTTCCAGGCAAATCAAAACAAAATGAGAGAACATTAGGGGCTGCAAATGGAATTTATACTTTAGAGGAAACTTTAAAAAGTTCATTTGAGACTGGTTATGAATTATCAAAAAAAATTACCAATACTGATAATAAAATTTCTTTTCCAAATGTTATTGAAAAAAAATCGACTGTTCATGATAAATTTTGGTGCGTACCACTTCCAAAAGGCAAAAATTATAAAAGGTTTTTAGATTTTCAAAACGATGTAGCAGTTTCCGATGTAGAAATAGCTTTAAAAGAAGGTTATCGATCAATAGAACATGTTAAAAGATATACCACGCTTGGTATGGCGACTGATCAAGGTAAGACCAGCAATCTAAATGGCTTACAACTAGTATCTAAAATTGAAAATAAAGTTGTACCAGCTGTTGGACATACTACTTTTAGACCACCTTACACTCCAGTTTCAATTGGAGCTATTGTAGGTAGAGAAGTTGGTAAACATTCTAAACCAACTAGAAAATCTCCAATGCATTATTGGCATGAAAAAAATAATGCAGTTTTTGTGGATGCTGGAGTATGGTTAAGACCAAGATATTACAAACAAGGAAATGAAAACTTATTTGAGGCATCAAAAAGAGAAGCTAAAAATGTAAGGTCAAATGTAGGAGTTTGCGATGTTACTACCTTAGGTAAAATTGATATTAAAGGCCCAGATGCAGCAGAGCTATTAAATAGAGTTTATACTAATGCTTGGCTTAAATTACCAGTTGGTAAAGCCAGATATGGTGTGATGTTAAGAGAAGATGGAATAGTAATGGATGATGGAACGACAACAAGAATTGCGGAAAATCATTATCACATGACAACCACAACAGCTCAAGCAGCTAATGTTCTCTCACATTTAGAGTATTATCTGCAATTAGTCTGGCCAGAATTGAATGTAAATGTAGTTTCAACTACAGAACAATGGGCGGGAGCAGCAATTGCAGGACCTAAATCTAGAGATTTGTTGCAAAAATTATTTCCAAATTTTGATGTTTCAAATGAAGGACTACCTTTTATGGGCTATATGGAGGCAGAATTGTTTGGTGTAAAAGCCAGGATTTTTAGAATTTCGTTTTCAGGTGAACTTGCATATGAAGTAAATGTAGAGTCTGATAATGGAAACTTTATGTGGGAAAAAATCATCGAAATCGGAAAAGAATTTAAAATTCAACCATATGGCACAGAAGCATTATCAACTCTAAGAATAGAAATGGGTCATGTTGCAGGATCAGAACTTGATGGAAGAACAATACCGTATGATAATTCTTTGGAAGGTCTATTAAGTAAGAAAAAAGATTTCATAGGAAAAAGATCTTTAACTAGAGAGGCATTTACAGCAGAAGATAGACAAAAAGTTGTTGGAGTAGTTCCATTAGATAAAAAGACAAGTATTCCAGAAGGATCTCATTTGGTTAAAGATGCAAAGGCACCTTTGCCGAATCCTAAATTGGGTTATATCTCAGCTTCATGTTGGAGTGTTGAATATGACAATCCATTTTCTTTAGCAATCCTTAAAGATGGAAAAAATATGATTGGTGAAAAATTATTTGTTATGTCTCCGCTTAAAAATAAAATTATACCAGTTGAAATAGTTTCTTCACATTATGTTGATCCAAAAGGTGAAAGGGTAAGATCATGAGTTCAATCTCAGCTTTAGCACATGTTCATTCAAAAGGTCAATTTGGGGACTTTGAAAATAAAAAGGAAAATAATCTTTTAAAAATCAAAGAAATTAAGAATCTATCAATAGTTCAAATAGTTCAATATAAAAATTCTACTATTTCAATTGAAAATATTAATTTAGATGGTCTAAGATTAAATGATAAGCCATTAAGTGTAACAAATAATAAAGATACAAGAATTTTATGGAATGGACCCAAAAACTGGATTTTGGTTTCAATCAAAAAAGATTTACTTAAAAATATTTTGCAAAATTTTAAAGAAACAGACTTTGCTGTTACTGATTTATCCCACTCAAGAGCTATAATCGAAATAGAAGGGCAAGACTTAAAAGAAGTATTAAAAAAAGGGTGTCCTTTTAATTTTAATAAACTAGAAAAAAATAATTCTATAAATTCTACATATAACGGAATCACATTCACCGTTGATATGTTAAATGATAATCCTGACAAAATAAGAATCTTAGCCCTTCGAAGTTTTGGAGAGTCTTTATACCATTCTATAACTGATGCATCTTTAGAATTTGGTTATATATCAATTTAAAATTATTTTTAATCACGTGTAGCGATATAAACACCAATAGTGGTTAGTAAGAAACCTGCAATATCTAATGTAGTTAAGTTTTCATTTAGAAAAAGCCAAGCCATAAAAGCAGAGGTAGCTGGTATTAAGAAAAAAATCGATACAGTTTTACTTGCTGAATTATTTTTAATAAGAAACATCAATATAGTAAAAGCACCAAATGAGACTAGAAATATTTGATGACTCATAGCTATTAAAAATGTATCGGTAAAATTAATATAAGGTTTGCTTATTAATAGAATTGCGCAAATATGAAACAAGCATCCCCCAATAGCCTGATAGAAATTGCTTACTGATAAAGGTAAGTTATTACTTAATTTTTTTTGCCAAATTGTAGAGGCAGTTATTGAAATAAGTGCTACAATTGTTGCAAGTAGTCCTAGAATTGGAATGTTTGAACCAACATCTAAACCTAAAACTAATACTGCACCTGTAAATCCTAGCAAAACCCCAGCCCATTGTTTTTTTGTAACTTTTTCTCCCAATATAGGTCCACTTAGTGCATTGGTTAAAACCGGTTGCAGTGTCACTATCAATGCCGCTATACCCGTTGGCATACCAATTGAGATAGAATAAAAAACTCCACCTAAATAAAACCCATGAAAAAGAACTCCACTAAGAACAGATTCAATTAAATTTTTTTGATTAACAATTATTGTTTGATTAGAGTAAATAGAAAATGCATAAAATCCTAATGCTACAAAAAAAAATCTAAAGGCTAGTGCTGAAAAAGGATCACTATTATCAACAATGGGCTTGGTGGTTATAAATGCTGACGACCACAACAAAATAAAAATGAATGGATATATTCTGATCATTTTAGGTTTTATAAAAAAAAATTACTTACAATTGATTCTCAAATTTAGTTAAATTTGTCTATGAAAAATAAGCTTTTAGGCCAAAAATACAGTTCTACCTTGAGTTGTATTTTAAAATGCTTAAGATTCTTATCAGAAATGATTCACAAAAAAATAATTTTTGGATTATTGATTTTGGGTTTTCTAAACTCATGTGGTGCGCCAACAGCCATGTTAGGTCCCGCTTTCACTTTTACTTCAACTGGTAGTTTATCTCAAGCTGGGCTTACTTACGGTTCAAATGAACTAATTACTAGTTATACTGGAAAAACACCTTATGAAAATTTAGAAATAATTACCTCTGAAAGCTTAAATAACAAAAAAAATATTCAAAAACAAACTTTAGAGAGTGAAGATTTTTATCATTTAGTTAAAAACAAGATAGATAAAACAAAAGGTAAAATAAAATTATCTAATCCGTAATATTGAGCACTATTAAGTTAAGTTGTTTAGTTTCTTTACACCAAAGCTCATAACTTTCACACATTCTCCATAAATGGTCAAAAGCTCTTTGCGATATTTCTAGTGGGAAGTGACTTTTTGCATAATATAAATTTGGAAATTGAATTAATTGTTTTGTTGTTAAATCCTTTTGAATGTGAAGTAATTTAATTGTTTCTTCTGGTATCTTTTTTTTTGTTTTAATATCTAAAAAATTATTTTTTTCTAATTTTTTTATTAAATCATCATGAAATTTACCACTACTAATATTCTTATAAACATCAGAACCAATAAAAGCTTCAATCGCATTGATATTTGAAAAATCTGGATTCAATTTTTTTATTTTACATACTTCTAAATAAATTAATTCTGCAACCAATAATATATAAGGTTTTTCTTTAGAAACCATTATTTACTTTTGTATCTTTTCATTGCTGCATTCGCTAAAATTAAATTGGGATCGAGAAAAACTTTAGATGATTTAATTGTCTTAAATGATTTAAAAGCAAAAATTGCAATTGGCAGTTCAGTACAGCCAAGAATTATTTTTTTACATTTTTTTTTAATTAAATAATTTATTGCAGGTTTTATCGCTTTATTGGCTAATTTAACTTTTCCCATTTTTACAAGTTTAATTGCATTGTTGACAGATTTTTTTTGGATAGAATTGCTAGGAAAAACCAAATTATAATCATTGTCAAAAAACTTATTATAGACACCAGTCATTAAAGTACCTTCAGTTGCTAGTAAACCAATGGAGGAGTTTCTCTTACATTTCTTTTGAGTATTCTTAAAAACTTCTTTTGGCATACTAATAATTGGTAATTTAATTTTTTTTTGTAAATCATCAAACCAGTAATGAGCTGTATTACAGGGGATAACTATAAATTTACAATTACTTTCTTTTAAAAGTTTACAGCCTTTAATTAAACTTTTTAAAACTAATAAGTATTTTTTCTTACTTTTTTTATTATTAGCTTTATTAGATAATTTACCAGTGTGAATTCCAATCGACTCTGGTCTACCTGGAATATTTGATTTATTGTATAATAGAAATAAAGGATAGTCTTGATCAATTTTACCTCTATTTAAAATCGCAAGTTTATTACAGAAATCAAGTCCAGCTTGAGTTCCCATTCCACCTAAAATACCAATCATAATTTAAATATTATGTTTTCTTTGTAGAATAATGTATTGGCTATAAAAATAAATTAATTTTTTAACTGAACTAAAATAAATTATAGCCAATAAGTTTTTGTGAAAATTATGCAGTTTTTAAGTTAACTGCTGAAGGACCTTTAGGACCATCTTCAACATCGAAAGTCAAAGCTTGACCCTCATCTAAACCGTTCATACCAGCATCTCTTACTGCTGAAACATGTACGAACACATCTTTTTCTTTATCATCTCTTTCAATAAAACCAAAACCTTTGGTTGGATTGAACCATTTTACTTTTCCTTGTAGACTCATATTTTTCTTCTTACTTTGTGTTGTTAATTTATTACTTATAATTAAGTAATTTAGGCTTTCTTTAGAATTAAATAGGTTTTGTCAACTAAATAGATGTTATTTAATAAAATTTTTATTAATCGTTGTTTATTAATTTGGTTAAATACAATGAATTTATATCCTCTTTATAATGGGCAAATGGCTTACAAGGCTTAAAATCACATTTTTTAAACAGTTTTCTAGCTGGATCAAAAAATTTTCCCGCGCCAGTTTCTAAACTTATTCTTTTTATATTCAATTTTTTTGCTTGATCAATTAGGTGTTCAATTATTTTTACACCAAAACCTTCATTTCTAAAATCATTATGAATTCTGATTGATTTAAATTCACCATGATTTTCATCTAGAAACTTTAAAGCTCCACAACCAACTAATTTTTCATTTTCCCAAAGACTCCAAAACTTGATTGATGGAACCTTTAACCCTGGTATATCTAAGACATGAGCACTTCCTTCCGGTGAGGCTGCTCTTAATTCAATAAAGTGCTTTGTAAGAAGTTTATTTACTTCTGGGTGATCGAAATTTCCCTCAATTGATTTTAGCATCTATATTAAAGTTGTTATGTGGCCCATTTTTCTTTTTTC
>CVSD01000011.1 GCA_001179885.1 Candidatus Pelagibacter communis | reverse complement strand
GTAGAAATACAAATTAATAGAATAATTATAAAATAATCAAAACCAGCAAATATACCTGTTCTTATTTCATAGGCAGAATAAAAAGATAAAATCAAAAAAAATATTCCAGGTAAATAATATGATTTTTTTTTACTCATCTTGTGCCATTCATACAATGTAATTAAAAAACAAATTGATATAAAAAAAATAAATAAAAAACTTCCTTTAATTACAAAAAAAAGAGCAACAGGTATAAGTACCAGTGAACTAAGTATTCTTTTAATTAATTCTTTATTGATCATATTTTACCAAAATTTCGTTTAATATTTTTGTACTCTTTGATTATTCTATCATAGTCTTTTTCATTAAAGGCAGGCCATAACTTTTTTTCAAAGAATATTTCTGAATAAGCTAGCTGCCACAGTAAAAAATTACTTAATCTCTTTGTATTTCCTGTTCTAATTAATAAATCAGGGTCTGGAATATTCTTAGTTTGTAAATTCTTATTTAAATTTTTTTCATTAATAGAACTTTTATTTTTTTTCATTTTTTTT
>CVSD01000010.1 GCA_001179885.1 Candidatus Pelagibacter communis | reverse complement strand
AATTTTATAATCTTCAAATCAATACGAACGGTCAAAAATTATATGAATTTACAAATCAAACAGTTGAATGGATACAAAAAAATAGATTTAAAAATGGTATGGTTAATTTGAGTATTCAGCATACAAGTGCATCTTTAATCATCCAAGAAAATGCTGATCCAGATGTTCAAACTGATTTATTAAAGTATTTTGATAATTTAGCTCCAATGAATAATAAATTGTATACTCATACTACAGAAGGAAAAGACGATATGCCTGCTCATATAAAATCAGCATTAACAAATAACCAAATTTCTTTAAGTATTAAAAACTGTGAATTGTTACTTGGTACATGGCAGGGAATATATTTATTTGAACATAGACTAAATCCACAAACAAGAACTATTGTTCATCATTTTTTGGGAGATTAATCTATTTATCGGTAAGGATCGTAAGCCCATTGTAAAATTGCTTGTCTTTGTCTTTTTCTGCAGCCTAGATCACCTTTTTCACAATTTTTTTCAATGGCCAGCACATGTCTTCTAAAATTCTTCCATCTTTTAATTTGTATTTCATCTATATGGGGAATTCTTCTCCCATTAGTAAATCTACAATACCATTGAAACCAACCCAATGGATCTTCTTTGAAAATCCATCCTTTTTCAATCCAATGTTCCCTTGATAGTCCAGACACAATTTTAAACCTATTTAAATTTACATCAAAAGTTTTACTTAATTTTACATTTTTAAACCAAGATTTTGGGTATTCTTTTACATCTAAACCAAAATAAGCACCTCCAAAGACACCAAGCTCCATCATTCTTTTTGGAGTTA
>CVSD01000009.1 GCA_001179885.1 Candidatus Pelagibacter communis | reverse complement strand
TGAAGAAGCTGTAAAGATTAAAGAAGCAGGTAAAGCAACAGAGGTAGTTGCTGTAAGTGTTGGTGAAGAAAAAGCTCAAGAGACAGTACGTAAAGCTCTAGCTGTTGGAGCTGACAGAGGAATACTTGTAAAAGCTGATGGAATATTGGAACCTTTAGCTGTTTCAAAACTTTTACAAAAAATCGTAGAAAAAGAAAAACCAGATTTAGTTTTTATGGGCAAACAAGCAATCGATGATGATTGTAATCAAACTGGTCAGATGTTAAGTGCTTTGCTTAATTGGCCTCAAGCAACATTTGCATCAAAGATTGAGGTTAAAGATAAGAAATTAGAAGTTACTAGAGAAATAGATGAAGGTTTAGAGACAATAGAGATAAATGTTCCAGCAATCGTTACATGTGATTTAAGATTAAATGAACCAAGATATGCTTCATTACCAAACATAATGAAAGCAAAAAAGAAACCTATTGAACAAATAAATGCGTCAGATTTAGGAGTAGATACATCTCCAAGAATAGAGCAGGTTAAAGTTGAAGAGCCACCAAAAAGAAAAGCAGGAATAAAGGTTTCAAGCGTGGCTGAATTAGTTCAAAAATTAAAAAATGAAGCAAAGGTAATATAGATAATGTCAGTATTGTTAATTGCAGAGCATAATAATAAAGAACTAAGACCTTTTACACTTAATGCTGTAACAGCTGCTTCACAAATAGATGCGGATGTTCATGCTCTAATAATTGGTCAAAGTTGTGGAGATGCAGCAAAAGCCTTGTCTGAATTACCATTAGTTAAAAAAGTTTTTCAAGTTGAGGCTGCTCATTATGAAAACTTTATTGCTGAAAATTTTGCCCCAGTCGTAGTCAAATTAGCTAATGACTACTCACATATTATTTGTTCAGCAAATACATTTGGAAAAAACTTAATGCCAAGAATTGCAGCAGCTTTGGATACTTCACAGATAAGTGATATTACAAAAGTCATTTCTCCTGATACTTTTTTAAGACCAATTTATG
>CVSD01000008.1 GCA_001179885.1 Candidatus Pelagibacter communis | reverse complement strand
TTATCAAAGCCCTTTTTACTATTAATACCTGTTCCAACAGCAGTTCCTCCTTGTGCTAAAAAGTAAATTTCTTTTAAAGCATTTTTAATTCTATTGATGCAATCTTCCAATTGAGATTGATATCCTGAAAATTCTTGTCCTAATGATAAAGGAGTAGCATCCTGAAGATGAGTCCTGCCAACTTTAATTATATTTTTAAATTGGTAAACTTTTTTCTTTAATTCTTTATTTAATAACTCTAGCGATGGTAATAATTTATTTTTAGTTTCAATAGCTATTGCTATATGCATTGCTGTGGGAAATACATCATTTGTAGATTGAGATTTGTTTACATGATCATTTGGATGGACAGGTTTTTTTGTGCCTTTTTTCCCTCTCAAAATTTCGATTGCTCTATTAGCAATCACTTCATTTACATTCATATTCGTTTGAGTGCCAGAGCCTGTTTGCCAAACCTTTAATGGAAAATGTTCGTCTAATTTACCACTTATTACCTCATTTGATGCTTTCACAATGGCATTAGAGATATTCGGTAAAATCTGTTTTTCTTTTCTATGTACTATAG
>CVSD01000007.1 GCA_001179885.1 Candidatus Pelagibacter communis | reverse complement strand
ACCTTTTACTTAAAAACCATCCTAATAGAATTCCAATTATATAAGCTAAAGAATACCATCTAATTTCAATTGAAAGAATTTCGATTGCTACTGGGTCAAAGTTATTAATGAACATTTTTTAATTATAATTATAGATATAATTATAATAAGTTATTAAATAAATATATGAAAAATTCTAAATTTGTTATTGATAAACTGGCAAAGTTATTTGAACAAGGACTGATTTCATCAAAAGATATTGCCAATGAATTGATGACAATTCTAAAGTTAAAAAGAGATGAGATAGTTTTTAAAATGAAGCTAACAAGCAAAGATGAATTTGAAGTTCTTTCTAAAAGAGTGGAAAATTTGGAAAAAAAAATTGATCAAATTAAAAAATCGAAAAAAAAAACTAAAAGGGTAAAAAGATCTTAACCTCTAAACCATCCATAAATGATTTAGATAATTTAATATTTCCTCCGTGTGATCTGATAATATCTGATGCAATCGATAAGCCTAATCCAACACTAGATTTAGAGTCAGCTCTACCTTTATCTATTTTATAAAATGGTTTAAAGACATTTTCATATTCTTTTTCAGAAATACCTGGGCCATCATCCTCAATTTTTATAAATATATTGTTGCTACTCTTTGTAATACTGATCTTTACTTTTTTAGCATATTTAATTGCATTATCTAAAAGGTTATTAATACATCTCTTTATCAAGTTTTTTCTACCACTGATATAAACTCCGGGTGTTATGTCCTTTAAAATATTTTCATTATCATATTTTTCCACCATCTTTGAAATTAAATCACTAAGATTAAATTTTTCATCTTTTTCTGAGTAAGATGAGCTAGTAAACTGAAGATATTCATTTAACATTTTTTCCATTTCATTTATATCTTCAGTTAACTTATTTGCTGACTCTTTATCTTTGATAAATGCTAATTGAAGTTTCATT
>CVSD01000006.1 GCA_001179885.1 Candidatus Pelagibacter communis | reverse complement strand
CTTCAGAAATTGGAGCACATATTTTAAGTGGAAATGTTTTTGAAACTAGAGCCTTAGATGAACTTTTGCCAAATTGGAAAGAATTAAATTCACCTATCAAAACTAAAGTAAGTAAGGAAAAATTTTTATTTTTAGGAAAAGAAAAATCAATTAGTTGGCCTACGTGGTTATTACCATCGGTACAGCAAAATCACAAAAATTATATAATTAGCTTAGCTAATTTATGTAGATGGCTAGCAGAACAAGCTGAGGCTTTAGGTGTTGAAATATTCCCAGGTTTTCCAGCAAGTGAAATTCTTTATAATGATGATGGTTCTGTAAAAGGTGTTGCTACTCAAGATATGGGTATAGATAAAGAGGGTAATAAAAAAGATAACTATGAACCTGGCATGGAATTACATGGAAAAGTAACTGTATTTGCAGAAGGATGTAGAGGTCATTTAGGTAAACAATTAATAAGTAAATTTGAATTAAATAAGGGAAAAGATCCTCAACAATATGGAATTGGTTTTAAAGAAATTTGGGAAATAAGCGAGAGCAACCATGAAGAAGGTTTGGTTATGCACACAGCTGGATGGCCTTTAGATAATAGCACTTACGGTGGAAGTTTTATGTATCATGCAGAAAATAAACAGGTGTTTCTGGGTTATGTTATTGGTTTAGATTATAAAAATCCTCATCTTTCACCATTTGATGAATTTCAAAGATTTAAAACACACCCAGCAATAAAGAAAATAATTGAAGGTGGAAAAAGAATTTCCTATGGAGCAAGAGCATTAACT
>CVSD01000005.1 GCA_001179885.1 Candidatus Pelagibacter communis | reverse complement strand
GGATGGTGATATGTTTACTCGTCCTGGACGATTATCAGACAAATTTATAATGCCATACGATAATGTTCAAGCAGCACAAGCTGCAAATGGAGGTGCTTATCCACCAGATATGTCTGTTCTAGTAAAAGCAAGAGGTGGTGGAGTAGATTATATTTATTCTTTACTTCAAGGATATGAAGATCCACCAGTCGGAGTTACTTTAGATGATGGTGTTTATTATAATAAATATATGTATGGAAACAAAATAAAAATGGCCAATCAATTATCAGATGGATTAGTGGAATATTCAGATGGTACAACAGCTACTGTTGAACAGATGTCAAAAGATGTAACAACATTCTTGATGTGGTCTGCCGAACCTCATTTAGAATCAAGACACAAAATGGGTTTTAAAGCTATATTGTATTTAATAATTTTAACTATCTTAGTTTATTTAAGTATGAAAAGAATATGGTCACGTATTGAAACGGAAGTTTAGAACGTCTCCATCTTTTACTATATAATCCTTTCCTTCCAACCTCATTTTTCCATTATTCTTAGAATTTACCCAACCGTCGTTAGCAATGAAATCATCGTAGGAAATTGTTTCAGCTCTAATAAAACCTTTTTCAAAATCAGTATGAATTTCCCCTGCAGCCTTAGGAGCAGTGCAATTTTTTTCAATAGTCCATGCTCTAGTTTCTTCGGGCCCAGAAGTAAAATATGTATCAAGGTCAAGAATTTGGTATCCTTTTTTAATTAATTTATTCAATCCTGTCTCTTTTAAGCCAATCACTTCCATATAATTTTTCTTCTCATTTACATCCAATTCATTTATTTGATTTTCTATATCTGCAGAAATGATTAAAGTATTTTCCTTTCCGTACTTTTCAATAAATGATTGTGTATAATTATTTCCATTTTGAACACTATGTTCATCAACGTTACAAACAAAAATTTTTGGTTTAAGAGACAATAATCCAGATTGATTAAGTTGTTTTTTATTGAATTGATTTTTTAGATCATTAAAACTTTTATTATTATTTATACAATCCATACCTATTTCAAGAATTTTAATTTGATCTTCATCGATGTTTTTTTTGTTATTTTTTTCTAGTCTTTTGTTTATAGATTCTAGATCTGCAAGCATCATCTCGGTTTCTATGATTTCTATGTCCCGTACCGGGTCAACTGAAGGATTAACATTTTGAATATCATTAGAATCAAAGCACCTGATCATATGAATAATTGCATCGACCTCCCTAATATGAGATAAGAATTTATTACCCAAACCTTCTCCTTTAGATGCACCTTTTACCAGTCCAGCAATATCAACAAATGAGATAGTAGTATTTATAATTTTTTTCGATTTTGAAATTTTTGCTAAATTATTTAATCTTTCATCAGGAACTACTACCACTCCAATATTAGGATCAATTGTACAAAAAGGAAAATTTGCTGCCTGGGCTTTGTTTGAATTTGTTAAAGCATTAAATAGAGTTGATTTACCCACGTTTGGTAACCCAACTATTCCACATTTAAAGCTCATTACTTGTTATTTACAGTGCTTGAAAATAAATCTAATTTTTTTTCAACAAGTATTGAAATTGATTCTGTGATATTTTTTGAAATTCTCTCAATATTAATTTTTTCCTCTTCATCAAAATTTTGTAAAACATAGTCTGCAACATCTATATTTCTACTTGGTTTGCCAATACCTATTCTGACTCTTGAATAATCTTTTCCAATAAACTTATCAATTGATGATATTCCGTTATGGCCTGCACTTGAGCCACCAAACTTTGCTTTTATTTTTCCAAATTCAACATCAAGATCATCATGGAAAACTATTACATCTTCAGCATTAATTTTAAAATATTCAATCAATTCTCTAATACAAATCCCTGAGTTATTCATGAAAGTTAATGGTTTTATAGCATAAACTTTTTTGTCCCCTATATTTCCAGTTGTTAATAAACCTTTAAATTTTGGTTTTTGTTTAGTAAGTCCAAAGCTTTTATTGATTGAGTCTATAATTTTAAAACCAATGTTATGTCTGTTATTTTCACTATCTGGTGTTGGATTTCCCAATCCTACAAATAAAAGCATAAAAATTTTAAGATTTGTATTTCAATTTTTTTTGAATTATTTTTTTTCTTCAGCAGGTTTCTTTTCAACAGGCTTTTTGTCATCACTATCTTTTTTATCACCCTCTGCTGTTGCTTTTTCACCCTCTCCAGCTGCTGCTGCTTCCGTACCCTCTGCACCTTCTTCACCTTCAGCTGTTTCTGCTTCAGCAGGTTTTTCAGGTTCCTTCATTACAGTTGGTGCTGCTAAAGTTGCTATAA
>CVSD01000004.1 GCA_001179885.1 Candidatus Pelagibacter communis | reverse complement strand
TCAGGTTTATAAAAAATCCCTTTTGGAAAGTTTATACTTTTTTGGTTTGGTATTTTAATATTGATTAAATTGTTTAATAATTCATATCCAAAAAAACCAATAAATAAATCAGTTTGTTTTTTTTTACTTTTATATTTTTTATTTAAAAAACCACCTACGTTTTTGTTATTAAGAATAATCTTTCTTGAAAAATTTGTGTACAAATCAAAACCTTTTTTAGACTTGTAAATAATATAGGGTTTCTCTGAATGGTGTATGTCTGCTAGTTGTTTTTGTGTATTCAATTTATTCTGTTTTTAATCTCAAAACTGGTTCTTCTTTAATTGGCAAATGTATTATTGCTGCGAATACAGATAAAGCAATTGCTAAATACCACGCATAATCATAAGAACCATAGAGATCATGAAACAGACCTCCCAAATATGCACCAAAAAAAGATCCTATTTGGTGACTTAAAAATACAATTCCATATAAAAGACCTAAATATTTTGTGCCAAACAAATGAGCTACGATTCCACTTGTTGCTGGAACTGTCGAAAGCCATAAAAAGCCAAAACTTGCTCCAAATAAAAAAGCACTAACATTAGATGCTGGTGTGAATATAAAGAGAATAATAGAAATGCCTCTTAAAAAATAAATTCCACTTAGAATAATTTTTTTACTCATTTTTGCTGAAAGATAACCACTTAATAATGAACCGAAGATATTAAATAAACCTATTAATGACAAAATTGCAGCTGCAGTCCAATCCTCTAATCCTCTATCAATAACATACTTAGGGACATGAGTACCAACTAAAGTAATATGAAATCCACACACAAAAAAACCTGATACAAGCAAAATATAACTTTTAGTTTTAAAAGCTTCTGTTAGGGCTTCCTTAAATGATTGATCTGAAGCTTTCTCAACACTTTCAGCTTTAGATGGAGATCTTACAAAATAAGCTGCAACTAATCCTAAAATTAAAATTAAAGAAAAGATAAATAAAGTATAATTCCAACCATATTCTTTTAAAGAATAATTTGTAAAAATTGGTGAAAGAAAATAACCGAAAGACCCTAGAGCAGTCACAATACTCATTGCAATTGTTCTTGTTGATAATGGAAAGTGTTTACCCACAACTGACATCGGAATACTTATAGCAGTGCCACCTAAACCAATACCTATTAATAAGCCCATATGAATTTGAAAAAATATTCCAGTATTAGGACCGGTGTATAAGAAATATATTCCCAAAGTATAAAATATAAAAGCAGATATAATCGCAATATGACCACCATAACGATCCGCTACTGCTCCGAAAATTGGACCTGTTAAACCCCACATTAACATTTGTATTCCAATAGCAAATCCAAATGCTGTATTACTAATATTTAGGCTTTGATTAAAATCAATAAAAAATAAACCAAAAACTTGCCTTACTCCAAGAGAAATTAAGACAACGAAGCATGCAGCAAACAAAGTTACTATTGCTGTTTTTGATTTAAAAAAATTATCTAAAATCATTTCAAATGTCTTAATGCTTGCTTAATATCTGCAATTAAGTCATTTGGATCTTCAAGACCAATATGTAACCTTACAAGGTGTTCGTCTTTAGTAAGTTTCATATATTTTCTGTTGCCAGTTTCCCTAAACTCTTGATGTAGAGCTAAACTTTCAAATCCACCCCAGCTATATCCATAACCAAAAAGTTTAAGTGAATTAACAAATTTTCTAACTGAATTTATATTTTTTGCTTTTATTTTTAATCCCATTAAACCAGAGGCACCAGAATAATATTTCTTCCACATCCTAAAATTATGTGAATCTTTTTTATATGGATAAAGTAATTTAAATTTTTTGTTTTTTGATAAAAAAGATGCAACTTTTTTTGCGTTCTCTCTATGTCTATCCAATCTTACATCAAGAGTTCTTAGTCCTCTTGTTATCAAATAAGCATCATCAGGACCTAATCTTAGTCCTGTAATTCTTTCAGCTGCTTTAACTTTTTGAAAAACTTTTTTATTTACTGCTAAACTGCCTCCCATTACGTCAGAATGACCTGAATAATATTTTGTAGCTGAAACAATCGCCATATCAAAACCAAGTTTAATAGGCTTAAGGTAATATGGTGTACCCCAAGTATTATCAATAGCTGTGTAAATTTTATGTTTTTTGGCAATTGAAATTATTTTTCCAAGATCTTGGAAATCAAAAGTGTTACTTCCAGGATTTTCAACAAAAATAAGTTTTGTTTTTTTTGTAATATTTTTTTCTAAAGTTTTAAGATCACTAGGGTTATAAAAAATAGTTTTAATACCAAATTCTTTTAGATAATCTTGTGTTAATAATCTTGTAGGACTATAAACAGGATCAGCTGCTATAATTTCATCTCCAGGTCTTACCACACTAAATATAGCTAAAAAAACAGACCCAAAACCTGTGGGTGTTGTGAACACATGGTAACTTTCCTCTAGTTTGGTTAGAATTTTTTGTAATATGTAAGTTGTAGAAGTTCCCTGTCGGCCATAATCATAATGACCACCAGTAGGATTTTTTTGTGCTTTCGCTTGAGTCTTTCTAATATGTTGCATAGATTTAAATATTATTGTTGAGGCTCTTACAACTGGTGGATTTACAGACTGGTTATGAAAGTCTTTTGCTGTATGTTTTAAAAATGTTTTAAAAGATTTTGTCATAAAATATTGATAAGCTTTTAAGACAATGCTATATCCATAACAAAAATTCAATAAATTAATAAAAGGATTTAATGAGCTACCCAAAGAAACATAGAGGCCGAAGAAAAATGGGCTCTAAAAAAAGACGAGCTAGAAAAAAGAATAAGAAAAAGTAGCTTATTCCTTTATCCAGCCACCCCCTAGAACTTTAAAACCTAGATTATCTTTATTATAAAAAACACAAGCTTGACCAGGTGATATTCCATCTTCTGAATCTTTTAAATCCACGGTAGCACCATTTTGGTCACTTAAATTCACTTTGGCCTCTAGAAGTTTTCCAGTTGATCTAACTTTTACAAAAATATTTGCATCAAGTTCTTTTTTGTCAGCTAATAAGTTAATATTTTTTAATAAAATCTTTCTTTTTCCTAAATGATCTTTAGGACCTACTATGATTTCATTTTTTTCAGAATTAATCTTTATTACATATAAAGGATCTTTGTCTGATACTTTAATCCCTTTTCTTTGACCAATAGTAAAGTTTATAATTCCATCGTGTACTCCTATAACTTTGCCATCTAGATTTTTAATATTTCCCTTTTGAAAAGAGTCAGGTCTAAATTTTTGAATTACAGATGCGTAATCACCATTAGGTACAAAGCATATATCTTGACTATCTGGTTTATCCGCAACATTTAAATCTAATTTTTTTGCAATATTTCTGGTTTCATCTTTAAGAAGACCTCCAAGTGGAAATCTTAGATAATCTAATTGTTCTCGAGTGGTATTAAATAAAAAATAACTTTGATCTCTATTTTCATCAATAGCCCTATACATATTAGTGCTATTATTCGAGGTTATGCTTTTTACATAATGACCAGTAATAAGTGCATCAGCTTTTAAATCTTTTGAAACCTCAAACAAATCTTTAAACTTTACCGTTTGGTTACATTGAACACACGGAATGGGTGTTTCACCTTTTAAGTAGCTTTCAACAAAATTGTCTATAACGCCTTGTTTAAACTTATTTTGATAATATAAAATTTTATGTTCTATATCTAGTTTGTTTGCAACTCTTTTTGCATCCATAATATCTTGACCAGAACAACACTGTTTAGATGCTGCAACCTCTTTACCATCATCATAAAGTTTAAGGGTGATACCAACTACATTATAACCATCTTTTTTCATCATTCCTGCAACTGTAGAGGAATCCACACCTCCAGACATAGCAACTACAATTTTTGTGTCTGATGGTTTCTTATTTAAGCCTATTGAATTTAATTCTTTATTCATTTGATGGTATTTATACTTATTTCTAATATAAGTTAAATTAAATGATATTAGATTATGAACCAGGAGACAAAGTAGTCAATCCCTCAAATAAAGAATGGGGAATTGGTCAAGTTCAATCAATTATTAAAGAAAAAGTGACAGTAAATTTTGAAAATGTTGGAAAAAAAGTAATAAATACAAAAAATATAGAATTAATAAAAATAAATGACTGAGTTAAATATAAAAAAAATTGTCGAAGAATTAATAGATACTTTTTATTATGCTGGGAAAGTCTCTTTAGATTTAAGAGAAAAAGGTTTAATTAAAGAAACTAAATCAGACAATACACCAGTTAGTAATGGTGATTTAGAAGTTAATAAAATCATTACACAAAAAATAAAAGATATTACTCCAAATTTACCAATTATTTCTGAAGAAACATCAGACAATAAATCTCTCGAAAACCTAAAAAATTTTTGGTTGATAGATCCTATTGATGGGACTTTTGATTATATTAATAATCTTGAAGAATTTACAATTAATGCTGGATTAATTATTAATAAAATTCCTGTAGCAGGACTAATATTTGCACCTTCAAAAAAAAGAATGTTTTATTCTTATGGTCCAAATTTTGCTTTTGAAATTTCTAATGATGAAACTATAAATTTAAATTGTTCAAAAAATTTTAATAAAGATGAAATTAAATTTGTATCCTATTCAAACAAAATAAAACCAGAAATAGAAAAAATACATAAAGAATTGAAAGTTAAAAAATTTGTTAGAATGAAAAGTTCTTTAAAATTTTGTGTTATCGCTGCTGGTGAATACGATGGATATGTAGCTGAACCAAGAGCTTATGAGTGGGATATAGCTGCAGGTCATGCTATCTTAAAACATGCTGGTGGAACTGTTACTGATTTTGACGGTAAAGAAATAGAATATGGGAAAAAGAATTTTAGAAACCCAAGTATAATCTTAAAAAGTAAAAATATTATAAATGGATGAGCAATTAAGAATAATACTGATCATTATAGTGTCTGTATCAATATTTGGATTATTGGTGTTTGTGTTTGTTAAAAATTATATCAAAAATAAAATTAATAACCTCGTACAAGACCAAAAAAAGAAAAAATTAAAGTAAATTAATTATTTTTAAATAATCATCTTTCTTAAGTTCCATAACTTTTTTGGATGTTTCAAAGTCAAAACCATTTCTAGCTAAAAGTGATATATCTTTTTTATAAAATAATGGACGATTATCTTCTGTTCTAGCTGGACCTATTCTTTTTTTTTTACAAATTTTAATCGCTGAAAAAAAATCTTGATCAGAATTATCCTCATGAATTTTTTCAACAGTATCTTTTATAAATTGATCATTGATTCCTTTTCCAATTAAATAATTTCTAATCTTATTTATTGAGTTGCCTCTTTGAATCATACTTTTAGCTTTACTTTCAGAATAAAACTTATCATTTATGAACCTACTCTTCTCTAAATCAGAAAGTACGACATCTATTAAACTTGTGATATCTTGTTTTTTAACATTAGGAACAGAAGATTTTAGATATTTCTTTAATAAATATGTTCTCAATTGTTGTTTAGATGGAGCATATTTTTCAACATACGATAGCGCAAAATTTCTCATTTCATCGACTGTGACTTGTAATGTTTTTTTTCTATTTCTTATAGGAATCATCGTAAGATTTAATATAATATAATTTCAAATGATCGAACAAATTTATGCTTACTTTACAATTGAAATTCTCTACTTTTGGGTGAATTTAGGTGTATTGCCATTTTGGCTTATACTTATATTCTTTCCACAATCTAACTTAAGTAAATATTTTGTAACATCAATTTTTCCATTTTTGTTATTAAGTGGAGCATATGTGTTTGTGTTATATAAATCTTATATAAATCTTTATGATTTTGATAGTAACTTTGAATTGTATTTAAGCATTTCAAATTTATCTAATTTATTTTCAAACGATTTATTCCTGATGTTATTTTGGATACATTTTATTTCAATAAATTTATTTGTTGGAGGTTGGATCATTAAAGATTCTCAAAAATTCATGATTAATAAAATTCTAGTAGGAATACCCTTGATTATAACTTATCTGATTGGTCCATTAGGTATTTTCATTTATTGGCTTATAAGAATATTCTTTGCAAAAAGTATCAGTCTTTATGAGTAAAGTTATCGACTTTTATTTCGATTTTATAAGTCCTTACTCTTACATTGCACATCAAAAAATTAAATTAATTGATATTAAAGATGAAATTAAATTTGATTATAAACCTATTTTATTAGGAGGCCTTCATAAACTTGGAAATATAACTGCGCCAGCATTTAATGAACGTAAGATGAAAAATATGAAAAATGATTGTGAGATTATTTCTAAAAAAAATAAAATTCCATTTAAATGGAATGATAAATTTCCGATTAATTCTTTATATTTGATGAGAGGATTTATTTCAATTGATCGACAATTTAAAAATAAATACCTTGATACTTGTTTTGATGCATACTGGAAAAACAACGTAGATATATCCATTGAAAAAAATATAAATAATATTTTAGATGCCTGTAAAATAGATAAGAAAAATTTTTTTGATAAAATACAAGAACAACAAATTAAAGATGAGTTAAAAAGTTGTACAGATGAAGCTTTTAAAAAAGATATATTTGGAGCTCCAACATTTGTGATTAATAATAAACTTTTTTGGGGACAAGATCGTCTAGAATATGCGATTGATGAATGTATTGTTAAGTAATCTTAAATTTACTATTTCTTAAAGCACCAAAACCTCCATCTATATGAGAAACTTTTTCAAATCCCATATCTTTTAAAGTTTTTGCCGCTAAAGCAGATCTTAATCCACCAGCACAAAATAAAACCATTTCTTTATTCATATCCAATTTGCCCTCCTTAAAATAAGGACTTTCAGGATCTAACCAAAATTCTAGCATACCTCTTGGAATATGATTTGATTTTTCTACTCTTCCCTCTTTTTCTAATTCTCGAATATCTCTAATATCAATTAAATTACATTTATCTTCATTTGTCATTTGGTAAGCTTCATCTGTAGATATAGTTTTGATTTCACTTAGAGCTTCAGAAACAAGAGTTTGCGATGATTTTATATTCATAAAAGTAAATTTACTATATAGTTTTTTCTAGTGCTGATAAATAAAAAATGAATAAAAAAATTTGCATAGTTTACACCCATCATAAATTAGGTGATTTGATCTGGCAATTACCTTACATAAAAGCAATTAGTCAACATCATAATGAAAAGATAGATTTAATCGTTAGAAAAAAAACTCAAGCTCATAACATTTTAAAAGATCTTAGTCATATTGACAAAATTTATTACAATGAATTTAGAAAAGGTTTATTTTATTGGTTGGATGTTTTTAAACTGATTAATATATTTAAAGCTGAAAAATATGACTTTGTTTATATTTTAGACAAAGTAAATAAACCTGCTATTGCAGCAAAAATTGCAAAGATTAAAAATATAATTGGCCCAGGGCTTGGTAATCAAAAAAAATGGTTAACTACACAAAATCATTTGAATGAAGAAGATTGGAAACTAAGTTATTCTGAACAATCTCAAAAATTATTAAAAATTAATTCAATAAATTTAGAGGATAAATTTCCAAATTTAGAAATAAATATTGAAAGATTAAAAAAAGATAATGCTGACCTTTTGATTGAAGGAAAAAAAATTGCTTTTGGAGTAGATTCATTTGAGGATTATAAAATGTGGTATGAAGAAGATTTTATAAAACTTGCCGATCTTCTTCATGAAAAAAAACTATTTGATTATATATATTTAATTTGTGGTCCTGATAAATCATATGTAGCAAAAAAGATTATAATGGACTCAAATAAACAATATTTTATTGATTGTTCTGGTAAAGATTTGCAAGGCATAATACTTGCAATAAAAAATTCTAATTTTTATGTAGGAAATAATTCAGGTCCTCTTAATATGTCAGCAGCTCTAGGGATTAAAACGTTCGGTTTAATTGCTAATGATCCAGCAAGTGAATTAAAATTTAGTAAAATCATACCAATAACACCAATCGATTATAAAGATAATGTTTGGAATAGAGATAGAACTGGTATGAAAAAACTTAAACCTGATAATGTTTTTGAACAAATAATTAAAGACTTATAAAAATAAAAAGCCCCTTGAGGGAGGGGCTTTTTTTTATTTAACTAACTTAGAGAGAAATTTAAGGGGCTCTTCGATGAGTAATCGCGGAGATACACAGAGAGCGAAGAACCCCTTTATTGTTAACAATTAGTCACGTATAGCGTAAGCAATTACACCTGTTTCAGTTACGTCTGTACCCTTAGATTCACCTTCTTTACTTAATCTAAGACCAATAGTTGCTTTCATAAAACTAAAGACAATGTAAGCGACTATAAATACAAACAAGTTCACAGATATTACTCCGATCAACTGTGTACTAAAAGATGCATCAGCATTCGTTGCAGGCACAATTAATGTACCCCAAATACCAGCAAATAAGTGCGCAGGCACTGCACCAACTACATCATCAATCTGTAATGAGAATAATAGTTTAGTACCATAAACCACAATTAAACCACCTACTGCACCAATTAAAATTGCAGCTAAAGGTGATGGCATTAGTGGTTCTGCTGTTACAGCAACTAATCCACCAATACAACCATTTAACATTTGAACTACATCAGTTTTACCAAAATGTAATCTAGTGATTGTAGCAGCACCTAATACACCACCAGCACCAGCTAAAAATGTATTAATAAAGATTGTTGATACAGCAATTGCATCATCAGCTGTTCCCATAGCTAATTGTGAACCACCGTTAAAACCAAACCAACCTAACCATAAAATAAATACACCAATTGTAACTAATGGAATTGACGAAGCTGCAAATGGTTTTAGTGGAGCTGGAGCACCTGACTTAGTAAATCTTCCAAGTCTAGGACCAATAATCATAGCACCAGCTAAAGCAGCTGCACCACCAGTTGAGTGTACTAAAGTTGATCCAGCAAAATCAGAAAAACCTAATTCTGCTAACCAGCCTCCACCCCACTGCCAACCCATTACGATTGGATAAATAATTCCTGAAAGGATTGCAGCAAATAAAAAGAACGGCCAGAGTTTAATTCTTTCAGCCATAGCTCCAGATACAATTGATACTGTTGTAGCACAAAATACCATCTGGAAATACCAATCTGAACCATCTGAATAACCAGTGTCTACTGCACTAGCATCTGACCATGGCACAAATTTTCCAATGTATCCACCCTCTGGAATCCCATAAGCTAAGTTGTAACCTACCATCCAGAACATTATTCCTGCGATTGAAAATAAACCTATATTCTTAGCACAAATTACGGATACACTTTTTGATGTAACCATACCAGATTCTAGCATTGCGAAACCTGCCGCCATAAACATAACTAGAAAACCACAAATTAAGAATAATAGGGTATTAAATATAAATCCTACTTCAGCAGAAACTGTTGTCTCTGCCATACCAGCACTACTCATGTTTAATAAAAAAATCAAACTCATAAGTGGTGCACTTATTTTTTTTAAAAATTTAGTCATTAAGACCTCCCTGTTAAAGTAGAGGTTTATAATTTTTTAAATTTAAATAACTAACGTTGATTAGGAAAATTGGGTATGCAGTTTTTGCATATAGAAACAGCCTTAACGCGTTTACGTTAAGGCTGTTAAATTTTACTATTTATTAAATACTTCTTTTAAAGCTTTTGCGGGTAGGAATTTCACCTTTTGTGATGCAGCAATTTGAATCTGTTCACCAGTTCTAGGATTTCTTCCAACTCTAGCTTTTCTCTTAGCCACTTTATAAGTACCAAATCCAGCAATTTTCACTGAGTCATCAGCTTTTAAAGCATCAAGAATAGTGTTGGTAATCGTGTCAAAAGTTCTTTCAGCATCTGCTTTACTTAGGTTTAAAGCTCCCGAAAGTTTGACTACTAATTGTTTTTTGTTCATTTTAGCTCCGGTTTTATTAGGTTATTTACTATCTTTATCAAAAACGTTGATAAATCAAGACTTTTTTTAGTATCTGTTTATAAGTTATACACAATATCTGGTATATTAATTAAAAACGTTGAATTTACTTACATTTTTAACTTTATATAAAATTTTTATCTAAATAAACCAATGTCTTTTAAGTCATTAAATGTTGTAAAAATCATTAAAGATAACAATAAAAACAAACCGATTCGAAAAAAACCTTCCTGTGTTTTTTGAGATAAAGGGCGTCCTAAAACTTTTTCGAAAGCATAAAACATCAAATGTCCACCATCTAACATTGGAATTGGAAATAAATTAATTAACCCAAGACTTATAGAAATATAAGCCATCATACTAATAAATGCTAATATTCCAAATTCAGCAACCTGACCGGAAATTTTAGCAATTCTTATTGGTCCACCAAGTTGAGAAGTGTCAGCCTTCCCAAATATCATTGCTCCAATATATTTTAACGAGGATATACTTACATAATATACTTCATGCGCAGCATAATAAATTGCTTTCGCTGGTCCTAATTTTACATGATTTATTTCATTGTTGTATGCACCTAACTTAATGCCAACCATCCTCTTGTTAACTTTATTACCAAGATTATCCTCACCCATTACTATGTCTGGCTTAATCTTAAGTAATAATTCATCGTAAGAACGTTTTACTTTAAAGTCTATAAAATCATCAGTCGACATCATAATATATTTAGAAACATCCATAATACTTTTAACTTTATTTCCATCTATCTCTAAAATAATATCATTGTCCTTTAATCCACCCATCATTGCTGGACTATCTTTTTGTACTTCATTTATAACTGCAGGAGTAAAATCTTTTCCAATAAAAGTATAAATTGAAAAGAAAATTACTAAAGCTAGCAAAAAATTAGCTAAAGGGCCCCCAAAAACTATTAAAACTCGTTGGTACAAAGGTTTTAAAACAAAGAGTTTTTTTTGATCCTCCTCACTATATTTCTCAATTATTTTTTGTTGATCAGCTTGTGAAAAAACATTTCTATCACCAAAAAATTTTACATATCCACCTAATGGTATCCAGCATATTTTCCACCTTGTTCCTGATTTATCATTCCAGCCAAAAATTTCTTGACCAAAACCTATTGAAAAATCTGTTACACCAACACCGTATTTTTTTGCAAAATAATAATGTCCATACTCATGAATGAATACAACAATCAATATTAATACAATAAAAGGTAATAAATAGTTAAGCATTTAAATTGATTTTTCCTTTATTAATTTTTTAATTTGTTTAATCATTATATCGGGTGATTTCATAGAAGGATATATTTCTTTAGCTTTTTCATAACTTTCAATTGCTTTTTCATAATTTTTTAGATGTATATTTACAAGACCTTGTCCAGCAAGAGCACCAAAATGCCTTTTCTCTAATTCTAAAACTTTATCAATATCATTTTGAGATTTTTCAAATTCCCCAGATAAATATAAAACTGTTGCACGTTTATTCCATGCTTCAGCCCACAATGGATCTAGTTCAATAGCTTTAGAAAATATGTCAATAGCTTCAATGTACTTATCATTATTTACCAAGTTTGATCCTTCGGCTAATAAAGATGTTAATTTTTCATCATCTGGGTGTGTGCTCCAAATTTTCCAAATTTTTTGCTCAACCTCATTAGCAATAATAGAATTATTAATCTTTAACTCATTAAACAGCTTGTTTAATCGATCTGTTCTATCATCTGCACTCAAAATATTTAGGTTAAAAAATAAAAGTATAATTATTATAATATATTTTTTCATTTAAATTTTATTTATTGATTTAAGAAGCTTGCTTCCTAACGGGCTTATAGGTTTTTGGAAAATAATTTTTTTTTTGGTTTTATCTTTTACAAGTTTTAACATTTTTTTTGCTAATCCTTTTTTTCTAAACATAGGATTAACAAAAATATACTCTATTTCCCCCTCTTCATTAAAGCGCACAAAACCAATAGTAGTATTGGCATTTTTCATAGTAAAAACACCCTCTGTTTCAATAATTTTATGATAAAAGGAATCAAGATTATTCATCTAATTTACATCTAATTTAAAAGTAAAGTAAAAATAAAATAGCTATCAAAATTAATAATAGAGCTATTAAAATTATAGCATTTATTTTAACTCTAAATTTTTGATAAATTTTTTGATTTATATTTTCCCAAAAAAGAACGATTAAAAATACAATTATTGCTGGAATTATAAATTTTAACATAACTTAATTTTAATTTTTATCACCAACATAAACAGACACACCTCTTGTATTTATATCTACGTCAAATTTCTTGTGTAATGGAGGAAAGGCTCTTTGTGAACAATCTAATCTATCACATGTTCTACATGACACACCTATTGGAATTTCAGTTGATTTGTCGTTTACATTTATATTTTCAGTATAAACAAAATCTTTTGCATATTTTGCTTCACAACCAAGTCCAATTGACAGAATACTTTTTGTTCTTCCAAATCTTCCTATACCCTTCTCAACCGTTCGAGCAATACAAACATATTTTTCCCCATTTGTCATTTTACTTACAGCGCTTTGAATAACACCTGGTCTAGTAAAAGCAGAATATACATTCCATCTTGGGCAAGCTCCTCCATATCTTGGTATTTCGATACCAGATAATGAAAATCTTTTTGAAATATTTCCTGCCATATCTACCCTTAAAAAATGAAAAGGTATCCCTGGTAATTTTGGATCTTGTAAACACGTAACTCTGTGTGCAACCTGTTCAAAAGAAGTTGCAAAAGTATTTTGAAGTAATTCTAAATCATATTTTAATTTTTTACACTCAGAATGAAAAAGTTTATATGGCATTAGGATTGCTGCACCACAATAATTTAATAATGCAACTTTTGTGAGTTTTTTTGATTCTTCTGATGGAAAAGAAAATTTTGATAAATACTCTTCAATTTCTTTACTTGATCCCTCTTGAGCAATTTGTGCTGCTGCATGAAGTTTTTTTGTCTCCAGAGAACTATAATCACTTAATAAAAGTTCTTTTTTATTTTTATTATAAATTTTTGAAAAAGGCTTGTCTTCTTCCGGAATTACATCTTTTACAGTAATCCCATATTCAGATTTCAGAAAATCACATAGTGCTATATATCGAGTTCGGTTATTTTTTTGAACTTTTTCAAAAACTTTATTTGCAAAGTCTTCTAATTTTGGAAAGTAATTTTTATTATCTTGAAGAAAATCTGAAATAACTTCTCCTGGAAAAGAATTCTTTCTATTATCAACAATCTTTCCAGATAATTTTTCAATTTTATTTATAAGTTCATGATCTTTTTTTTTTAATATATCGCCTAATCTAACTATTGCTTTTCCAATTTTTGGATTAGTACTTACTAGGTCTTTAACCTCAGGTCCTAAAATATCCAAATCTTCAAATAGCCTGTCATCTAAAATTTCAGATAAAGTATTTTCTAAGTTAACATCTGATTTTGAAGTTAGTTGAGAGAGATCAATATTTAATTTTTCACAAATCTTTATCAGCAAATCACCATCAATTTTCCTTTTACCTCCCTCAATAAGATTTAGATAACTCGGAGATATATTTAAATCCTCAGCTAATTTGTTAGCTTGAAGACCTAATTGCCTTCTAAAAGCCTTGATTTTTGGACCAATTTTTAAGCTTAATTGACTCATATTTTCTATTTGTAAATTTTGTAAATTTATTTTTACACTTTTTTTCTTTAGTTTACAAGCTTTTTTACCTTTTTTATAGATTTTGTAAATCTTGTAAATTAAAAGATTTACATGGACGAAAAATTAAAAAACAGTGAAAATGAGGCTCAAATCATAAAGCATGAGGATCTAGCTAAGCACAATAGTAGGGGGATCTACATGAGAGATGATCATTGTGATTGGGGTTCAAGTGGAATGAAAGATCTAGTTGAGACCCTTAACGACTCTAACTAATTCTAATTCGTTCTATTTAATTCATATAAATAAAAAAAAGGATAAAAATGAGTGCAGAGAATATCTCATACGACTTAAAAAGATTTGCTGGTATTAAGAGAGATTATAAACCTGAGGATGTTGAAAGATTAAGAGGCTCATTAAAAATTGAATACTCTTTATGTAAACAACAATCAAAAAAACTATGGAATTTACTAAATTCAGAACCTTATGTTAACACACTTGGATCTCTTTCTGGTAATCATGCTGTTCAGCATGCAAAAGCTGGATTAAAAGCGATTTATCTAAGTGGTTGGCAGGTAGCAGCTGATGCAAATAGTGCTGGTGAAATGTATCCTGATCAATCTTTATACCCTTATGATAGTGCACCTAAATTAGTTGAGTCAATGAATAATGCATTAGTCAGAGCGGATCAAATTCAACATATGGAAGTGATTGATGGTGACATGAAAGAAGAAAACAAAGTTGATTATATGTTACCTATTATTGCAGACGGTGAAGCAGGCTTTGGTGGTCCATTAAATGTTTTTGAACTTGCAAAAAAATTTATTAAAGCTGGGGCTGCTGGTGTTCATTTTGAAGATCAATTAGCAAGTGAAAAAAAATGTGGTCATATGGGAGGAAAAGTATTGGTACCAACAAGTACAATGATTAAAAATTTAAAGGCTGCAAGATTAGCTGCTGATATTGCTGATGTTCCTTTAATAATTTTAGCAAGAACAGATGCAAATGCTGCAAAATTGATTACTAATGATCATGATGAAAATGACAAAACTTTTTTAACAGGTGAAAGATCTCCAGAAGGTTTCTATTATGTGAAGGCTGGTATTGATCAAGCTATATCGAGAGGTTTAGCTTACGCTCCTTATTCAGATTTAATTTGGTGCGAAACAGCTACACCTAATTTAGAGGAGGCAAAAAAATTTGCTGATGCAATTCATGAAAAATTTCCAGGTAAACTTTTGGCCTACAATTGTTCACCTTCTTTTAATTGGAAAAAACATTTATCTGATAGTGAAATTGCTTCTTTCCAACAAGAGATAAGTAAAATGGGCTATAAATTCCAATTTATTACATTAGCAGGATTTCATACTCAAAATATTGCAATTTTTGAATTAGCGGAAAAATATAAGAAAGAAGGCATGGCTGCATATTCAAGAATACAACAACAAGAATTTGCTCGTGAAAAAGATGGTTACACAAGTGTAAAACATCAAAGAGAAGTTGGTACCTCTTATTTCGATGCTGTATCAAACACGATCAGTAGTGGAAAAAGTTCAACGACAGCAATGGATGGCTCAACAGAGTCAGAACAGTTCTAATAAAACAATTCCTCTTGTGTATTAGTAATTAACTGACCCATTTATGGGTCAGTTAAATTTTTTTGTAATAAATCTAAATTTCCACAAAAAATTTCTAATTAATTTTTTTAAAATAAAATTATCATTTATCTTTTTCTTGTTTTTTGAATCAACAATAATTTCATTAATTTGAAACTTGCAAGCCCCTCTAATATCAAAATAATCTTCTTTTTTTAACCCAGGAAATTTTTCATAATAATTATTTGTTATATGTTCAATAAAAGAATCTGGGTGTGGCTGATTGTTTTTTTCAGGGATTAGGGTTGCCTTAAAATAATTCATACTAAAAGCATGAAAACCTATTGATGATCTCTCTGTGACACCGTAATTATGTCTAAAGTTATGTGATCTTTTTTTAAATGACCACCACTTTGATTTTAAAAAAGTTTTAAATTGTTTTCTTGTATAGAGCCAGAAGCAACAATAGTTTTCTAAATCATTCACAATAAAATTTTGATTATCTATATTAATAAATTTATCTAATTTTTTTGAGATATGTATGCTAAGTTTTTGATTATTTGAGTTATTCATTTCATAAATAAAAAAACCTAAGTGAAACCTTTTTTTAGCTAGAGAATCCTGATATTTTAACCAGTATTGTAGATTGTTCTCTGAAAATTTTATATCATGTTCTAAATACATATAATAATCATAATTATCTTTTTGTTTTTCCATTAATGATCTAGATAACCAAGTTAAATATCCTTTATTTAAATCAAAATTATTTATGTTGTGATGAATTATTTTAGCTTCTAATTTTTTATCAATTAAAAAATCATTGTGTGTATGCACAAAAATGTCGGTTTTGAGTGAAAGTTTTTTTAAATTTCGAATATTCTCTTGAAGATAATCTAATCGTCTTAATTTTCTATAACCTTCTTTTTTTTCAGGATTTGGATTGTAAAAAGGGATGTGAATTACTATAGACATTGTATATTTTAATCTTATAAACAAATTTAAAGTTTTTAATAATGAAAAAAATTCTAATTACAGGTGGTACAGGCTATCTTGGAAGAAATTTAGCTAGTTTTTATAAGAAAAAATATAAAGTTTTTCTTGGTGCAAGAAATAATAAACAAAATTTTTTAATTAAACGTTTAACTAATTGTGAAGTGGTTCCCTTAGATGTTTCGAATATAGAGTCAGTTAATGACTGTTTAAATTATACTAAACCAGATATAGTTATTCATGCAGCAGCAACAAAGTTTGTGGATCTTTCTGAAAAATTTCCATTTGAGTGTATAGACATAAATATTCTTGGTTCAACTAATGTCGTTAGAGCATGTATTAATAAAAAAGTTCCAACTGTGATTGGTGTTTCCACTGATAAAGCATCACCACCTATTAAGAATATATATGGATTAAGCAAGTCTTGCATGGAAAGACTTTTTTCATCAGTGAAATCTTACAGTAAAACTAAATTTGTTTGTGTAAGATATGGAAATGTAACATGGTCGACAGGTTCAGTTTTACCTATTTGGAAACAAATGTTTAAAAAAAATAAAACAATCTTAACTACTGGACCATATATGAGAAGATTTTTTTTCTCAGTTGATGAAGCAGTGAGTTTAATTGACCAAGCTCTCAAATATAAAGATAAGCTTAACAGCAAAATACTCTCTAGCGAAATGAAATCTGCAAAAATGATAGAAATATTAAAAGTTTGGATAAAAAAATTTGGTGGAAAATACAAGATAATTCAATCAAGAAAAGGTGATAGATTGGATGAATTCCTTATAGGTGAAGATGAATTAAAATATGCAAAAGAAATGAAAATTAAAAATAAAAAATATTTTGTCATTGATTTTAATGAAATATCTAAAAAACCATTAAAAAAAATAGTATCATCACAAAATGCAAAAAGATTATCAGAGTCTGAAATTGAAAAGATAATTCAATTCGGCCTTAAATCTAATGACTTATAAAAAGATTAATAATGCATTCATAATGGCAGCTGGACGTGGAACCAGACTAATGCCCCTTACAAAAAAAATTCCAAAAGGTTTAGTGAAGTTTAAACAATCATCTTTAATTGCTAGTGGTATAAGAAAACTTAAAAAATATATCGATCACATTCATATTTCAGTAGGTTATAAAGGACCTATTCTAGCTAAACATTTAATTGAGGAAAAAGTTTCTTCAATAATTAATACTGATAAAAAAGGTAATTCCTGGTGGATTTTTAATTCTATATTTAGGACATTCGACTATCCTATTTATGTTTTAACTTGTGATAATGTAACAAATATTAATTTCAAAAAAATTGAAAAAGACTATTATAAAAAAGGTCAACCATTATGTATGATAATTCCAACAAAACCTGTCGAAGGACTAGTGGGCGATTATATTTTTAGAAAAAAAAATATTATTAAAAAACTTTCTAGAAACACTAAATCTGATATCTACTGTACAGGTATTCAAGTTCTAAATCCAAAAAAAATTAACGATAGAATTAAAAAAACTGAAGACTTTAACATTTTATGGAAAAGATTAATTAGAGTAAATCAATTATATGTTTCTGATATCAAGCCAAAGAGATGGTATACCGTTGACAATTTAGAAAATTATAAAAACCTTATTAAGAAATAAAAAAAAAGCCCCACAAATAAATTGTGGGGCTTTAAAATTTAATTTAATAAATTATTAAAACGATTTAGCTATAGATATAGTGAATGTTGTTAATTCAGTATCTTTAGCAGTCTTCGTTTCAGAAATACCATTTTCAGTTGTTGTAACAGAAACATCATCGTACTCTGTGAGTGTTGCTTCAAATCTAGCAACTAATCCTAATGGTCCTTCAGCTGTTTGTACTCCTAAGCCAACCATTGTTCCTTCTAATTCGCTTGCAGGAGAACTAGCTGCTGTCGCATCATAGTTTGCAGTTACTTTTGATATATCTGCTGTTGAATAACCGATTTTTGCATAAATTGAACCACCGTTATCCATCTCTTTAGATGCTTGAGCATAAATAGTTGTATGATCGCTTAACTCTAAGTGTGAGTCAGTTTTTGAACCATCAACACCAACTACTGCTTCCAATGGAATGTACTCAACTCCTAAAGCTAATGGAACATTTGGTAGGTTGAACTCAGCAAAAATTGCGCCGTATTCGCTATCAGCGCTTTTAGTTGTATTCGTATCGTTTGGTACACTGGATGTAGATGTTAAATCTCCAGTTCCGTATTTTATTCCAATCGTTCCGCCAGCGATAGCAGAAGTTGATAAAAATAATGTAGCAAAAAATACCGTTACTATCTTTTTCATACTTTACCTTATTAGTTATATTAATTAATTAATAATAAATTACCTTATACGACAAAAAGGCCTGTTTTCAATGATTCTATCAGATTTACCTTAAAAAATGGTCAATTTTTTTAATATTGTTGCATTTTAGCAACACTATAACTAAGCTTTAATATTATACCCTTTTTTAAGTAATATTGTAACAACTGACACGCAAATACCTAAAAATAGTAACATTGACCCAATACTTATCCATATATTAAAGTCAGAAATACCATAAAAGGAGAATCTTAATCCATTAATCAAATAAACAACTGGATTAAAATATGTAACTGTTTGCCAGAAACTAGGCAGCATATCTAATGAATATAAGCTACCTCCTAAAAATACCATCGGTGTTATCACAAGTGTTGGAATAATGGACATTTGCTCAAAATTTGAGCTCATTAAACCAATTAAAAAACCAAACAGTGCAAAAGTAAAAGCAACTAAAACAAGAAGGAAAATCATCAATAATGGGTATTTTACTTGCACCTCAACAAAGAATAGAGAAGTAATAAATATCACAACACCAACTATTAAGGTCTTAGTGGCGCCAGCACCCACAAATGCTAAAACAACCTCTAAAGTTGAGATTGGTGCTGCTAAAATTTCATAAATTGTTCCATTAAATTTAGGAAAAAAAATACCAAATGATGTATTACTTATTGATTGTGTTAACAATGTTAACATCAATAGACCTGGCACTATATACGATCCATAACTAATACCATCAATATTTTCAACATACCCTCCAATAACTGATCCAAAAACTACAAAGTATAAAGAGGTGGATAGCACTGGAGACAACAAAGATTGGGTTAATGTTCTTCTAAATCGATCCATCTCATGCAAATAAATCGCTTTTAATGCATAAAAATTAATTTTCATTTTTTTCATTTACTAAGCTTACAAATATTTTTTCTAAAGTGCTTTGTTCTGTCTTTAAATCTTTTAATTTAAAACCTGAGTCTTTTAAATCTTGTAATAAATTTGTAATTCCAGTTTGTTTTGCTTGTACATTATAAATATAATCTACTGACATTCTATTTGAGCCTAATACTAAATTATGTTTATCTAGTGATTTTGGTATTTCTAAGACTTTCTCTTGAAGTTCAACTGTTAGTTTTTTATGTCCCATTTTTTTTAATAATTCTTCTGTTTGATCAACAACTATAATTTCACCTTGATTTATAACGCCCACTCTATCAGCTATAGCTTCAGCTTCTTCAATGTAATGAGTGGTTAAAATTATTGTAACTCCAGTTTTTCTTAAATCTTCTACAATTCTCCACATATCTTGTCTTAACTCGACATCAACCCCTGCTGTTGGTTCATCTAAAAAAAGAATTGTAGGTTCATGAGATAATGCTTTTGCGATTAAAACTCTTCTTTTCATTCCACCTGATAGCTGACGTAATCTTAAATCTTTTTTATCCCACAAACTTAATTGTTTTAAAATTTTTTCTATATGCATTGGGTCAGGTTTTTTTCCATATAAACCTCTTGAGTAAGAAACATTATTAAATACTGTCTCGAATTGTTCCAAAGTTAATTCTTGAGGGACTAAACCAATCCTAGACCGTGTTTCTCTGTAATCATCAATTATGTTGTAATTATCGACAGTAACTTTTCCAGAGGATGGTGTTACAATTCCACAAATAATACTTATTAAAGTTGTCTTGCCGGCACCATTTGGTCCAAGCATTGCGAAAATTTCTCCTTTTTTAATATTTAAATTTATGTTCTTAAGTGCGTTGAAACCATTATCATAAACTTTTGAAAGAGAACTAATTACTATTTGATTATCTGACATTTGAGACAGATATATAACTATTAATTCCTTTAATACAATCGAGTATTATTGTTGCTTTTTAGCCTTTAAAACTAATAACGGTAAAAAAGTTGCAACCACAAATGACAAAAATAATAAAGATTGTGGTATAAAAGAAAGAAATAAGTCCTTAGGAATTAAAATTCCAACTAACAAACTTTTTGAAAAATCAGGAGCAGGAAACAGTAAAAAACCTCCAATTAATCCTATTAGAATAGAAAAGTAAGCTGCGTTTTCATTAATTTTTTTATTATAAAAACTATAAAAAACAGTCAAAACAAACGCACAACAAAATAAATCAGCTAATAAAAATAAATATAAGATATCAAATCCTTTAGATGCAACAAAAAACGATATTAAAGACAAAATAACAATTATATATTTTGAAAAATTCAAATAATTAACTTTATTTTTAAATTTAAATGTGGCTTTTCCATCTACTACGATTAAGCTTGAAATAGCATTAATCAATGTATCAATAGTTGAAATAGTTAATGCTAGACCAAGAATAACCACCATTAAAGATAGAAAAATAGTTTGATCTTTAAGCAGTAAAGAAAAAAAACCAAGATCAGGTCTAATTGTAGAGTCTATGGAATAAGCTACTAAACCCGAAAATCCCATAAAAAAAACAATTGGAATTATTATCAAAAAAGACAAGATTAAACTCTTTTTTAAAATATCAAAATTTTTGGCAGCATAAATACGCTGCCAATTACCTTGATGAAATAAATTTGTTGCCGCAACTGCAATAAAAAAAGTTAAGCCAGCTGTATACCCAGGTAGATAAGAGCTACTTAAAAGTTCAGGGTTATTCTTTTTAATAAAATCAAAAGAAAAATCTGTTCCTATTGTTTTATTTAAATAAATAAAAGAAATTAATAATAAAATTCCGATAACAATCATTTGAATATTGTCAGTAAATATAGAAACCCTTAAACCTCCATATAAAGTATAAATTAATGTGCTCATTAAAACAATTAATGCTGTAACCCAAAGTTCTGTCCCAGAAATATAATTAATTAAAACTGCTACAGCAGTTACTTCGGCACATAGAAATATAAACATATAAAATATTGTCATTAATAAAATTAGTCTAAATAAACTTTTTCCAAATTTTTTTCTTAAAAATTCAATTAAAGTTGAACCTTTTGGAAAGTCTTTTCTAATTTTTTTTCCTAAAAAAATAAAAAAGAACATTGGAAAAGCAGTACCTAATGAATAACCTATAATTGCACCTAGCCCTCCCCACGTTGAAGCAGATACTGGACCAAATAAAATCCAAGCTCCTAAGGCTGATGCTGTTAAGCTTGTTGTTAATGAAAATAATCCAATGTTTCTGTTAGCAGTAAGGTAATTATTTAATCCTTGATATTTTTTAGAGTGGTAAAGCCCAAACATTAAAAATACTAAACTAACGATTATTACTAATGTTAATGAAGTAGATTGACTTATAAAATATGTTTTATCCATTTTCCCTTTCTGAATTACCGGACAGGTTCTTAGGGTTTGATCTCAGTCGGTTAAGACACCCCTTTCACTAGTTAATATATTATTATATTAAATAAAGAAAGAAAAATTAAATTAGATGTTTTTCAATTAAATAATAGACTGTAAAAATGATTAAAAAAACACAGATCATCATAAATACTTTTTCTTAATTACTCATACTTCTTTTTTATTATCCAATATTTCAATCATACACTTAGTGGCATACTCGCGCCATTCTGAAGAAGTCTTCCCTTTAAGACTATTTAAATGATTTTGATTATTTTGAATATCTTCTTTATGTTTGATTTTATCTTGTTCATCTAAATTAGCTTCCATATTTTTTAAGTTATTCTCCATTGCATTTATCCAATTATTTCCAAGTTCAACGCATTTTTGATCATCTTTTTCATCACAGATTTGTTTAAAAAAATTAAAAATTATATCATCTGTTTTGATTGAATTATTCACTATATATTCACTTTATCAATTTGTGTCTCAGCTTCACGTATTGACTTTTCATAATCCAAAGCCATTTGATCGGCGCTAATAACTTCAATTTTTTCTATGCCAAAAAAATTTAAGATAAATTTTAACCAAGGGGTAAGAAAATCTTCATTACTATTAAGTTTGGTTCCGCCAGAGGTGATAATGAGGTAGGCTTTTTTATTTTTTAACAAACCTTCTCTTCTACCGTTTGGTTTAAATCTAAATGTTTCTCCAACTCTTGCAGCTAAATCTGTCCATGCTTTTAGAGTGGCTGGGGGGCCATAATTGTAAATTGGAGCTGAAATTATAATTACATCACTTTCTTTTAATTCTTTTACTAATTGATCTGAGAGTTCAAACATCTTTTTATGATTTTCATTTTGGTCTTTTTCATCAATGTTCATGCCAGATTCTGTCAATCCTGTAACAAAAACCATTTCATCATTTAAATCTCTATAAATAACCTCATCTTCAGGTTTTTTTATTTTATCTAATAATTTTTTTGCAAGAGCTCTTGAAGTTGAGCCCTCTTTTCTGGCACTAGAATCTATTTGATAAATTTTCATAACTTAATTATCCAAAATTTTGTAAAAATGGAAATACTTCAAGTAAATAAAAACCTAAAGCTTGTAGTTGATTTGTAATTATCAGCAACCCAGTAAGTAATAAAATAATACCACCAATTTTTGATACTTTATTTATATTCTTTTTAAAATTTTTAGAAAATATCAAGAATTTTTGCATCAGATAACCAGATAAAATAAATGGTATTGCTAGACCTATTGAGTAAAAAGATAAAAGTAAAATACCTCTTCCCAAACTTTCCTCGGTTGACGCAAGAACTAATATCGATCCAAGAATAGGTCCAATGCAAGGTGTCCATCCAAAAGCAAATGCCATTCCTATTAAAATTGGACTGAAAAAGTTTTTACTAACATTAGTTTGAATTCTTTTCTCATAATTTAAAAACTTTAGATTAATAACTCCAATTATATGAAGAGATAAAACTATAATTACTAAACCAGCTACAATTCTCAGTTCATATGAATTTTGTAAAAGAACCTGGCCTAAAAAAGTTGAAGCAGCACCAAAAATTATAAAGACAATAGAGAAACCAACAGTAAACAAAATAATTGGAAACAAATTTATATTTTTTTTCTCTACAAGTTCATTTATAGAACTTCCTGAAATATAAGAAATATATCCTGGTATAAGTGGCAAAACACAAGGAGACAAAAAACTAATTAATCCAGCTCCTAAGGCAATAATCAATTCAATCATTTAATATTAAATATTATACAAGTTTAATTTTTGTAAGGAATAACTTTATGCTTCTGTTGACCTAATTTATCTATGCCTAGAACAACTTCCTCTCCACCTTTTAAAAAAACTGGAGGTTTCATATTTTCTCCAACACCTGGAGGTGTTCCTGTACAACAAATATCACCAGGATGCAAACTCATGCAAGAACTCATGTATGACACTAAAGTTTTAATGTCAAAAATCATTTGTTCTGTATTTCCTGTTTGCATTCTTTTTCCATTAACATCTAAAAACATATTTAATTTTTGAAAATCTGGTAGCTCATCTTTTGTAACAATATAAGGACCTATAGGACCAAAAGTATCAAAACCTTTTCCTTTATCCCAAGTTAATCCCTTATTTTTTTGATAATTTCTTTCACTCACATCGTTTACAAGAAAAAAACCTAGAACGTGATCTAGAGCTTTATCCACACTTACATTGATTGCTTTTCTTCCAATTACAAACCCAAGCTCCACTTCCCAGTCAGTATGATTAGAATCTTTAGGAACAATTATTGGATCATTCGGACCAGTTATACAACTAGTAAATTTTGAGAAAATAATTGGCTCTTTTGGTATAGGTAAATTTTGCTCTTCTGCATGATCTTTGAAATTTAAACCTATACCGATAAATTTTGATGGTTTTGAAACACATGGTCCAATTCTTGAACTTTGTTCCAAGATTGGAAATTTTGAAATTTCAACCTTTTCAATTTTTTCCAACGTTTCAAAATTTAGTGTATCTGGATTTAAATCGTTTATTATTGAGGATAAATCTCTATAGTTACTTTCTTTGTCAATAATTGCAGGTTTTTCATTTCCAGCATCACCTATTCTACATAATTTCATCTTGCTCCTTTTTAATAATTTGTTGTTCTTGCCAATCTTGCTGCTCCTCGAACACCACTTGCATCACCAAACTTTGGTTTGAGAAAAGTTCCCTCAAATTCACCTCCTGCAACAAATTTTTTCATTTTTTGTTTTATTTCGTCTAAAAAATCTATTTCATTAGATACACCTCCGCCAAATACAAAAACATCTGGATCAATAATATTTACAACTGTGGCTAATGACATTGCTAATTTATCTTTATATTCATCAATTAACTTTTCTGCATCTAAATCATGTTTTCTATACCTTTCAAATATTCTATTAGCTGGTAAATCTTTTTTAAATTTATGTTTAAAGGCTTTAGAAAGTCCTAACCCTGCAACATAATTTTCTATTTCCCCAACTCTCAAATTTGTCTTTTTAATCTGAGTACCATTGATGCAAACACTGGGTATTTGATTGTGTCCCCATTCTCCAGTAATTCCATTAGGTCCATTAACTATTCTTTTATCTATAACTAATCCTCCACCAACTCCAGAACCTAAAATCACACCAAAAACTATCTTATAATGTTTTCCAGATCCATCTATTGCCTCAGATAAAGCAAAACAATTTGCATCATTTTCACAATATATTTCTTTACCAATCTCTTTTCTTAAATCTCTTTGCAAAGGCTTTCCATTAATCCAAAAAGAGTTTGGAGCATTTTTGACTAAACCTGTTTGAATAGAATGAATACCAGGATGACAAACTCCAACTGGTAGTTCTTTTCCAGCTTTTCTCTCTAATTCAATCACTATTTTTTTAATAGCATCCAAAGTATTTTTATAATCTTTAGGGACCTCTATTCTTTCTCTATGATGTTCATTACCATTATCATCCAGTAACACAGACTCTATTTTGCTAGCTCCAAGATCAATTCCTATTTGCATTTAATTTAATATTTTTTTTATTTCTGATTGAGTAAATCTAGCAGGTTTTTTACATGTAGATTTAATTTTAATTTTTTTTCCTGTTTTTGCTGCCTTCATGATTGAGCAAATTATATCGAGCACATGCAAAGATAATTCTCCACTACATCTGTGATTTCTTTTTTTTTCAATACAATATGCCATCTCAGCTAATCCAGCTCCTCTATAATTGGCATTTGTTGGCGATTCATTTGCTCTTGAGCTTTGTGATCTAATATTAATTTTACCTAAGTGCATTTTATCTGTTTTGTATTTTTTCCAAGGATAACCAAGTTTTTTACAACTGAAAACCGTACCTCCAAACATGTTAGGGTCTGTCACTATTAATGATCCATTACTACCATAAAGTTCTATATGATTCCTTTGATGTGCTACAACATCAAAAGATAATGTTAATCTTATCAAAGTTCCATTTTCAAAAATAATTGTTGAGAGGTAAGTTGTTGGACATTCAACTTTAAATTTTTTTCCTTTTCTTGGTCCAATGCCTATCGTCCTTTTTTTTACTCCATGCATTTGACTGCTTGATACTTCTCTTGCTGGACCTAATAAATTTACTAAAGCAGTAATATAATATGGCCCCATATCAATAACCGGTCCGCCTTCTTTTTTAGCAAACCATGGTTCAGGTCTAGGGTGATAAGATTGAACTCCTGGATATGCAAAAATTGCATTTCCTAAATTAATTTTTCCTATCATTTTTTTATCTAAGAGTTCTCTACTTTTTTGAATACCTCCACCAAGAAAAGTGTCAGGGGCATTACCAATATATAATTTTTTTTTCTTAGCAAGTGATACTAGTTCTTTTCCATTCTTAAATTCAATTGATAAAGGTTTTTCTGAATAAACATGTTTGTTGTTCATTAATGCTTTTTTGGCTATTTCATAATGTGCTTTTGGAATTGTAAGATTCAAGATTATATCTATCTCATTATCTTTAAGTAATTGATTAACTGTTAGTTTTTTTATTTTATATTGTTTTGCACACTTTAAAGAAGCTTTTTCGTTTATATCAGCACATTTAATTATTTTAAAATTATTAAAATATTTATGAGCTCTAAAATATGTCTCAGCAATATGTCCACAACCAATTAATCCTACTTTAAAGACTTTATTCATTAATTGATTTACACACCTTGTCTTTGTTTGGCTTTTCCCTCTTTATGAAGCTTTAAAGCATCTTTGTTTTCTTCAGTGCTTGGAATTTCTAATGTTGGACTTTCCCAATAAGCAGATCCTTCCAACCATTGATATGAATGAGTTTTAATAGATATAACATAAGTTACATCTGATTTTTTTGCTCTTTTGAATGCTTCCTCTAATTCAGAAATAGAATTTACTTGTTCAGATTTAGCTCCCATACTTGCAGCATGTTTAGCAAAATCTACTCCAACCAAATTTGGTGTATTAGAGCTTTCTAATAAACAATTGTATTCTTTTCCCCCTTTGAAAAGTTGGAGCCTATTAATCACAGCATGACCTCCATTGTCACACACAATAATTATTAATTTATTATTAGTTATAACCGAAGAATAAATATCAGAATTATATAATAGATATGAACCATCTCCAACAAAAGCAATTACATCTTTATCTGGGTTTGCCATTTTAATTCCAAGAGCACCTGAAATTTCATAACTCATACAGCTAAATCCCCATTCAGTTTCATGAGTGTTTAGTTCTCTTGGTCTCCAAACTTGAACAACCTCTCCAACTAAACCACCAGCCGCTGTTACTGCAATATCTGAGGGATCTGAGTTTCTATAAATTGCTCCAACAGCATGAGCATAACTTGGTAATTTTTGATTTGTTGGACCACTTTCTTTATCTACATATTCATTCCAGGATTTTAATTCATCTCTAGATTTTTGATACCAATCGTCATTTGCTTTCCAATTTCCTAGTGCATTAGATAGTTCAACTAAAGAAACTTTTGCATCCCCTACTACTGCTTGAGCCAAATGTTTATTTGCATCGTGTCTTGTAATATTTAAAGAAACTAAACCAAAGTTTGGGTTTTCAAAATTTGCCCATGATCCAGTAGTAAAATCTGCTAACTTAGTTCCTATGGCTATTGCAAGATCAGTTTTTTTTGCAAAATTGTTTGCAGCCTTTCCACCTAATCCACCAATAGGTCCTAGAAAATGTGAATGATCTCTTTTCATTGTTGAATAACCCATTACAGTTTGAGTAACAGGAATGTTATGTTTAATTGCAAAATTTCCTAACTCTTCCATAGCATCAGAATAAAAAACACCTCCACCAGAAATAATTATAGGATTTTTAGAATTTTTTATTTTTTCTGCAGCATTTTTAATTTCAAAATCATCAGGTTTTGGCCTTCTTATGGCATGAATTCTCTCTTTGAAAAACTCCTCAGGAAAATCAAATGTTTCACCTTGAATGTCTTGGCATAAAGACAAACAAGCCGGACCTGCGTCAGCAGGATCTATCATAACTTGTATAGCCTGAGGTAGCGATTGTAAGATTTGTTCTGGTCTTGTAATTCTATCAAAATACCTTGTAACAGGTTTGAAAGCATCATTTGCAGTTATTCCAGGGTTGTTAAAATGTTCAACTTGTTGAAGAACTGGATCTGGCATTCTATTTGCATATGTATCTCCTGGTAAAAACAAAATTGGAATTCTATTACTCATTGCAACAGCAGCCGCTGTAACTAAATTTGTGGATCCTGGACCAACTGAACTTGTTGCTATAAAAATTTGTTTTCTTCTTTTAGCTCTTGAATACGCAACACCAGTTAAAGCCATATTTTGTTCATGATGACCTCTATATGTTGGAAGTTTGTCTTTATTTTCCTCTAAAGCTTGACCTAAACAAGCAACATTCCCATGACCAAAAATACCAAATGCTCCAGGAAAAAGTGGTTGTTTTTTACCATCAATTAATATTTTTTGAGCAATTAAATGCTTAACTATTGCATGAGCACATGTAAGCTTTAATTTTTTCATAATTAAGTATATAAAACAAATTTATAAATAAATTTCACTAAAAAAACTTAGAAATATTTTTTATGTACGAAAAATTTGGACAATTCATTGATGGTAAATGGCAAAAATCTGAAAAAAATGAAACATATGAAGTAATCAATCCAGCAACTGAAGAAATAATTGGAAAAGCCTCAAAAGCTGGAAGAGCAGATGTTGAAAAAGCTCTGAAATCTGCAGAAAAAGGATTAAAGGTTTGGAGAAATACAGCACCTTGGCAAAGATCGTATATTATAAGAAAGATAGCAGATAAAATTAGAGAAAAACAAAATGTACTTGCAAAATGGTTGACCCTTGAAGTCGGAAAACCTTTAGCTGAAGGTGTAGGAGAAGCTGGTGGTGCAGCAGATATATTTGAATGGAATGCAGAGGAAACAAAAAGAATTTATGGCCAGACTGTAGAAAGTAGATTTCCTGATACACGTGTGCATGTTTATTATCAACCCGTTGGCGTTGTTGCTGCCTTGGTACCATGGAACTTTCCATTAATTTTGGCCTCAAGAAAAATATCTACTGCCCTTGCTGCAGGTTGTTCTGTTATATGTAAACCTGATGTAATTACTCCAGGAACAGTTATGGAATTGGTAGATATATGTAAAGAATGTGGTGTGCCAGAAGGAGTCGTCAATTTGCTTTCAGGAGATCCAGCTTCAATTTCAGAACAACTTATTGAGTCAGACATAGTTAAAAAAGTTTCAATCACAGGATCTACAAGGGTTGGAAAATTAATTTTAAAAAAAGCAGCTGATAAAGTTCAAAGAGTGACTATGGAACTTAGTGGTCATTCTCCTTTTATAGTTTTTGAGGATTCTAATATTGATAAAGTGGCTGATATGGCAATTACAGCGAAATTTAGAAACAATGGTCAAGTTTGTATATCACCCAATAGATTTTATATCCAAGAGAGTAAAAAGGATGAATTTATAAACAAATTTATTGAAAAAACAAAAAAACTTAAAATTGGAAATGGTTTAGAGGATGGTGTTCAACTCGGTCCAATGACAACTGCTAAAAGACTTAGTGAAATTGAAGAGCTTGTAGAAACAACCAAAAAAGAAGGTGCTAAAGTTTTGCTTGGCGGAAAAAGACCATCTGGTTTTAATAAAGGTTATTTTTACGAACCAACTGTGTTTGATAATGTTAAAGATGATTTTACAATTATGAAACAAGAACCTTTCGGACCATTAGTTCCTATGCTTTCGTTTAAAACATTTGATGAAGTAATTGAGAGAGCAAACAACAATGACTTAGGTTTATGTAGTTATGTTTATACAAACTCTATGGAACAAGCTCACAAAGCATCTGAATTAATAGAAACTGGGTGTGTTGCTGTTAATACAGCTGCTGTAGCAGTTGCTGAAGCACCGTTTGGAGGAATTAAACAAACTGGTTATGGACGTGAGGGTGGATCAATGGCAATTAAAGATTATTTAAATATTAAATACACTCATCTGGGTCTTAAAAATTAAATGAGAGAAAATAAGATAAAAAAAATGATGAGAGAGGGAAAGCCAGTTATTAATGGTTGGCTTCAGATACCAAGTACTGTTTCTGCAGAAGCAATGGCTCAACAGGGTTGGGACTCTCTAACTATAGATATGCAACATGGTTTAGTTGATTATTCAAACGCTCTTCCAATGTTGCAAACTATTTCATCTACAAATGTAACTCCATTAGCTAGAGTAAATTGGAATGAACCAGGTCAAATTATGAAAATATTAGATGCTGGTTGTTATGGAATTATTTGTCCAATGGTAAGTAATCGAAAAGAGGCTGAGAACTTTGTCCAAGCTTGCATGTACCCTCCAAATGGTTATAGAAGTTTTGGTCCGATTAGAGGATTAATTTACGGAGGTTCAGATTACGCAGATCACGCAAACGATGAAATATTAAAATTAGCTATGATTGAAACTAAAGAAGCACTAGGTAACTTAGATGAAATAATGTCCACTCCTGGATTAGATGGAGTTTATATTGGTCCTGCAGATTTGAGCTTAGCAATAGGAGAAAAACCATCATTTGATAAACCAAAGGACTCACCCACTTATAGAGAGATAACTAATATTTTAAATCATGCAAAGAAAAACAAGATTTTTGCTGGAATTCATAATGGTACACCTGAATATGCTCAAGAGATGTTACACTTAGGATTTAACCTTGTAACTTTTGGCTCGGATCAAAGATTTATGAGTGCAGGAGCTAAAAGTGGAGTTTCAAAATTAAAATCTATTAAAGTAAAAGAAGAGACAAAAGCATACTAAAAGTGTCAAAAAAAAAGAAAATTCTTGTAATTCAAAACATACATCAAAAAGGTATTGATCTACTTAAAGAAAATCCAAATTATGAATTTGAAATATTTGATGAGATTAATGAAGATTTAAAGAAAAAAATAGTAGATTGTGACGCTGTTTCCATAAGAACAGTAAAATTACCAGATGAAATAATTCGTACTGCAAAAAATCTTCAAGTTATTTCTAGACATGGTGTTGGTTATGACAATATTGGTTTAAAAAGTGCTAAAGAAATTGGAGCAACTTTAACTATTACAGCAACAGCAAATGCTGTTGCGGTTGCTGAACACGTTATGTTTATGCTTTTAAATATTTCAAAAAGAAAAGATATGTATGATCAGTCAGTAAAATCTGGAAAATTTAGTGACAGAAACAAATTACCGAAAACAATCGAACTTTGGGGAAAAAATATTCTAATTGCTGGATTCGGTAGAATTGGGCAAGCACTGATCAAACGATGTTTAGGATTTGAAATGAATGTTTTTGTTTACGACCCTTATGTTGATGAGGAAAAAATTAATTCTCTTGGTGGAAAAAAAGTTAATGATTTAAAAGTAGCTGTAAGAGATATGGATGCTATTTCTTTACACATCCCACTAAATGATGAGACCAAAAATCTTATCAATTTTGACCTTTTAAAAACAATGAAAAAAAACTGCATTATTATTAATGCAGCTAGAGGTGGAATTATAAATGAAATCGAATTAGATCAAGCTTTGAAAGAAAATTTAATTTTTGGTGCAGGTTTAGACGTATTTGAAACTGAACCACCCAAATCTGATAATCCGTTGTTAAAAAATGATAAAGTTTTTTTAAGCCCTCACACTGCGGCATTTACTGAAGAATGTATGATTAGAATGGGAAAAGAAACGATACAAAATATTATTGATTTTTTTGAAAAAAAATTAGACAACTCTAAAATTGTTAAACTTTAATTATGAGAATTAACTTAAAAAATTTTGGTCTATTAGAAACTTTGGTGTCTTTATCTGTAATTTATGTTGTTGGTATGCTCATTTGGACTGCTAGTACAAGACCTGAGGTTGAAGCAAAAGCAAATCTTGTAAAAGAAAACCATCAAAAAGTAGTTGATTTTATTAATGGCGAAATAAATAATTGTGGAAATAATGATCAGGATAAAATAACTGTTTGGGGTGATGCTTGTAATGAAGAATGGGTTTCATCGAAAATTGTAAAATACATTAATGAGAATTTAAATATAGAAAACCCTTTTTCATCTGACACAAAAGTAAAAACAGATCCAGATCCTAGAATAAAAGCTGAGGGCAAGGCAGGACAATCAGTTGAAATGGGAGTAATTTTTGTGATGTCTTCTAATTTTTTATCTGAACCTGGTTCTGAATGGGTAGTAGGCACATGTTTTAAATCACCATGTGTTGCTGCAGGCAATAACGAATTAACATCTCTTTATAGGTAATTAATTTTTATAGATATTAATTCCAGATTTTTCTAAAGTTTCTGTAAGATATTTGTAGCCGATCTTTGCATATTCAAATGGATTTGCTTTTGCTGGGTCTTGTTCAGCTTCAACCACTAACCATCCCGAATAATTCTTATTTTTCAACACATCAAATAACGGTTTATAATCAATACATCCATCACCTGGTACTGTAAATGCGCCCTCAAGAAAAGCTCCTCTAAAACTTAAATCTTCTTTTAGAGATTTTTCAAGTACATCTTTTCTAATATCTTTACAGTGAACGTGCAAAAGTCTTTCACTGTAATTCTCTAGTATTGATTTAGAGTCCCCTTTTGCAAATAACATATGACCAGTATCAAGAGTTAATTTTACACTTTCATGTGTATTATCTAAAAGTCTCTCGGTATCTTTTTGAGTCTCAATAACAGTTCCCATGTGATGATGATATGCTAGAGGCATTCCTTGATCAGCGAGATACTTTCCCATCTCTGAAATTTTTTCACAAAATTTATCCCATTCATCTTTTTCCATTTGAGGTCTACTTGATAATTTTCTATTTGGATCTCCTTGAATTGATCCACTTACTTCTGCAAAAACAATACAAGGTGAATTACAATCTTTAAATAGTTTTAATTGTTCTTGAATTGATTTCTTTTCATCCTCTACAGTATTTTTTCTTAAATTAGCTCCATACCAGCCTGAACAAAGCTTAAGGTTAAATTGATCTAGTTTGGGGAGCAATTGTGATGACTTTTTTGGAAATTTTCCACCAGACTCTATTCCAATATATCCAGCTTGACTCGCCTCATCTAAACATTGTTCTAATGAAGTGTCACCACCTAGTTCTGGCATATCATCGTTACTCCATGCTATTGGTGCTACTCCTAATTTTACTGACATAAGAATTTTTTTAGTTAATATATATTTAATACAAAATTTAGATGATTGATATAGCTTTATTTGGACTTGGTAGAATTGGAATTATGCATGGAAAAAATTTGATGCGTAATAGAGATTTTAATTTAAAATATGTCTACGATATAGATAGAAATTTAACCAAAAAATATTCGAAAATACTTAAAGCAGAAGCTGTTTATAATCCCAATATCGTCTTTAATAATAAAGATTTAAAAGCTATATTTATAGCATCCACAACTTCTACTCACATTAAATTAATTCTTGAGGGTACAAAAAATAAAAAAATAATTTTTTGTGAAAAACCTTTGGATTTAAGTATTAAAAAAATTAATCAGTGCAAAAAGAAAATTAAAAATTTAAATCCAAAGATTCAACTTGGTTTTAATAGAAGGTATGACCCTGGACATAACACTCTTAAGAAACAATTATCTAAAGGTAAAATTGGAAAATTAGAAAAAATAATAATTACAAGTCGAGATCCAGATCCTCCTTCAATAAAATATTTAAAAGAATCTGGAGGAATTTTCAGAGATATGATGATACATGATTTTGATTTAGTTAGATTCTATCTTGGAAAAGATGAGCCTTCAAAAATAATAGCATCAGGTAGCAATATCTCTGATAAAAGATTTAATAAGATTAAAGATTTTGAATTAGCATCATGCATAATACAATCAAAGAATGGTGTTCAATGCATTATTACTAATTCAAGACACTGTAGCTTTGGGTATGATCAACGAGTTGAGTTATTTGGTTCTAAAGGAATGATTATATCTGAAAATAAACGAGAAAATGAAATATCTTTGTATTCATCAAGCTCAACTTCTAACAAGGCGCCATTGTTAAATTTTTTCATAGAGAGATATAAAGATGCCTACAAAAATCAATTAAATGATTTTGCAAAATTTATAAAAAAAAATACAAGACCACTCGCTGAATTTGAAGAAGGTAGACGCGCTTTAATAATTGCAAATGCTGCAAAAAAATCTCTTGTTACAAAAAGGTTTGAAAAACTTACCTTTTAATTGAATCAACTATTACTAGAATACAACCTATCATCTTTACAACTAAAGCATAGTTTGATTAAGTTTTGATTTAAAAATTAACTTTAATTTAAAGGGGAATAATGAAAACAATAAAAAACTTTATACTAGCTATTGCTGCATGGGCAATGATGTCTGTATCAGCTTTAGCAGTAGATATAATTGTTGTTTCTCATGGTCAAGCAAACGATCCTTTTTGGTCTGTTGCTAAAAATGGAGTAGATGCTGGATGTAAAGATATGAAAATATCTTGTAAGTACACAGCACCTGCTACTTTTGACATGGTAGAAATGGCAAAACTAATTGACAATGCTGTATCACAAAAACCAAAAGGTATTGTGATCACTTTACCAGATGCTGCTGCTTTAGGAAAATCAGTAAAAGCTGCAATTGCTGCTGGTATTCCAGTTATTTCAATGAACTCTGGATCTGACGACTTTGCTTCTTTAGGAATAAGTGCACACGTTGGTCAAACTGAGTTTGAAGCTGGTGTAGGTGGCGGACAAAAAATGAAAGCTGCTGGTGGTAAAAAAGCATTATGCGTTAACCATGAAGTAGGTAACGTTGCACTAGATAGAAGATGCGCTGGTTTCAAAAAAGGTTTTGGTGGATCTGTAGATATTTTAGGTACATCTAATGACCCAACTGAAATTCAAAAAGCTGTTGCTGCTAAATTAGGTGGTGGATATGACACTATCCTAACTTTAGGTGCAGGTTTATCTGGTGAAGCGGCTCTTAAAGCTTTAGAAGCTGCTGGAAAAGTTGGATCTGTAAAACTTGGAACATTTGATATGTCTCCAAACATGTTAAAAGCTGCTGCTGCAGGTAAAGTAGAGTTTTTAATTGACCAACAACAATACTTACAAGGTTACTTACCAATTGCTATTTTTGGACAATATATGAGATGGGGAACAATGCCAGCTGGTGTAGTTATGACTGGTCCTGGATTTGTAACTCCTGACAATGCTTCAAAAGTAATTAAGTGGGCAGCTCAAGGTTATAGATAAAAATAATTTAAAAGGCCTGAGTAATATTACTCAGGCCTTTTTTTATATATTTCAAATCATTTTTTATGTCAGTTAAGTCACAAAGCATTCAATCCAAAAAACAAAGTGGACAAGATGAAAGACTTAAAAAAATTTCTCCATTAAGAGTTTTACTGAATCGGCCAGAACTTGGGGCTTTAGGTGGAGCAATTTTAGTATTCATATTTTTTGGAATCGTCGCTGGCGACACAGGAATGTTTAGCGCCTATGGAACATTAAACTTTTTAGATGTATCAGCTAATTTGGGAATTATTGCTATTGCCGCTGCTATGTTGATGATTGGTGGAGAATTTGATTTATCAATTGGCTCTATGATTGGTTTTGCCGGTATCTGTATTGCAATACCAGCTATTTATTGGGGATGGCCTTTATGGATGGCAATTGTTTTTGCTTTTGCTATGGCAGTTTTAATTGGTTACTTTAACGGAATAATGGTAGTCAAATCTGGACTCCCATCATTTATTGTTACACTTGCAATGCTATTCATATTAAGAGGAGCAACCTTAGCGATTACAAGATTGATAACTGGAAGAACGCAAGTTCCTGGTTTAAGGGTTTTAATAGAAGATGATCCAATAGCATGGATATTTGCTACTGATACATTTCAATGGTTGTTCACTTGGCTTGGATCAATGAAGTTAATTGAGTTAAGAACTGATGGCACTCCTTTAGCAACAGGAATTCCACCTTCAGTAATATGGTTCATTGCTCTTACTTTATTTGCAACTTGGATACTTATGAAAACTAGATATGGAAATTGGATTTTTGCTTCAGGTGGTGACAAAGTTGGTGCTACAAATGTTGGTGTTCCAGTTGGAAGAGTTAAAATTAGCTTATTCATTGGTACTGCAGTTGCTTCAACCATATTTGCATGTATTCAAGTATTAGATGCAGGATCAGCAGACACAATGAGAGGAACATTAAAAGAATTAGAAGCAATAGCTGCAGCAGTTGTTGGTGGATGTTTATTGACTGGAGGTTATGGCTCAGCAATTGGAGCAGCTTTAGGTGCAATTATTTTTGGAACAGTTTCTATGGGTATATTTTATACAGATGTAGACACAGATTGGTTCAAAGTTTTTTTGGGAGCAATGATGTTGATTGCTGTTGTATTTAATAATTATATTAGAAAAAAAGTTACAGAAACAAAATAATGTCTGAATACTTAGTTCAATTTAATAATATCAGTAAATTTTTTGGTAAAGTAATAGCTTTAAAAGATGTGACCATGAAATTAAAAAGAGGAGAAATCATGTGTCTCCTTGGAGATAATGGTGCAGGAAAATCAACTTTAATAAAAACTTTAGCAGGTGTTCATAAACCTGATGAGGGTGAAATAATTTTTGAAGATAAAAAGATTATATTTGACTCACCTAGAGATGCATTAGATATTGGAATAGGAACTGTCTATCAAGACCTTGCTTTAGTATCTTTAATGAGTGTCACTAGAAATTTCTTCATGGGTAGAGAACCACAAAAAGGTTTACCTTTATTTAAAACATTTGATATTGAAAAAGCAAATAAAATTGCTGCAGAAAGAATGGGTCAAATAGGTATTGATGTTAGGGATCCATCACAGGCTGTTGGAACAATGTCTGGTGGTGAAAGACAATGTTTAGCCATTTCTAGAGCAATTTATTTTGGTGCAAAAGTTTTAATTTTAGATGAACCTACTTCTGCACTTGGAGTACATCAAGCATCTATGGTTTTAAAATATATAGTGAAAGCTGCTTCACAAGGATTAGCAGTAATATTAATTACTCACAATGTTCACCACGCTTACCCAGTTGGTAATAGTTTTACAGTTTTAAATAGAGGAAGAAGCATGGGTACTTTTCAAAAGAAAGATATTTCTAGAGAAAAACTTTTAAGTATGATGGCAGGTGGAGAAGAACTTAATAAACTTGAAGTTGAATTAAAAGAGATGGATAGAATAGCTACAAGCTAATTATACCAATTTTCATATCAAATTTATTTTTTAATCATATCTAACAAAAATTAAGTTTGTTATAATTAATTTAAAAAAAGGAGGTCCTATGAAATTTGTAGTTCTAGGAAGATACACTGAGCAAGGTCTTGGTGGTTTTGTAAAAAATCCTTCAGATAATAGACAGGAAGCAGCAAAAAAAATAACTGAAGCTGCAGGCGCTAAACTAATTGAAATGATGACCCTTAGAGGAGCATATGATTTCATAGCTATTGTTGAAGGTTCTAATTTTGAAACTGCTGCAGGGATGAAAATGTTAATGGAAGCAACTGGTACAATTAAAGATATGACAATTATGGAGTCAGTAGACTTTAATAAAGCTGCTGAAATTGCATCAAAAGCTGCTGCATCTTATAGACCTGTTGGAAAATAAATTACACTTAACTTCTAGCCTATTAGGCTAGAAGTTATTTAGATTGATTAAAGCAGATTTATTATGATACCCTTTAAAACTAATGAAAATGCTTAAAGATACTTTTGGTAGAACGTTTCCATACATAAGATTATCAATCACTGATGTTTGTAACTTCAAGTGTGGGTATTGTTTACCTAATGGTTATCAAGTTGATAAAAGTGATAATAGAAAATTTCTCCACTTAGAAGAAATAAGACGTCTTGCAAAAGTTTTTTCAAAATTAGGTGTATGCAAAATCAGACTTACTGGAGGTGAACCAACAGTAAGAAAAGATTTTTTTGATATTATTAAAGTATTAAAAAATGAAGCTGGGATTAAAAAAGTTGTAATTACTACAAACGGTTATCATTTAGATGAAAAAGCAAAAATGTTAGTAGATAGTGGGTTGAACGGTATTAACATTAGTATCGACAGTCTCAATAGAAATATATTTAAAACTGTTACAGGACACGACCGACTACCAGAAATTCTTAAAGGTATTCAAATTTTACAAAATTTGAACTTTGATAGTATAAAAATTAATGCAGTACTTTTAAATGGAATTAATGCTTCAGAAAAAGACTTTGAGTCTTGGGCAGAATTTATAAAAATAAATAAAGTTGATTTTAGATATATAGAATTAATGCAGACTGGAGACAACTTGGATTATTTTAAAAAATATCATGTATCTTCAAAAATCTTTAAAGAATACTTAAATGAAAATAATTGGATTTATCAAACTTTGGGTAAAGATGCTGGACCATCTTTAAATTACATTAATCCAGAATTTAAAGGCAAATTTGGAATTATAGCACCCTATTCTAAAGATTTCTGCAGAACTTGTAACCGTTTAAGAATTACCTCTAGAGGAGATTTAAGATTATGTTTATTTGGAAATACAGGAATAAGTATCAGACATTTACTGCAAAAAGATGATCAAACAGAAGAATTACAAGATTTGATAATGGGTCAAATGAAGTTTAAAAAAGAGTCTCATTATTTAGAACTTGGTGAAACAGGTTTAACTAAAAATTTATCTACAACAGGTGGTTAATGTCAAAATTAAAGATTATAAATCAAGAAGAACTTAAGGATTGGGCCAAAGAAATATTTCAAAAAAATTCTTTTAATATGGTTGATGTTTCATCAAAAAAAGAAACATTTAGGAGAGCGTTAGCATCAGGAAAGATTTATGTTGGAAAAGAAGTTTTTGATTTAATTAAAAATAAAAAAATGCCTAAGGGAGATCCTGTGACTTTAGCTGAAGTGTCAGCTGTATTAGGTGTAAAGAAAACAAGTGAACTAATTCCTTTGTGTCACCCACTACCAATCGATCATACTGCTACTAAAATAATTATGAATGAAGTTGATAATTCATTAGAGGTTTTTTGTGTTGTGTCAGCTGTTGCTAAAACAGGAGTTGAGATGGAAGCTATTATGGGAGTTAATGCTGCATTAATAACTATTTATGATTTAAGTAAAATAATAAATCCTCATCTTAAAATAGATAATGTTAAACTATTAATTAAAGAAGGTGGAAAAAGTGGATTATGGACTAATCCAGATGGATTACCTGAATTTCTTAAAAATATTTTCTAATATTTAATGTCTGTTTATTTAAGCTCTCAAAAAGTAATTAAAGATTGGATTGATTACAATGATCATATGAATGTTTCATATTATCTATTAATGTTTGATAAGTATGGTGCTGATACCCTAAATAATATCTTTAAAATGGGTGAGCACTCTGCAAAGACAACTAAAAAAAGCACAATGATTGTAGAGTCTCATATAACTTACAATCAAGAGCTCCAACTAAATGATGAAGTTGATATTAACTGTGTTTATTTTGATCATGATAAAAAACGACTTCAATATAAAATGGAAATGATACATAAAGAAAAAAAATATCTAGCCTCAACGATTGAAATTTTAGCTTTATATGTAGATCTTAATGATAGAAAAGTTACTGAATTTGAAGAAGAAAAAGTAAAGATCATGGATGACTTTATTAATAAAAATAAATCGCAATTTAAAGATGAGAACTTAAAATTTTCATCTAAATTAAAAAAATGAAAATCAAATTAGAATTATTTGGGGCTAGTAGAGATTTTAGTAATAAAGATCATTTAGAATTAAATGTAAAAGATAAAGCTTCAATAGATGATTTGAGAAATGAAATTATTAAATATATAGATAAAAATTTCAAAGGTAATGAAAACTTCATCAAAGTTGTAAAATCTTCAGCTTTTTGTTCTGAAAATAATGAAATAATTAGCGACAATTATAAAATCACAAAAGATCAAAAGATTGGTATTATACCTCCTATCGGAGGAGGTTAATGCTTCATACAAAAATAGTAGATTCTAAAAAAGAGAAGATAATTATTTCAAATGCTGAAAAATTTATTAAAGACTTTAAGTTTGGAGCATCAATTTACTTTTTAGGCACTGTAAGAAATATCAACGATAATAAAATGGTCACTGGAATTACTTATGACAGTCATGATGAAATGGTAATTAAAAGCTTTGAAGAAATTTATAATGAAGCAGATCAAAAATTAGACATTAAAGACAAAGCTGTGTTTATTGAACATGCCAAAGGTCATCTCAAATTAGGTGAAATAAGTATTATTATCGCAGTTGCTTGCAAACATCGTGATCAAGCATATGTTCTCTCAAGGTATATAATTGAAGAAATAAAAAAAAAATCACCGATTTGGAAGAAAGAACATTATGAAAATGAAGAAAGTGAATGGTTAAAAGGAAATCCAATAGCTAATGAAAAAGTTTAAACATTCTGAAATTACACCTGAAAAGATTTATCATACAAGAAGATCTTTTATTAAATCGATGGGATATGGTTTAGGTACACTTTCTTTAGGTTCTATTCCATTAATTAATGCTAAAGCCAGTAATTTAAATGAACCAACAAGTTATCAAGACATAACAACATATAATAATTACTATGAGTTTGGAACAGGGAAAGGTGATCCCCATAGAAGAGCAAAAAATTTTAGTACAAGACCTTGGAGTGTAAAAATTGAAGGTGAAGTTGAAAAGTCTTTGGAACTAAATATTGAAGAAATTTTAGCTATTAAATCTGAAGAGAGAATTTTAAAACTAAGATGTGTTGAGGGTTGGTCGATGGTAATTCCATGGTTAGGTTTTTCATTAAGTGAATTACTTAATAAAGTAGAAATTAAACCCTCAGCAAAGTTTGTTGAATTTGAAACAGTTTACAATCCAGAGGAAATGGTTGGTCAAAGATATCCTGTTTTAAACTGGCCCTATATAGAAGGTTTAAGGTTAGATGAAGCAATGCATCCTCTTACCACTGTTGTTACTGGTTTATACGGAAAACCTTTACCAAATCAAAATGGAGCACCATTAAGAATATTTATTCCATGGAAGTATGGATTTAAAAGTGCAAAAGCTATTGTGAAAATTAAATTAACAAAGAATATGCCAAATACTGCTTGGAAAAATGCTTCACCAAGAGAGTACGGTTTTTACTCAAATGTAAATCCTGAAGTTGATCATCCTAGATGGTCTCAGGCAACAGAGAGAGTAATTGGAGAAAGTATTTTAGCACCAAGAATTGAAACTTTAATGTTCAACGGTTATGGAGATGAAGTGGCTCACCTTTATAGTGGTATGGATTTAAAAAAAAATTACTAAAGTAAATTGAAAAAATATTTCAAGCCTGCTGTTTTCTTATTATCTCTTTGGCCAATTTATATAATCACTTATCAATTATTTTATAATAAATTAGGTCCTGAACCAGTTGATAGGATCATAAATCATTTTGGAGAATGGACTTTGATATTTATTCTTTTAACTTTATCAATGACTCCTCTTAAAAAAATCACAAAATCATTAGAGTGGATTAAATTTAGAAGAATACTTGGTCTGTTTGCTTTTTTTTATGCATCAATACATATGCTTAGTTATGTCGGGCTTGATTATAGATTTGATTTTGAACCATTAATCAATGATGTTTTAAAAAAGAAATTTGTGTTTATTGGTTTCTCTGCTTGGCTTTTATTAATACCTTTAGCAATCACTTCATCAGATAAAATGGTAAGACTTTTAAAACAAAATTGGAAAAAACTTCATAAGTTAATTTATGTAATTTCAATTTTTGGGGTGTTACATTTTATTTGGTTATCTAAAACTATATTCTTTAAACCACTTATTTTTTTAATAATTTTAATTATTCTTTTACTTTTTAGAATTAATTTCAGTAAATCAGGCTCTAAAATCTGAGATTTTATCAAAATCCTTAAATGATTTAGCACTATTAATTTTTATAAATTTTGTTTTATTCTTAAGTCTTTTAACCATAAATTTTGCACCAAATTTACCTTTAATGTTTTTAAATTTCTTTGTAAGCGAAATATCAAAACCTATTGGATTTCCTATCTTATTCTTAAACTTTAAGACATGTACTAAATAATTTTTTAATTTAATTGAGTTATAAATTTTATTAATATCTGATTTTTTAATAAATGGCATATCTGATTGAACGACAATGAATCCTTCATCATTTCTAGATACTTTTTTTAAACCAACTTTAATTGATGATGCCATACCTTTTTTATAATTTTTATTATGAATAAAAATATTTTTTTTGTTTTTTTTAATAATTTTTTACTTCTCTATGCTGATGACCAAGAACAATAATAACTTTATTAATTTTGCTTTTGTGTAATGCATTTAATGGATGATTTATTAAGGGTTTTTTTTTATATAATTTAATTAATTTATTTTCAGATTTTAATCTTTTAGATTGACCAGCGGCAAGTAAAATTGCTTTAATCATTTCAATTCGTAGGTATTCCAAGTAGTTTTTTCAGAAACTTTGTCATATAAATTCTTGGCTCTTGCATTATCATTTCTTGTTATCCATCTTATTAAACCCCATTTATTCTTTTGAGATATATTTTTTAATTCACTTAAAATTTTCTCTCCTATTTTTTTTCCTCTATGTTCTGGATCTACAAAAAGGTCATCTAAAAACCCGATATATTTTCCTCTTAATGGACTTGGCATTTTTCTATAGTGTGCTAACGCAATAACTTTAGAATTTTCTTCATAAACTAAACCACTTACTTCATGTTTTTGATCAAATAACCACTTCCAAACTGTTGTTAATATTTCATCATTCATTTCAACTTTATAAAAATCTGCATAACCTCTATAAAGTTTTTCCCAATCTTTTTTATCTTCTATTTTAATTGGTCTAATCACTTTTTGTATGTTTCTGAAACTAATTGAGCAATTATTGATAAAGCTATCTCTGGTGCAGATCTTCCACCTAACTTAATTCCAATCGGACCATGAATTGAATTAATTTGATCATCACTAAAACCTGCTTCTTTTAACCTTTGACATCTATTTTCGTGAGTTTTTTTACTCCCAAGAGCTCCTATGTAATAAAATTTTTTCTTCAAAGCATGTTGTAATGCTGGATCATCAATTTTTGGATCATGCGTTAATGCAATTAATGCCGTATTTTCATTTGTTTCTATTTCTTGGAAAGCTTCATCCGGCCATTTGTTAATTATTTTCATATCAGGAAATCTTTGTTCAGAAGCGAAATAACCTCTAGGATCAATTATAGAAATTTCAAAATTCAAACTCTTTGCAAAATCTACTAGGTATTGCGCAATATGGACTGCTCCAACTATAATTACTTTTATTGGTAATATATATGTTTCTACAAAAACTTCAGAATTCTCAATAACTCCATTTTTTTTTAATTTAAAAAATTCATTGATTTGGTTGGAATAAACTTCAGTTTCTTTACTTAAAGGTTTGTCTTTTTCAAAAATTTCACTTTCTCCAGTTTTAAGATTAGTAATTATTGCAAATTCAGATTTATTTTTCTTTTTTTCAATAATTGATTTTAATGTTTGTAATTTCATTAATTAACTTGTTCTAAATAGACAGCAATTTCTCCACCACAAGCAAGACCTACTTCCCAAGCACTTTCATTTGAAACTTTAAATTCTATTTTTTTACAAGGTTTATTATCTTTAATAAGACCGATACATTCTCTTACAACTGCTGACTCCACACATCCTCCTGAAACAGAGCCTGAGAAGTCTCCCTTCTCATTAACAATCATTCGGCTGCCAACTTGTCTTGGTGATGATCCCCAAGTCTGAATTACTGTTGCTAAAACAACTTTTTGATTAGCTTTTACCCAATCGTGAGCTTCCTCTAGGATTTTTTCATCAAATGAGTTTTTCATTTGATGAAATATAAATCTTAACTAACAAGCTTCAACAGCTTTTTTTGCGTATAGTGACACAAGATTTGCTCTGTATTCTGCAGATGCATGCATATCAGAATTCATACCTGAAGATTTAACATTCATACCTTCTATAGCAGAAGCTGAAAAACTAGAGCTTAATTTTTTTGATAAATCTTTATCAATATAAACACAAGATTTTGCACCTGTCACAGCAACATTTACATCTTTTTTGTGTTTAGCAACGAATACTCCAATAATTGCGTATCTTGATGCTGGGTTTGGATGTTTTTGATAATCAGCTTTTTCAGGAATTTGAAATTCTACAGCTTCTACAAGTTCACCACTCTTTAAAGCTGTTTCAAACATTCCTGTAAAAAACTTTTCAGCATCTATTTTTCTTTTGTTGGTATGAATTACTGCATTAAGCGCCATACAAGCAGAAGGATAGCATGCAGATGGATCGTTATTTGAAATTGATCCACCTATAGTTCCTCTGTTTCTTACTTGAGCATCACCAATATTACCAGCTAACTTGGCTAAAGCGGGAATTGCTTTTTTAACATCTTTTGATGTAGCAACTTCTACATGTTTTGTTGTAGCTCCAATAGTTACAGTTTTTCCACTTACTTTAATACCAGATAGCTTTTTGATATTTTTAATGTCAATGACATCTTTATAGCTTGCCAATCCAAGTTTCATTGAAGGAATAGTTGTCATTCCTCCTGCTAAAAAAGCAGAATTAGAAGAAGCTAACTTTGAAGCATCTTTAACATCTTTTGGTGCGTGATAATTAAATGATTTCATATTTTCCTCCTATGCTGCTTTAGCGTTAGATTTTTTCATTGACTTACAAGCCTTCCAAACTTTTTCAGCTGTAGCTGGCATTGAAATTTCTTGACCACCTAATGCATCAATAACTGCATTCATTACTGTTGGAGGCGAAGCAATTGCTCCTGCTTCTCCACAACCTTTAACTCCCAAAGGATTTGAGGTTGCATGAGTACAAGTAAATCCCAAATTAAATTCAGGAAAGTTATCAGCTCTCGGCATTGTATAATCCATGTAAGAAGCTGTCATTAACTGTCCTGTTTCATCATATTGAGTATTTTCATGTAAAGCCTGACCTATTCCTTGAGCAATTCCTCCATGAACTTGCCCTTCAACGATCATTGGATTTACTATTCTTCCAAAATCATCAACTGCAGTATATTTTTCTACCTTTACGTTTCCAGTATCAGGATCAATTTCTACTTCACAGATATGTGAGCCAGCTGGAAAAGAAAAGTTAGCTGGATCAAAGAAAGAAGATTCTATTAAACCTGGTTCATCACCTTCTGGAATTGGTGATTTCATTTCATCTCTTTGACCTGGTAAATAACAAGCAAAAGCAACTTCTCCAATTGTTTTTTTCTTATTTGATTTTAGAGCAACAAATTCTCCATCCTTGAATTCAATTTCATCTTCATTGACTTCAAGCATTTTAGCTGCAACTCTTTTACCTTTAGCCACAATTTTTTTACAAGCATTTACAATTGCAATACCACCTACAGTCAAAGATCTAGATCCATAAGTACCCATTCCAAATGTACCTTTATCAGTATCACCATGAACAACATCAATGTTTTCCATTGGTACACCCAACTCATCTGCAGCTATTTGTGCAAAAGTTGTATCATGACTTTGTCCATGACTATGTGCACCTGTAAATACTGATATTTGACCTGTTGGATTAAATCTTACTTCAGCTGACTCCCAAAGACCAACACCACAACCCAATGACATTACCGCAGCTGATGGAGCTATACCGCATGCTTCAAAATAAGATGAGACACCTATTCCTCTTAATTTTCCATTAGCTTCTGATTTTTTTCTTCTAGCTTCAAATCCAGCATAATCTGCCATTTGTTTAGCTTTTTCTAGTCCTGCAACATAATCACCAGAATCTACTGTATGAACTAATGTTTGTTTAAATGGAAACTGAGTTGGAAAGTTTTTCATTCTAATTTCAGTTTTGTCCATTCCTAATTCCATTGCAGCTTTTTCAACTAATCTTTCAATTGTATAAGTTGCTTCTGGTCTTCCAGCACCTCTATAAGCATCAACTGGTGCAGTGTTAGTATACACAGCTTTAACATTAGAATAAGCAGCAGGAATTACATAAACTCCTGTCGCACAAGGCCCAAATAAATAAGTTGGAGTAACTGTTCCAAATACTCTTGCATAGGCTCCTAGGTTTGCAATTGTTTCATTTTTAAAACCTAAAAACTTACCATCATTAGTTACAGCAAGTTCTGCATGAGTAACATGATCTCTTCCATGAGTATCCGTTAGGAAAGACTCTGTTCTCTCCGCAACCCATTTAATTGGTCTTTCAATTTTTTTTGAAGCCCAACTACAAACTATTTCTTCATTGTAAACATTAATTTTAGATCCAAATCCACCACCCACATCTGGAGCAACAACTCTTAATTTATTTTCTGGTGCAACACCTCCAAACGCTGACATAACTAATCTTGATAAGTGAGGGTTTTGACTTGTTGTATATAAAGTGATTTCTTCTGAGGCTATATTGTAATCAACTACACATGCTCTTGGTTCCATTGCATTAGGAACTAATCTGTTATTGATTAAATCAACTTTAATAATTTTATCAGCTTTAGCAAAAGCTTCATCAACTGCTTTTCTATCACCAAGTAACCAGTCGTAACAAAGATTTTTATCTACACCTTCATGAATAGCATCACTCTTCATTGCTTCAGCTGGATCTACTACAGCCTTTAAAACTTTGTAATCAACTTTAACTTTTTCGGCTCCTTCTTTTGCTTCATCTAAAGTTTCCGCAAAAACTACTGCTATAGGTTCACCAACGAAGTTGGCAATATCTTTCGCCAATGGAGGATTTGCTGGAACTTTCATTTCAGATCCATCCTCACTTCTAATTGCCCATCCAGCAATTAGACCACCAATTTTATCTTCAGCAATTTCTTTTCCAGTAAGAACTCCAACTACACCTGATGACTTTAAAGCTTTTGAAGTATCTACACTTTTAATTTTCGCTCTTGCATGCGGAGATCTTACAAATACAGCATATGTTTGATTTGCTATATTAATATCCGCTGTATATCTTCCTTTTCCTTGTAAAAATCTTGTATCTTCTTTTCTTTCTACTCTAGACCCAACTAAACTTGCCATTTTTGTTTTCTCCTTTTGTTAAATTACATTTTTGTTGCAGCTTCTTTAACTGCTGCAACTATATTTTGGTAACCTGTACATCTACATATATTACCCTCTAACCATTCTCTAATTTCTTGGTCACTTGGATTTTTCTTTGTCTGTAACAGATCAACAGCACTCATAACCATGCCTGGTGTGCAATATCCACATTGTAATCCATGTGTCTTTTTAAATGCTGCTTGCATGGGATGGAGTTTTCCATCTTTTGCTAAACCTTCGATAGTCGTTACTTTTGATCCTTCAACATCTGCAGCTAAAGTAGAACAACTTTTTATAGATTTTCCATTAACGTGAACTACACAAGCTCCACATTGGCTGGTATCACATCCAACATGCGTGCCTGTTAAATTTAAATTATCTCTTAAAAAAACTGATAAAAGTGTGTGGTCTGGAACCTCTTTGCTGACCTTTTTACCATTTACTTCTAATGTTACTTTTGTCATCAAGTGTCTCCTTCCTAAATAGAACATAATTACATCATAAGTAAAATTCAGAAGCAATTGTTAATTTTGTTACAATTCTACTTCTGCTAGAACTCTGAATGTTATTTATAGATAAATTTCCTAATTTTTAAAAAAATGAATATATCAAAATAGCCACAGCTACAGAGATAGCTGCATAAACTAAAATTTTTTGATTTTGTTTTTTTGGCTTTGCTTGATCATGTTTGTTAATTTGTTCATCGGTTGATATTTCACTAGATGAATTATCTTCAGTGGATATTAATTCAGAAAATTTTCCGAAAAATATATCTGCCATTTTCTTTGCTGTCATATCTATTAATCTAGATCCAACTTGTGCAATTTTTCCACCTACGTTTGCTTCAACCTCATAAATAAGATTAGTTCCTTTTTCATTGTCTTCTAATTTTACTGTTGCTTCTCCAGACGCAAAACCAACTGGCGAATTGCCAGAACCAGTAATTTTATAACTATTTGGAGGATCAAGGTCTGTTAGCTCAATATCTCCAGTAAAACTAGCGTTAAATGGACCAATTTTATTTGTAGCTGTTGCTGTAAATTCTGTATCAGAATTTTTGGTAAACTCTTCACATCCAGGAATAGCTTGTTTTAAAATTTCAGGATCATTTAGTGCATCCCAAACTTTTTCTTTTGATAAATTAATTTGATAGGATCCAGAAAGTTTCATAATATATTTATATATAAATTATTATGGATGATAAAACAAAAAAAGAATTACAATCAGCTGCCTTTGAAAGATTAATTCAACATCTAAGAGAAAGAAAAGATGTCCAAAATTTGGATTTAATGAATCTTGCGGGTTTTTGTAGAAACTGTTTATCAAAATGGTACAGAGAAGAAGCTGAAAAAAAAGGGATTACTATTTCAGACCCTGATGCAAGAGAGCACGTGTATGGAATGCCTTATTCAGAATGGAAAGAGAAATATCAAAAATAATTATTTTTCTTTTAATCTAGGAAATAACTCTACAAAATTACAAGGCTTGTGGTTAACATCTAATTGATGTTTTAAAATTCCATCCCAAGCATCTGTAACACCTCCAGATGAACCGGGTAAGGCAAAAACATATTTACCATTAGCTAGTACAGCACAAGCTCTAGATTGAATAGCCGAAGTTCCTACAGTTTTTAAACTTATATTTCTAAATACCTCACCAAATCCAGGAATATACTTGTCTGCAATTTCATCTAATGCCTCTGGAGTTATATCTCTTCCAGTCAAACCTGTTCCACCAGTTGTTATAATGGCATCAATTTTTTCATTGTTAAGCCATTCTTTAAGTATTAAAACTATTTCATCTTTATTATCTTTGCATATTTTTCTATCGATTAAATTGTGATCAGCTTCTTTAATTTTATTTACTAAAATTCCACCAGATTTATCATTATCAATTGTTCTAGTATCTGTTACAGTTAATAGTGCAATATTTACTTTCATAAAAAAATTTTTATATGATTATATTACCAATATTATTTTTTATAACAGCTATTTTATATTCCAGTGTTGGTTTTGGTGGTGGATCTACCTATCTAGCTCTTTTATTAATTTGGGATATCCCTTACTATATTTTTCCAGTTATTGCACTTGTGTGTAATATTATAGTTGTTTCAGGAAATTCAATTAGTTATATCCGTGCAGGAAATCATAACTTTAGGTTATTAATTCCTTTTTTAATAGGTTCTGTTCCTATGGCATTTTTTGGTGGAACCTTGAAGATTGATAAAGAATTATTTGAAATTCTTTTATTCTTTGTCTTATCAATTGCTGGGTTATTGTTATTAATAAATAATAAATCATATCAAAATAATAACTTGGTCATAAAAAAGATAAGTTCTTTTTTCAACCTTATGATTGGTGCAATCATAGGTCTTGTTTCAGGAATAGTTGGAATTGGTGGAGGAATTTTTTTAAGCCCTATTCTTTTTTTAATAAAAGCAGAAAAACCAAAAGTAATTGCTACAACAGCCTCCTTGTTCATATTAATCAATTCAATTTCTGGAATATTAGGACAGCTTACGAAAGAAAATGTATTAACTGAACTACCAAACTATTTGTCTTTATTTATTTGTGTCCTATTAGGAGGATTAATTGGCAACTACTTAAACTTGAAAATTTTTACTGGAAGAGTACTTGCAATTTTAACTTCTGTATTAGTGATATTTGTTTCTATCAGAATGGGCTATAGAATTTTATTTTAAATTCTATTTGATTATTTTTGGCATTTTTTATATAAAGAGTCTGCCGATTTGATCCTATTGCGGGCATAAACTGCTAAAACGGAAATCCCCAATTACTAAATCAGCAGGCATTTGAACTATATTGTGCGCCCAGCATACAGCCAAAGCACTAAAAAAGTGAGGGTAAAATGGATATTAATTTTTTTAAAGAAACAAGAATCTTAGATGGTGGAATGGGTCAAGAACTTCTTGCGAGAGGCATGGAACCTAATGGAACATTGTGGAGCGCAAATGCATTATTAAAAGAAAAATATCATCAATTATTATTAGACACACATATAGATTTTATAAAAGCAGGTGCTGAAGTAATTGTTACAACTACGTTCACCACTAGAAAAATCAGATTGAGAGATAATAAAGTTGAGGATAAATTTGAATATTTAAATACAAAAGCTGGTGAAATTGCGCAAAAAGCGAAAAAACTTTTTCCAAAAACACTAATAGCAGGAGGATTGCCACCACAATACTTAACTTATGAAGCTGATACGAGATCAGAAAATGAAATTAAAGATGATTTTTACAGTCAAGCAAAAATATTAAATCCTTATGTAGATTTTTTTTATTTTGATGTTTTAAGCAGTGTAAGAGAGTTTAAAATTGGTATCGAATGTATTAAGGAGTTTGATAAACCCTATTTAATCGGAGCACATATTTCAGAAGGTACAAAACTACCAAGTGGTGAAAAAATTTCAGAAATAATAACTAAAATAGATCATGATAAATTACTTGGAATAATCCTATCCTGCATTTCACCAGAAAATTATGAATTAAATCTAAATGAGATTAAAAATTTAAATGTTCCGTTTGGATTTAAATTAAATGGTTTTGTTAAAACTAATCCAAAGCCAAATTATACTGGTGCATATAATAAAAGTAAGACAGGAAATCCAAATGAATTTTTAGGTCAACGTAAAGATTTAACTCCAAGCAAAATGGCTGAACTTGCTAAAAAATTTAAAGATGCAGGTGCAACTATTATTGGTGGATGTTGTGAGACAAGACCAGCTCACATTGAGGCTTTTTCAAAACTTAAATAGTTTTTTTAAAATCTGCTTTTCTTACAAAGTAAATACCGATGCAAACAGCTATTAAAGAGACTAATACTTTAAAAGTTATTAATTCTTTTAAGAAAATATAACTTAATATTGTACCAAAGATTGGTATTAAATAAGATACTTGTGATTGAAAAATTAATCCATTATTAACTAAAATTCTAAATCTTAATAACCAAGCAATTCCAGTTGAAACTAAACCCAGATAAATAACTGAAATAGTTGAGTCTAACCTAGGTGTTAACTCCCATGGTTGTTCAATAAAACTTACAAATGGAATAAGAATAATTGTGGCCCAAATTAAAATTGATCCTGTTACATTCTCATTTTTTTTCTTACTAATTTTTAAAGTTAAAACTCCTCCAATAACATAACATGTGGATCCTAATAAAATTAAAAGAGCTGATGTGAAATTATTTTCATCAATTAAAAGATTGTCAGAAAATAAAAAAACAATACCTGAAAATCCAATTAATATTCCAATTGTTTTTACAAAGTTAAATTTTTCATTTTTTGTATAAAAATGCGCAAGCACTGTTGAGCTTAAAGGTGTAGTAGACATTAGAATTGCTGCTAGATTACTTTGAACAGATTTAACTCCATAGGCTATTAGAAAAAATGGGGCTACTAAATTGATAAATCCTATCATTGCAAACCAATGCCAATCTTTTGAAAAAGCTTCTATTTTAATATTTTTATAATAACAAAGTAACAAAACTGGAATTGCTCCAAAAAAAACTCTTAAAAAAGCTATTGTAACTGGCCCATAAGAATAAGTTGCTATCTTTATATTGAAAAAAGCAGAAGCCCAAATTAGTGCCAATAATGTAAGTAATAAATAATCTAATATTTTTGGTTGTCTCATTCAGTGATATCGTTAATTAAACCGTTTGTAATTTTTTGCAGTTTTAAAAAATCAATCTTAAAAACACAATTGGGATGTCCTGCTGCTGCATATAAATCATTAAACCTTTTAAGTGATTTATCAATGTAGACATTGACTTTATTTATATGTCCTATTGGTGAAACTCCCCCAATAGTAAATCCTGTTAAATTTTTAACTTCATCTGCTGAAGCCATTGAGGCATCTTTTATATTCAAACTTTTTTTTATCTTATTTAGTGATGCTTTTTTATCTCCAGCAACTAAAAATAAAGTAAATGAATTTTCTGTTTTAAAAAGTAAGCTTTTAACTATAGCTCCTACTTCACATTTTAATGATGAAGCCGCTTCCATAGCTGTTCTAGCCGATGTGTCTAATGAAATAATGTTTAAATTAGCATCAAATTCTTTTAAAAATTTATCAACTCTTTTAACTGGCTCTTTTTCTAATAAAGACATGTTTCAACTTAAAATTGTTGGTTATTTATCTCACAAAATACACACTTATGTGAAAATTGCATAGGTGTTATTAATTAAAAGAGCATTATTTATCAGTCTTTTTTTGATACTACAACCACGGAATTACATAGGAGATTAAATGAGTGCAAATGGCGTTTTAAAATTTATTAAAGATAAAGAAGCTGAATTCGTTGATTTAAGATTTACTGATCCAAGAGGTAAACTTCAACACTTAACTATGGATGCCACTGCGGTTGATGATGGTATGCTGAACGAAGGTGTGTTTTTTGATGGCTCATCAATTGCTGGATGGAAAGCTATTAATGAGTCAGATATGATTTTAAAACCTGATTTATCAAGATTTTTTTTAGATCCTTTTACATCTCATAGTACTGTCGTTCTATTTTGTGATATTTTAGATGCTATCAAGAAAACTCCTTATGAAAGAGACCCAAGAGGTGTTGCTAAAAAAGCTGAAGAATATTTAAAAGCGTCAGGAGTTGGTGATAAAGCATTTTTTGGACCAGAGCCAGAATTTTTTGTTTTTGATGATGTAAGAATCAAAAATGATATGAATGAATGTGGATTTAAAATTGATAGTAAAGAAGGTCCATATAATTCAGGTAAAGAATATGAAAATGGTAATATGGGTCATAGACCTCCAATTAAAGGTGGTTATTTTCCAGTACCACCAGTTGATAGTGAACAAGATATGCGAGGTGAATATTTAAAAAATTTAAAAGAAGTTGGTATCAAAGTTGAAAAGCACCATCATGAAGTAGCACCAAGTCAGCATGAGCTTGGAATGTATTTTGGTACATTAGTAAGCCAAGCAGATAACGTTCAACTTTACAAATATGTTGTACAGATGGTAACTCATTCATTTGGAAAAACAGCTACGTTCATGCCTAAACCTGTTGCTGGTGATAATGGATCTGGAATGCATATTCACCAATCAATATGGAAAGGTGATACTCCTGTATTTTCTGGAGATGCTTATGCAGGATTGTCTGAAACAGCATTACATTATATTGGTGGAATTTTAAAACATGCAAAAGCGATTAATGCATTTTCAAACTCAACAACAAATAGTTACAAAAGATTGATTCCAGGATTTGAAGCTCCAGTTCTTTTAGCTTACTCAGCTAGAAATAGATCAGCTTCATGCCGAATCCCAATTACTTTGAGTAAAAAAGGTGCAAGATGTGAAATTAGATTTCCAGATGCATCTGGGAATCCATATTTAACTTTTGCAGCTATGTTAATGGCAGGTTTAGATGGAATTAAAAATAAAATTCATCCAGGCGAGTCTTTTGATAAAGATTTATATGAATTACCTCCAGAAGAAGTTAAGTCTATTCCTACTGTTTGTGGATCATTAAGAGAAGCGATGGAAAGTTTAGATAAAGATAGAGAATTCTTAACTCAGGGCGGTGTATTTACAGATGATCAAATAGATGCTTATATTGCACTTAAGTTTGAGGAAATTCATAAGTTCGAACACGCACCTCATCCTGTAGAGTTTGAGATGTATTACAGTAGCTAATACTAATTACTGTTTAGTTGTAGCAATTGAATCTTTATTAACGCCTTTTTTTAATACGTAATCCTGTGTGCCATTAGCCCCAGTTTCGACTTCCTTACGTAGATTTTTAAAAAAAGCTTTTTCTTTTAAAGAATCTTTTAAGCCTTTAACAAGATTTTTAAATTCAAACTTATTCATATGAGTATTATACACTAGTTATGCATTTTACGCAATACTGCTATGCAACTTACGTGATACTATTAATTTTAGCTTATTTTAAAGGACTCACCGCACCCACAACGCTCTGTTTCATTAGGATTATTGAATACAAAAGTCGATGAAAAATCCTCTTTTTTATAATCCATTTCTGTTCCTAGTAAATACATTACTGCTGCAGAGTCTATAAATACCTTAACTCCTTTATCTTCTATAACTTCGTCATTTGGATTAAGCTTTTTTGAATACTCCATGACATAAGACATGCCCGCACATCCCCCCGACTTAACAGAAACTCTAACACCTAAAGCATCTTTTTCAGCACTAGACATTATTTCTTTAATTCTCTTTGCTGCATTATCACTTAATTTAATTATAGGATTCATTATAAGTTAAGCTCCAATTTTGCGGCATCAGACATCATGTCTTTTGTCCAAGGTGGGTCCCAAACAAGCTGTAAATCAACATCATCAATTTCCTCTACTTGCATAGCTCCCTCTTTTACTTCTTTAGGTAAACTTTCCGCTACAGGACAGTTTGGTGTTGTTAAAGTCATTTTAATTTCTGCTTTTCTTCCAATAACTTTTATATCATAAATTAAACCAAGCTCATAAATATTCACAGGTAGTTCTGGATCATAAATTTTTCTTATTTCTTCAATTATTTTATTCTTAATTTCCATAAATTTTAATCCTCAGTACTTACTTGTTTTCCATCGTTTTCCATTGCTGAAACCAAAGTATGCCATGATAAAGTTGCACATTTTACTCTCATTGGATATTGTTTAACTCCTGAAAGACACATCAATTTTGTTTTATCATCCTCTTTTAAAATATTATTTTTAAGATCAGGATTTTCTTTTATCATTCCTAAAAAATCTTCAATAATTTCTTTTGCTTCATTATCACTTTTTCCTTTAATGAGATCTGTCATTATAGAGGCTGATGCCATAGATATTGCACATCCACTTCCTTCAAATGAAATATCCTCTACTTTTCTTTGGTCATTTAGTTTTAGATATACGTGCACATTATCTCCGCATAATGGATTATTACCTTTTGCATCTTTATTAAAGTTTTCTGTCTTCCTTAAGTTTCTAGGGTTTTTTCCGTGCTCTAAAATAATTTCTTGATATAATTCTTTTAAGTTCATTTTAAATCAAAAATTTTTTTACAATTATTAATACCTTCATTTAACTTATCTAAATCATCTTTGGTGTTATAAACTCCTAATGATGCTCGCGCGCTTGCGGGTATACCTAATTTGTCATGAAGTATTTGACAACAATGATGACCCGCTCTAATAGCAACTCCAGTTTCATCCAGAATAGTTGCGATGTCATGTGGATGAACCCCTTCTACCGTAAAAGATAGAACTCCACCTCGCTCTTTTGGATTTCCAATTAGTTTCACAGAATTATTTTTTTTTAAAATTTCTTGGCCGTATTCTATTAATTCTTTTTCATGTTTAATTATATTTTCAATTCCGATACTTTCTAAAAATTTTATTGATTGATCAAACGCGATGACTTGAGCTGTAGCCATTGTTCCAGCTTCGTACTTATTTGGAAGTTCACCATAAGAAATTCTATCTTTTTTAACTTCATTTATCATTCCTCCACCTCCTTGATATGGTGGAAGTTGCTCTAACCACTTCTTTTTTCCATACAAAACTCCAAGTCCTGTCGGGCCATACATTTTGTGACATGATATTGCATAAAAATCACAATCTAGATCTTGCATATCTAATTTTAAATGTGGTCCTCCCTGACATCCATCTACTACAACGACTATACCCTTAGAATGTGCTAATTGGGTTATCTCTTTGATTGGTAAAACTGCACCAGTGACATTAGATAAATGAGTTATTGCTATTACTTTAGTTTTATCTGTAATTTCTTTTTCTATATTTTCAATTGGGATATCTCCGTCTTTATTAATCTCAGCAAATTTTATTTTAATATTTTTAGATTTTCTTAAAAAATGCCACGGAACATAGTTTGAATGATGCTCCAGCTCTGTAATTAAAATTTCGTCATTCGGCTCCAAAATTGCTTGACCTAGTGTATTAGCTACCAAATTTAAAGCTTCTGTAGCACCTTTGGTAAATACAATTTCATTTTTATCTTTCGCATTTATATATTTTTGTACAGAGGTCCTTGTATTTTCATACAAATTAGTAGCTGCAACAGCTAAATAATGTACGCTTCTGCCTACATTTGAAAACTGTTTAGAATAAAAATCATTTATTTTATCTAGTACAACCTTAGGTTTTTGAGAAGAGTTAGCGCTATCTAGGTAAACTAAATCATTATTCTGAATTTTTTCATCAAAAATCGGAAACTCTTTTCTAATGTTATTTATGTTCATTGTTTTAATCCAATAATATTTGTAATTAAGTTTTTTATTTCTACGTCTGTAATCTTTTCAACAACATCCATTAAAAACCCATTGATCAAAAGTTCTTTTGACTGTTGATAATTCAAACCACGAGACATTAAGTAAAAAATTGAATTTTCATCTAAGCTACCAGATGCTGATCCGTGAGAACATTTTACATCATCAGCATAAATTTCTAATTCTGGTTTTGCATTAAACTCTGATGTTTCATCGAGCAGTATTGCTTTACTCAATTGATATCCATCAGTTTTTTGAGCTTTTGAATTTACAAATATTCTTCCTTGATATGCAGATTTTGAATTTTTTCCAAGAACACTTTTAATAAGCTGATAACTTTTCGTATTTTCCACTAAATGATTGATTGTAGTTCTAATTTCATGTTGTCGATTTTCATTTAAGGAAAAAATACCATTTACAAATGCTGATGAATACTCACCATTTAAATTACAGTTAACCTCATTTTTAAAATAATCTGAACCAGAAGATAATATAAATGTTTCTGAAACACTGTTATTACCCTGTTCAATATTGTTAAAAGAGTATTTCAAATTATTATTTATAAATTTATCAATTTTATAGTTTTTAAGGATTGAGTCTTTTTCTAAATTGAAGTTATAAAAAATATTAATTAAGTTTTTCGTTGTGGTATTAGAAAAATAATCAATAAGCTTTAAACAACTATTTTCACCTAATTCAAAATCTAATCTCAAATTTATATTAGTTGACTTTATTTTATCACTAGTTGAATGATAAATTATTAAAGGTTTCTTTAAAGAATAATTTTTTTTGATTATAATTTTAAAAACTTTATCAATAAATGCACTATTCAAATCAATTAGTGAATTTTCATAATCAAATGATATATCTTTTTTAGTTTCATCAATTATTTCAATTTTATTTTGGTCTTCGAGGTTAAAATCTATTTGTTCAATTTTTCCATTTATAAACATAATCTTGTTATGCTCCAAACCATCAACTAAAATAGACGGATCAATTCTATTTGATTGTGAATAATCATTGAAAAAACTTAAATCGCTAATATTCTTTTTTATAATCTGACTAATATCTAAAAACTTCCAATCTTCTTGCTTTCTATTTGGAAAACCATTTTTAATGAAATTATTCAAAAAATTTTTTTTAAACTTAATTTCTTCGTTAGAAAATTTTGAAGTTTTTACTAATTTATCAAAGTCTGACTGTAATTGCTCACTCATTTAATTAAAACTTTCGTATCCTTTTTTTTCTAATTCGATTGCTAACTCTGGACCACCAGATCTTATTATCTTTCCATTTATTAAAACATGAACAAAATCAGGTTTAATGTAATCTAATAATCTTTGATAATGGGTTATTATTAAAAAGGAATTATCCTTATTTCTTAAAGTATTAACTCCATCTGCAACTATTTTAAGCGCATCTATGTCTAGGCCTGAGTCTGTCTCATCTAAAATAGATAATTTTGGGGCTAACATAGACATTTGCAGAATTTCATTTTTCTTTTTTTCTCCACCTGAAAATCCAACATTTAATTGTCTATTTAGTTTTTCTTCATCAAATTTTAATTCTTTAGCTTTTTCTTTAACAAGTTTTAAAAATTCGATCGCATCTAATTCTTTTTCACCTCTTGCTTTTCTAATTGCATTTAAAGATGTTTTTAAAAATATGTTTGTATTTACACCTGGAATTTCCAATGGATATTGGAAAGCTAAAAATATTCCTTTGTGGGCTCTTTCTTCAGTCTCAAGATCAAATAAATTTTTATTTTCAAATAAGATTTCACCTGTCACCTCGTAGCCCTTTTTCCCTGAAAGAATATTAGATAATGTGCTTTTTCCTGATCCGTTTGGACCCATAATTGCATGAACTTCGCCAGGATTTATATTCAATGAAAAACCCTTTAAAATCGATTTGTTCTCAACATTGGCATTTAAATTACTTATTTTAAGCATTAACCAACACTCCCTTCTAAGCTAATGCCTACAAGTTTCTGGGCTTCGACAGCAAACTCCATTGGTAATTGTTGTAGTACCTCTTTACAAAAACCATTAACAATTAATCCTACAGCTTCCTCAGGATTAAGTCCTCTTTGTTGACAATAATGCAATTGTTCTTCGCTAATCTTAGATGTTGTAGCTTCGTGTGCAATATTTGAATCAAAATTTTTATTTTTAATATATGGGACTGTGTGTGCACCACATTTATTTCCCATTAACAAGGAATCACATTGTGTATAGTTACTAGAATTTTTAGCTTTTGAATTAATATCTACTAAACCTCTGTAAGTCATGTCAGAAAATCCAGCACTTATACCTTTAGAAATAATTTTACTTTTAGTATTTTTTCCCAAATGAATCATTTTTGTTCCAGTATCAGCTTTTTGGTAATTATTTGTTATTGCTATTGAATAAAACTCTCCAACTGAATTATCACCTTTAAGAATACAGCTTGGATACTTCCAAGTTATAGCAGAACCAGTTTCTACTTGTGTCCATGAAATTTTAGAATTTTTTCCTTTGCACAAACCTCTTTTTGTTACGAAATTATAAATTCCACCTTTTCCATTTTCATCTCCTGGATACCAATTTTGAACTGTTGAATATTTTATTTCTGCATCATCTAAGGCAATCAATTCTACATTTGCAGCATGCAATTGATTTTCATCTCTCATTGGTGCTGTACACCCTTCAAGGTAACTCACATAACTTCCTTTATCAGCTATAATAAGTGTTCTTTCAAATTGTCCTGTCTCAGATGCATTAATTCTAAAATATGTAGAGAGTTCCATTGGACATCTCACGCCCTCAGGAATGTAAACAAATGATCCATCAGTAAATACTGCGGAATTTAATGTAGCAAAAAAATGATCTGTAGTTGGAATTACAGTTCCTAAATATTTTTTTACAAGTTCTGGATGTTTTTGAATCGCTTCAGACATTGAACAAAAAATTATTCCCTGTTTTGTTAGCTCTTCCTTAAATGTTGTTGCAACTGACACAGAGTCAAAAACTGCATCAACTGCAATACCATTCAAACGAGCTTGCTCTTGTAATGGAATTCCAAGTTTTTTATAAGTTTCTAAAAGTTTTGGATCTAATTCATCAAGGCTTTTAGGTTTATCTTTCATACTTTTAGGAGCAGAATAATAATATAAATCTTGATAATCAATTTTTGGATATTTTGGTTTTTGCCAATTAGGTTCTTTTAATAATTTAAATCTTTCAAAAGCTTTTAATCTAAAATCCAACATCCATTTTGGTTCTTTTTTAATTTTAGAAATAAACTTAATCACTTCTTCATTTAGACCTTTGGGTGCTTTAATGTTTTCTATGTCTGTAGTGAAACCGTATTTATAATCTTTTAAATTTTCTATTTCTTTTTCTCTTGTATCCATTTTAAATTCTTCTTTCATTATTATCTTTAACTAAATCTTCTAAACTTTTTTCCTTAAAAAAATTATTTATATGGTTTTCTAATTCATCCCAAAGATTATGAGTAAGACACTTTGTTGATTTTCCATTACATCCTTTTTTAGATTCTTTCTTACATTGAACAGTTTTTACTTTTTCATCTACTGCATCAAAAATATTTGTAAGTTTGATTTCTTTGGCTTTTTTATTTAAAATATAGCCGCCTTGAGTGCCTCTAACGCTTTGAACTATTTCATTTTTTCTTAATTTGGAAAAAATTTGTTCTAAAAAATCCAGAGAAATACCCTGTCTTAAGGAAATATCTCTTAAAGAAACTGGGTTAATATTATCAAATCTTGCCAGATCTACTAAAGCCATCACAGCATATCTACCTTTAGATGTAAGTTTCATAATCCTTTATTTTACTGGGTATATATAAACCTGACTAAAATAGTCAAGTATCATGGTTAAAAAAAGACTAACATTTTGTCACGCAGTTATGATAAATGTAATTTTTTTTGAGAATAATAATCAATAACAATTATGGATAACAAAATATTAGAAGTTTTTATTCCAGGACCCGCAGGAAGACTCGAGGCAAGATATTATAAAAGTAAAAAGAATACCTCACCAATAGTTTTAATTTTACAACCACATCCACAGTATGGAGGCACAATGAATAATAAAATTGTCGTAGAAACTTTTCATACTTTCATGGAAAATGATTTTTCAGTTTGTCGTGTAAATTTTAGAGGTGTTGGTAAAAGTGATGGTGAATTTGACAATGGTCAAGGTGAGTTGGCTGATGCTGCAGCAGCTTTAGATTGGTTAGAAAGAGAAAATTTTGATAATTCTCAATGTTGGGTTTCTGGATTTTCATTTGGATCTTTAATAGCAATGCAATTATTAATGAGACGACCTGAAATAAACAGATTTATCGCAATTTCACCTCAACCAAATGTTTATGATTTTTCTTTTTTGTCACCTTGTCCAACTTCCGGTCTTATAATTTATGGAAAAAAAGATGAATTAGTGCCTGTCCAATATATTAATGAATTAAATAAAAGATTAAGTGCACAAAAAGGAATTAAAGTTGAATTTCAGTCAGTTGCGGATGCAAATCATTTTTTTTCAAAATCTGAAAATAATTTAAAAAAATATTTAGATAAATATATTAAAAAAGAAACTGCTCTTTATTAAAAGTTTTCTACTATCACGCCACCAGTGCAAGAATCTTTGCACCCAGTTGTCAGAGGAAAAGTAATAGGTGATCCTAGAAAAGATCTGATTGCAAGATAAGCAAATGCTTGAGCCTCTACATAGTCTCCATCAATTCCATAATCATCGATAGAATGAATTACTAGATATTTTTGCACTGTGTTTTTAATCACTTTCAATAAAGTATTATTTTTTCGACCTCCTCCACAAACTAAAACTTTCCATAATTTATCTTCTGGTGGTTTGGATAAAAAGCTTAAAAGTCTTGCTCCAATTATTCTTCCAGTGAAATCAGTCAATGTAGCAGTCCCATCTTCTAGACTTAAGCCTCTAACAAAACTTAAACTAAAATCTTTAGTATCAAAAGATAAAGTATTTTGATTAGTTATATTATCAAAATTATCTAAAGCCTGATTTAAGATTAATTCATTTGTTTTACCACTTTTTGCAATTTCTCCATTATTATCAAATTTACCTTTTGAGTTATTTCTTATCCATTCATCAATTAAACAATTTCCTGGTCCTAAATCTCTGCTTAATAAATTATTTATATTGTATTCCTCTATTGCAGTAATATTTGCAATACCACCAATATTTAAGATACAGGTAGGCAATTCTATTTTTTTTTGTTTGACAATTAATCTGTGAAATACTGGAGTTAATGGAGCTCCCTCTCCACCGTTTTTAATATCATTTTGTCTAAAATTATAAATTACAGTTTTTTTTGTTAGTTGAGATAGTAAATTACCATCTCCTAATTGTTTTGAGATTTTTTCTGATGGATTATGATAAATAGTTTGACCATGAAAGCCTATAAAATCAATTTTTTTATCAATTAAATCTAGAATTTCATTTACAATTTTTGCATGAAATAATGTTATTTCTCTCTCTAGAACATTAATCTCATTCTCATTTTTTTTAAGATCATTGAATTTCATGATTTTATCTCTTAAATTATGAAGATTTTCATATATTTTTTGATCATATTTGAAATATTTATTTAAAATTTCACTATATTGATCAATTCCATCTGAACTTATTATTGAAGCATCCACTCCATCTCCAGATGTTCCGCTCATCAAGCCTAATGCTGTGTAAATCTTTCCCATTCTTATTTTTTTTTAATAAATAATGTATATTGTGAAACTATAGACTTATGAATAAATTTTTAAAAGAATTTAAAGATAGAGGTTATTTCTATCAATGTACAAGCGAAGAAGAATTATCTGATTTGCTTAATAAAGAAAAAATTAAGGGGTATATTGGTTTTGATTGTACTGCTGAAAGCCTACATGTTGGGAGCTTACTTCAAATTATGTGTTTAAGACTTCTTCAAAAACATGGACACAGACCAATAGTGTTATTAGGTGGGGGTACTACTAGAATTGGAGACCCCTCAGGAAAAGATAAAACAAGAAAGATACTAACTGAAAAAGAAATAGATAAAAATATCAAAAGTATTGAAAAAATTTTAAAAAAATTTTTAGACAACAATAACCAAAAAACGAAACCCATTTTTGTAAATAACTATTCTTGGCTCAAAGATTTAAATTATATTTCCTTTTTAAGGGATATTGGAAAGCATTTTACAATTAACAAAATGCTTACTTTTGAAAGTGTTAAAACTAGATTGGATAGAGAGCAATCTTTGAGTTATATGGAGTTTAATTATATGATTTTGCAAGCTTATGATTTTTTAGAATTAAATAAAAAAAAAAATTGTTCTTTACAAATTGGAGGTTCAGATCAATGGGGTAACATCGTAAATGGAACTGAGCTAATTAAGAGATATTCAGGAAATCAAGCTTACGGGTTAACTACTCCTTTGATTACATTAGCTTCAGGAGCTAAAATGGGTAAAACAGAAACAGGTGCAGTTTGGTTGGATGAGAAATTATTATCATCTTATGACTATTGGCAGTTCTGGAGGAATGTTGATGATAGAGATGTAATTAAATTTTTAAAGATGTTTACAGATTTAAATACTGAAGAGATAGAAAAAATAAAAGACTCTAATATTAATCAACTTAAAATTAAGTTAGCAAATGAAACGACTGCTATGCTTCACGGTAAAAAAGCTGCACAAAATTCAGAACAAGCTGCCAAAGAAGCTTTTTCAGGTACTTCACTTGGCTCCAATTTACCCTCAATTAAAATTAAAAAAAAAGATATTAATGATAAAATTACAATTATTGATTTAGTGATTTTATCTAAATTAGAAAAATCAAAAAGTGAAATCAGAAGATTAATTAAAGGGAATGCTATTAAACTTAATGATAAAATTATATCAAATGAAAAATTGATTATTACAAATGAACTTTTCCATAATGATTATTTAAAACTCTCAGTTGGAAAAAAAAGGCATATTAAAATGGAGTTAAATTAGTTTTTCTTAATTTTTTCTAAAGTTCTTGTTATAAATCTCGGAGTTAATGTTTTAATTGGATTTACGGATGTTTCTAATTTTTTAGGTGGACCTTTAATTTTAAAACTTACACCGAACACGCCTTCACCAGTTTTTGAACCTACTAATATTTTACCCAAGACTGGTAAAGATCCAATAAACTTATTTATCGTTGTAGCAGGAACCAATGTTCCTCTTAAACTTATAAGTTTGTTTTTTTCAACATAACCCTCCATAAGAATAGAAATTGCTGGACCAATTGCATAAATTTCATCGATAGTCATTAAATTACCTTTATTTTTAAAATTCATTTCAAATTCATCAAAACGAATTCCTTCTCCTGATAAAATATCAGCAATTCCTTGTAATGATGCTAAAGTTAAAATTTTTGTTAATGCAGGTAACTCTTTGAGTTTAAAGTCATAAATTTTTAATTGTGAAATAGATTCGTCAAATTTTTTTGTACTATAAAAGTCAAGCGATCCTTCATCAAAACCTTTTATAAATTTATATCTACGAACTATTGGCTCTGCTTTATCAACAAATAATGTAGTAATTTTATTATCTTCATTAGTATTGACTGTGAATTTTAATTTTTTATTATCTGAAAAAATCCCATTCAAATTAGCTTTAACAACTTCTTTGTTTTTATAAAAAATATCTCCAGTAAAGCTTGATAAATAATATTCATTATCTAATTGAATTTTATTTATATCTATTAATATTCTACTATTTATATTTAAAATTTTTGAATTTTTATTTTCATCAAATAATAAATCATTAATCAGTTTGTTTGCATTAAAGTAAGAGCCTTTTAGATGATATAAATTTTTTTTTCTATTAAGATTTATTAAGTTTTTTTGATTATCTTTATCAATATAGTCTAACTTTACTGAATCTAATTTTATAATTTTAAATTTTTTATTAAATATTATATTCTTTAATTCAATTTTATTTTTACCTTCATTCAAAGAAAATTTCTTAATCAAAGTTTCATTATTTATATTTTGTTTTCCTTCATACTGAATAAATGTTTCTTTTTTTTTATTTTTTTTATAATTAAGAAAATCTATTAAAAAAGGGTTATCTTTTATTTTCAAAGAACTTTTAAAGTTCAAAACATCATCTTTTTTATTTATAGAGAATTCTAAATTATCATTTTTATCTTGAAGTAAAACATCTCCTTTTCCAATTATATTAAAATAATTTTTTTTATAATTTATTGATAATTTGTTGTTCAAAAACAAAATTTCTTTTTTTATATTTGGAAAAATATCTTTTAAGTCATAATCATTAATTGTTGAAAATTCATCGATCAACACTTCCGATTTAATTTCAAAATTATTTAAATCAAATTTTTTACTTATTTCTATCAAGAAAGAACTGTCAGAGCTGAATTTGATTGTTTTTATATTTAATTTAGGAAAAATAGGCTTAATAAATAAATCTAAATTTTTTTGATCAACATTAATTAATTTATGATTAAGATTTCCTTCGATTAGATAATTGTTGTTATTTTTTTTCAACAGAATTTTCTTGGACAAAAAATTTAAATCATTTAGTAAAAAAGAAATGTCACTTAAATATAGATTATCTTTTTGATATTCAAAAATTAAATTAAACTTTTGAATATTGTATCTCTTTAAAATAGATAATTTTGTATCTTTGATAAATCCATTAATTTTATAATTATTTTTAATTTTTCCGTTAGTATCAAATTCCAATTTTATATCTGCTATTAAGTATCCTTTATTAATGGTTTTTTCTAATATAAATAATTCAGGTGAATTTTCAAAAGTTCTTATAAATGATATCAAATTTTTAATCTCTAAAGATTTTGTCGAAATTTCTAAATTTTCGATTGAAAATTGATTTGTAATTATTGATTTTATGGATATTTGAGTTTTTATATTCTCGAGTTCAATTATTTTGTTTTGTTTTTTTAGTTTAGATCCAACTGTTTTAATGTTTAATTTAAATCTAAATGGATCTAAAACTAATCTAATTTTTTTTAATTCAATATCAATTTTTTCATCAGTTTTTTTTATTTTACTTAATATTTGATTGTTAAATCTATCCGTCTCGATTCCAAATAAACTTAAATAAGAAACTGAAACTATTAAAAAAAAAAATAGAACTATTGTAAATTTTAATATTACTTTCATTTAATTTGATATAAAGATTGTTCTAAAAAATCATCAATCTCACCATCTAAAACTTTAGATGGACTTGTGCTTTCAAAACTTGTTCTATTGTCTTTTACTAATTGATATGGTTGTAAAACATAAGATCTTATTTGATGTCCCCAGCCAATTTCGGATTTTGAAGACTCTGTATTTTCACTTTCTTTTTCTTTTTTTTTTATTTCAAAATCATAAAGTCTTGCTTTTAACATATTCATGCATGTTTCTTTGTTTTTATGTTGAGATCTTTCATTTTGACATTGAACTACTATTTTTGAGGGAAGGTGTGTAATTCTTACTGCACTATCTGTAGTATTAACATGTTGGCCACCTGCTCCACTTGATCGATAAGTATCAATTCTTAAATCTTTATCAAGAATTTCAATATTAATATTTTCATCAATAACTGGATAAACCCAAATACTAGCAAAGCTAGTATGACGTCTAGCTCCAGAGTCAAATGGCGATATTCTAACTAATCTATGGATTCCAGACTCTTTTTTTAACCAACCAAAAACATAATCACCTTCAATTTTGATAGTTGAGGATTTAATTCCAGCTTCATCTCCTTTATGTTCACTGATTAAAACTGATTTAAACTTTTTGTTATCAGACCATTTTAAATACATTCTTCTTAGCATGTCTGCCCAATCTTGACTTTCAGTGCCCCCTGCTCCAGCATGAATTTCTATATAACAATTAAATGAGTCTGTCTCATTTGATAAAAAACATTTAATTTCGTTTTTTTTAACAATTTTCCTAAGATCTTTTATATTTTCGAAAATTTCATTTTGTATATTGATATTATTTTCTTCAACAGCAAGTTTATTTAAATCATCTAAATCATTTAATTTATTTAATGAATTTTCGTAAGAATTTATCAAGTTTTCAAATAATTTTTTCTCTTTCAAAATTTTTGTTGAATTTGATTTATCTTGCCAAAAATTGGCTTCAAGCATACTTTTGTTGTAATTTTCCAATTTTAAATAGATTTCGTTTTTATCAAAGATACTCCTTAACTCTTTGATTTATCTTTTCTATTTCTTTTTTAAAATCTATATATTTGTAGTCCATTAATAAAACTTTAATATATTATTCATATCTAATCTATTATTATTTGAATATAATATTTCACCGTTAACAACATTCTTACTTTTGTAAGCCTCAAGTATAGTATTTTTTGAAGTAAATTTTGCTTTTTGTCCTGTTGATGGATCGATTACCATCATAGTAATGCCATCAGCAACTTTAAAAGGTCTTGCGTCAGATTTTTTAATTGCTTTTTTTACAAAATTTTTAAAAATAGGTAGAGCAGTTTTGGAACCTGTCTCAAATTTTCCTAATGGCTGTGGATTATCCATACCCACATAAACTCCAATTACATAATTAGATGTGAATCCTATAAACCATGCGTCTGTATTCTTATTTGTAGTTCCTGTTTTACCAGCTAAATTAAGATTCAGATCTCTCAATTTTTTTCCAGTTCCTCTTTTTACTACTCCCTCTAATAAAGAAGTAATTTGGTATGCAGTCTGAGCAGAAAATATCTGTTTGTAATCATTCTTTATTTTAGGATAATCTTTTCCTAAAAAAGATATTTGATCACAATTGAAACAAGCCCTTTTTTCATTATTTAGAATAGTATTTCCCTCACTATCTTGAACACGATCAATCAAAATCGGTGAAACTAGTTTTCCTCCATTGATAAAAGCTGAATATGCTGAAGTTAATTTTAGTAATGTAGTTTCTGCAGATCCAAGAGAAATTGATAATAGTTCTTCAGGATTTTCATAAATACCTAAATCTTTTGAAAAATTTGCAACTTTATCAACACCTAAGTTTTGAGCGATCCTTACTGTCATGAGGTTTCTTGATTTTTCTAATCCAACTCTCAAAGTTGAAGGTCCATAAAATTTTTTTCCGTAATTTTCAGGTTTCCACATCTTTAGATCTGAGCCTTGATCTAAAACTAACGGGGCATCTAAAACTAATGAAGATGGTGTGTAGTTGTTTTCAAGAGCAAGTGCATAAACAAAAGGTTTAAACGCGGAACCTGGTTGACGTAACGCCTGAGATGCTCTGTTAAACTCACTATTTTTAAAACTAAATCCTCCACTTAAAGCCATAACTCTCCCGGTGTATGGGTCCATTACAACTATTCCTCCATTGATTTTTGGAATTTGTTTTAAACTAAATCTATTATTTTTAATTTCTTCAACGTAAACTACATCGCCTTCTTTTAATAATTCATCAAATTCTTTTTTGGTCCAAGAAATATCGCTATAATCAATTACACCTTTAACTTTATCTTCGGTTTCAATTTCTGAAGAAAATTTAGAAATTTTGGTTATAATAGCAATTTTCCAATTTATAGATTTTTCTAAATTATATTTTTCTAAACCTTTATACCATTTTTTTGAGTAGTTCTTATTAAGAAGTGGCCCTCGCCAACCTTTTCTTTTATCGTATTCAATTAATCCATTTCTAAGAGAATCAGTTGCTATTTTTTGAAGTTCTAAATTTATTGGAGTATTAATGTTAAAACCTTGATTGTAAACTTTTTCATAAGAAAGAATTTCAATTATATTTTTTCTAACATCTTCAATATAATATTGAGAATCTTCTAAAAAAACTCTTTTATTTTTTTTTAGTTCTATGCTTTTTTTTTTTAAAATTTTATATTCATCATTAGTTATGAAATTATTATCAAATAAATTTTTTAAGACTAAATTTCTTCTAAATTTAGCTAAATCAATATCTCTATATGGATTATATCTACTTGGTGCTTTTGGTAATGCAGCTAATAAAGCTGCTTCTTCATAAGCCAGTTCTTTAATAGATTTGTCAAAATATTCTAAACTAGCTGCAGCTACACCATAAGCGCCACTTCCAAGATAAATTTGGTTCAAATATAATTCTAATATTCTCTCCTTAGATAATGCTCTTTCAATTCTGAAAGCTAAAATTGCCTCTTTTATTTTTCTATTTAAACTTACTTCATTAGTTAACAAAAAGTTTTTTGCTACTTGTTGTGTAATTGTTGATGCACCTTCTAATCTTTTTGAAGTCAAAATATTTTTAATGTTGTTAATAACTGCTCTTAAAACTCCTTTGGCATCTACTCCAGGATGTGAAAAGAAATTTTTATCCTCAGCTGATAAAAATGAATTGATTACATTTTGAGGTATTGAACTATATGGAACAAAAATTCTTTTTTCTTTTGAAAAATCAGCAACAAGGTCTCCATTTCCAGAATAGACTTTACTTGAGACTGGTGGTTTATAACTCTTTAAAAATTTATAATCAGGTATATTATTTGAAAAATTCCACAAAATACCCAGAATAAGAATCAGGGATATTAATGAAAAACTAAGAAAACCAATAAATATATTTTTAATTATTCTATTCATTTTGTTTCCATTATATATCGGAATTTGTTAAAGATAAGGCATAAGAATATAAACAAAATTTTTAATTATTTATGAAACAATCAAAAAACACTTTATGGAAAAAAATTTATATATTGATGCATCGCATCCGAATGAAATTAGAGTTGTACTCAAGTCAGGTGATAATATTGAAGACTATGAGTATGAAGGTTTAAAGAATAACCTTATTAAAAATAATATTTACTTGGGTAAAGTAAGTCGTATCGAACCATCTTTACAAGCTGCTTTTGTAGATTTTGGTAGAGAAAGACATGGATTTTTGTCATTTAATGATATTCAGTCTGATTACTATCAAATACCAAAAAGCGACCTAGAAATAATTAAACAAGAGGAAGAAAGAGTAAGAGAAGAGTTATCAAAGAAAGTCGAAGCTAAAGAAGAAGAAAATTTAGCAGAGGGAAAATTAGAAACTGAAGATCCAATTGAAAAAAAAGCTGCAGAAGAAAAAGAAAATTTAGAAACTGAAAAAGAAAAAAAATCTGAAAACAAATTCAGATTTAAAAAATACAAAATACAAGAAGTTATTAAACCTAATCAAGTTATATTAGTTCAAGTAATAAAAGATGAACGTGGACAAAAAGGTGCTGCACTAAGTACTTTTATATCAATTGCTGGTAAGTATATAGTTTTAATGCCTAATACTTCAAAGGGTGGAGGAATTTCCAGAAAAATATTTAATCCTGCAGACAGAAAAAAAATAAGATCTATTTTAAATGAAATCGAAATTCCAAAAGAAATGGGTTTAATAGTTAGAACAGCAGGTAGCAATAAGACAAAAAATGAAATTAATCATGATTTAACTACTCTAATAAATAACTGGAATCAAATAAAAGATAATGCTCTTGGATCTATAGCTCCATCACTAATACATCAAGAAAGTGAAATAATTAAAAGAACTTTAAGAGATATGTATGATGAAAATACTAAAAATATAATAGTCGAAGGCAATGAGGGGTACAAAAAAGCACAAAATTTTATGAAAATGATGATGCCTTCACACGTTAAGAAAATAAAGAAATATAGAGGAAAGAAACCTTTATTCATTGAGGAAAGCATAGAGCAAAAATTAAATCAAATTTTTGAATCTGAAATAAAATTAAATTCAGGTGGGTATTTAGTTATAAATCCTACTGAAGCTTTAGTTTCAATTGATGTTAATTCTGGGAGCTCAATTAAACAAAAAAATGTCGAAAGTACTGCTCTCGATACAAATTTAGAAGCTGCTGACGAGATTGCTAGACAAATAAAAATTAGAGATCTATCTGGATTAATTATCATTGATTTTATCGATATGTTAAGCTTCGGAAATCGAAAATTAGTTGAAAGAAGGTTAAAAGAAAAATGCAGACCTGATAGAGCTAGAATTCAAATTGGAAGAATATCAAATTTTGGGCTATTGGAGATGTCTAGACAAAGACTTAGAGAAAGTGCGGTAAAATGGAAAATAAATTTAACTGATGAGTCATTTGCACTTAAAATTCTTAAATTAGTTGAATTAAAAGCAGTTCTTAATAAAGCAAAATTCGTCGATTTAAAAGTTTGCAAAAAAATTTCAGATTTCCTAAAGGAAAACTTTATTGAAGATCTAACTTATTTTGAAAAAAAAAATAAATTAAAAATAGATATTATTTCAGATAATAGTTTGATCATCCCAGAATATATTATTGATGTAAAAAATAAATCAAAAAAAACTATAGAACTAATTGAGCATTTCGAAAAACTAAAGAATCTTGAACTGCAAAAAACAAATAATAATATTATTGAATTAAAAGATAAGAAAAAATTTAAGAAAAAAACTTTTAGAAAAAAAAAATTCTACAAAAAAGCTAAATAGTTCCTTTTTTTGGAGATGATGCATTTCCCATTAATGTTTTTTCAATTCTACCTGAAAGATATGATTGTCTACCTGCTATAACTGCATTTTTGAAAGCTAAAGCCATATCAAATGGTTTTTTAGCTTTTGCAATAGCGGTATTTACTAAAACACCATCACAACCAAGTTCCATAGCAATCGTTGCGTCAGATGCTTGACCGAGTCCTGCATCAATAATTAATGGTAATTTTGTTTGTTTTCTAATTATTTTAATATTAATTTTATTTTGAATACCTAATCCTGAACCAATTGGTGCTGCTAAAGGCATAATCGCACATGCACCAGCATTTTCTAATCTCTTCGCCATTAATGGATCATCATTGCAATAAACCATTACTTCAAATCCTTCTTTTGATAAAATTTCAGTTGATTTAAGAGTTTCAATCATTTCAGGAAACAAATTTTTTTTATCTCCTAAAACTTCCAGCTTAACTAATTTCCAGCCTCCAATTTCTCTAGCTAATCGTAAAGTTCTTAATGCTTCTTCGGAATTAAAGCATCCAGCGGTGTTAGGTAAATAAGTTATTTTTTTTGGATCTATAAAATCCATCAATAAGGGTTTTCTTTTATCATTTATATTTACTCTTCTTACTGCCACTGTAACGATATCTGCGCCTGAAAGCTTAATTGCTTTAGCGCACTGAGACATATTGTTATATTTTCCTGTTCCTACAATCAATCTTGATTTAAATGATTTGTTTGCAACTTTAAATTTATCTTTATTCAAATTAACCACCTCCAATAAAATGAACTATTTCAATTTTATCATTATTTTTTAATATTATTTTATTTAACTTTTTTTTATCTGCTATCTCTTGATTTACTTCTATTGCTACTTTTTTTATTGGTATATTTAAATTTTCAACAAGTTTACTCAACTTAGTTCTATATTGCAAAGTTTTAACTTTACCATTTACTTTAATTTTTATTTTTTTTACTTTTTTCATCGTATATAAGAGCTGGATGAATAATAAAATAATTATTATTAATGGTCCTAATCTTAATCTATTAGGTGAAAGAGAACAATCACAATATGGATCAATTACATTTGATGAGTTAAAAGAAAACTGTTTAAGAAAATCAAAAGAACTAGGTTTGAAGGTTAATTTTACTCAATCTAATATCGAAGGGGAAATAGTAAATATTATTCAAGATGCCAGAAAAAATTTTGACGGTATAGTAATTAATGCTGCTGCGTTTACACATACTTCGGTTGCAATAAGAGATGCATTAAGCTTATTTAAGAAGCCAATAATTGAATTACACATATCAAATATATATAAAAGGGAAGAATTTAGACAAAAATCTCTTATAAGTGATATTGTTACAGGTGGAATATTCGGATTAGGTTCTGAAGGTTATATTTTAGCCATAATTTCTATGCAAAACCTACTAAAAAAATGAAAATTGATAAAAAAATTATAAAAGAATTAACAGATTGTTTAGATGAATTTAATCTAACTGAACTAGAATACACAGAAAAGGATACCAAAATTAAAGTTTCTAAAAATAATGTTTCTATAAATAATCGAACAATACCAATTCAAAATAAATCTGCTCAAGTTGATGATCCTAAAGTATCATCTAATATTAGTTCGGGCATTGAAGTTACTTCGCCAATAATTGGCACTGCGTATCATGCTCCAGAACCAGGAGCTAAAAAATTTGTAGAAGTTGGAAAAAAAATTAAAAAAGGTGATACTATTATGATTGTTGAAGCTATGAAAACAATGAATCACGTTCCTTCAACCTCAGACGGTGTTGTAAAACAAATACTTGTTTCGGACGGTCAACCAGTTGAATTTGGTCAAGTTTTAGTTGTTTTAGATTAATGTTCAAAAAAATTTTAATCGCAAATCGAGGAGAAATCGCTGTACGAGTAATTAGAGCTTGTAAAGAGTGGGGAATTTCTACTGTTGCAGTACATTCGGATGTTGACAGAGACAGCATGCACGTTCGTTTAGCAGATGAAAGTGTTTGCATAGGATCACATCAACCAGCAAATAGCTATTTAAATATTCCAGCGTTATTATCAGCGGTTGATTTAACTGGAGCGGAAGCTGTTCACCCTGGTTATGGATTTTTATCTGAAAATGCAAACTTTGCTAAAATATTAGAGGAAAACAAAATTAAATTTATCGGTGCATCATCAAAACATATAAAAATGATGGGTGACAAAATTCAAGCAAAAAAAATTGCTCAAGAAAATGGATTACCTGTAATTGAAGGTTCAGAAGGTGGTGTAAAAGATATTAAAGAAGCGAAGAAACTATGTAAAAAAATTAGTTTTCCGGTTCTAATAAAAGCTTCAGGAGGTGGAGGCGGAAAAGGAATGAAGATTGTCCATAAAGAAGAAGATTTTGAAAAACTTTTTTCAACAGCAAAGTCAGAGGCGCAAAAATATTTTGGTAATGATGAGGTGTATATTGAAAAATTTTTTCAAAACCCGAGACATATAGAAGTTCAAATTTTATCAGGTAAAAATAGAACTGTTCATTTACATGAGAGAGATTGTTCAGTTCAAAGAAGACATCAAAAATTAATCGAAGAAACACCAAGTCCTGTATTAACTGATGAAATAAGAAAAAATCTTTTTAATAAAACTGTAAATATGGTTAGTAAAATTGGTTACGAAGGTGCTGGAACTGTAGAATTTATTTATGAGGATGGAAAATTTTATTTCTTAGAAATGAATACAAGAGTTCAAGTTGAACACCCAGTATCTGAAATGGTAACAGGTATTGATATCATTAAAGAACAAATTCATATTGCTTTTACAGGCGAAACAGCTTTAAAACAGTCTGATATCAATCCAAGAGGCCACGCTATTGAATGCAGAATAAACGCAGAGGATGCAAGTAAAAATTTCCAACCATCACCAGGAACTATAGGCATGTGTCACCAACCCTCTGGTTTTAGAACTAGAGTAGATGGTGCAATATTTCAGGGTTATAAAGTGACCCCATATTATGACAGTATGGTTTGTAAACTTATATGTCATGGACGGAATAGAGTTGAAGCTATTCAAAGAATGAATAGATCTTTAGATGAGTTTGTAATTGAGGGTATTACCACAACTATTCCATTACACAAAAAACTTTTAAATCACAAAAAATTTATCAATTCAGATTTTAATGTTAGCTGGCTTGATAATGAAAAAATAATTTAATAACAACTAACTAACCATATATCATAAACTGGATGATCAAAGGGTGCTATTGAAGGGCTTGAGGAAAACATCCATCCATTAAAAACAAAAACATCATTTTTGTTTTTACTTGTTAAATCTCTTACTTGAATATATGCGGTAATTTCTGGATTGTCGTCAAACTCTGAATTTTTACATTTCAAGCTTTTAATTAAAAGATCTTTATATTTTATATCCTGACCATTCTCTAGTTTTAACAAAAAATTTTTTGAAGAAATTTTATCTAAAATTTTTATATTAGTAAAACTTCCCTCTAAATTTTCATTTGCTTTTAATTCAAAGGAATTAAATAAAAATAAAACAGGAAATAATAAACCTAAACTAATTTTTCCAAGTTTTGTATTTTTTTTTAATAGCATCTCTTTTTTTATTTGGATAATAAGCTAACTCCGTACCTGTTAAATTTGATTGATGAGGTTTCTGCCAATCATATTTTTTAAGATCATGATTTTTTTCAATTTTATTCGGTGTAAAATGAATCCATGAATACCACTCTACGGGTATCTTTGATGCATCAACTTCCTCTGCATAAATAACCCATCTTTTTCCACTTTTACTCTCATAATATTTGTTGCCTAAATGATCTTTTCCAACAAATTTTCCAGATAAAATTGTTTTAATTTTTGTTCCAAGTGTATCTTGATTCCACCAAGTGAAAATTTTTTTAAAAAGTGTCAACATAAAAAATTTAAGTTTTTCAATTTTAAATTGTATAATTTAAATTAGACTAAAATTTGTTTTTGTATATAAATTAATTGATTCATTATTCAAATTAATTTTAAAAAAATTGGGGTTAAATGGCAAAATATTTAGTTGAAACATATTACACATGTACTTTTAAAGTAAATCATTACTTGGAAGATATAAATGAAACTGAACTTAAAAATCTTGAAAAAAGAGATGATGGAAGTTTCGAAGTATTAGATGTTAAATTAGATAATAGAAAAACTAAAAGTCTTGATCCAAATAATAAAAAAGTTGTTGAAAATAAAAAATTTGATCTTTTACCAGATAATAAAGAAACATCCTCTAAAAATTTAGAGAAATTAATTAAATCAAAAGATAATAACACGGAGAAAGCTGGAAAAAGATTCAGTATGCCAGATAGAAGAAAAGGTTATATTCAAAAGGCAACTATTGGAGATCATAAAGTTTATTTACATACGGGTGAATATGAGGATGGAAAAATTGGAGAAATTTTTATTGATACCAGTAAAGAAGGAGAATTAGTAAAAGCTCTAATGAATAACTTTGCAATTGCAGTTTCATTGGGATTACAATATGGAGTACCTTTAGATGAATTTATAAGTGCATTTGTCGGCACAAAATTTGAACCTTCAGGAAAAGTTTATGGGAATGATAGAATTCTCAGCGCTTCTTCAATATTGGATTATATATTTAGGGAACTAGCAATTTCTTATCAAAATAGAGAAGATTTAGCTCACACGCCTGCTATTGGGTCAACTGAAAAAACTAATTTAGATGAACAAAATTTAGATGGTCAAAGTCAATTATTAAAAATAGTGAAGGATATAACAAGTAAAGGATTTGTAAGAAACAATTATAAAAAGAATTTAGTAGATTTATCTGATGTTAAAATAAGTCTTAAAGGAAAAAAATAGACTATTTTTTTAGTTTTAAAGTTAAATTTAATTCTCTAAGTTGATTTTCATCTACAATTGACGGGGCATTCATCATTAAATCCTGGGCATTTTGATTCATCGGAAACATAGTTACTTCTCTTATATTTTTCTCGTTTGCTAAAAGCATAACAATTCTATCTATTCCAGGAGCAATACCACCGTGTGGAGGTGCACCATAACTTAATGCATTTATCATCCCACTAAATTTTTCATCAACTTGTTTTTTATCGTAACCAGCAATAGAGAATAGCTTATACATTAATTCTGGAATATGATTTCTTATGGCTCCAGACGAAAGTTCAATTCCGTTACATACAATATCGTACTGATAAGCCAATATATTCAAAGGATTTTTAAAATCAATTTTATCTATATCTCCTTGAGGCATAGAAAAAGGATTGTGACTAAAACCGATCTTTTTCGTTTGCTCATCTATTTCAAACATTGGATAATCAACGATCCAACAAAATGCAAAAATATTTTCATCGATAAGATTTAAATCCTTAGCGATTTTATCCCTTGCCAAAGATGTAATTCTTTCCAATTCTTGTTGTTTGCCACAAGCCAAAAAGACACTATCTCCTACTTCAGCTCCTGTTATTTTCATCATTTCATTTAGTGAGTCTGACGAAAAAAATTTTCCTATAGGTCCTTTGGCCGAAATCTCTTTACCTTCTTCAATTGTAAAATAAGCTAAACCTGATCCTCCCTCATTTTTTGCCCATTTATCAATATTATCAAAAAAACTTCTAGGCTTATCTTTTGTATTTTTAGTGACAATGCATCTAGCTTTAGAACCTGATTTTACGAGTTTTTTAAATATTTCAAAAGACACATCTTCTCTAGAAAAAATTTCTGTTATGTCATTAATAATCAGTGGGTTTCTTAAATCTGGTTTATCAGTCCCATACTTTAAAAGTGCATCAGCATATGAAATTTTAGGAAATTTTTCTAACATCAGTTTTTGTTTAGAAAATTTTTTAAATGTATTGACTAATAATTGTTCTACTACATTAAACACATCTTCTTGTTCAACAAATGACATTTCTAAATCTAATTGATAAAATTCACCTGGACTACGGTCAGCACGCGCATCCTCATCTCTGAAACATGGGGCTATTTGAAAATATTTATCAAAACCAGAGACCATTATTAATTGTTTGAATTGTTGAGGTGCTTGGGGTAAAGCATAAAATTTTCCAGGATTTAATCTGCTTGGAACTAAAAAATCTCTTGCTCCTTCGGGACTTGAGGAAGTTAATATTGGAGTTTGAAATTCTAAAAAACCTAATTTATTCATCTCACTTCTTATGAATGAAATGACATTGGATCTTAAAATCATATTTTCATGTATTTTTTTTCTTCTTAAATCTAAAAATCTATACTTTAATCTTATCTCCTCAGCATATTCTTGATCACTAAAAACAGGCATAGGCAATTCTTTACAAGCACCTAAAACTTTAAAATTTTTAATTGAAACTTCAATTTCCCCGCTATCGATATCTTTATTTATTGTTTCTTTTGACCTATCAACTACTAAACCTTCAATTTGGATAACTGTTTCGAGTTGAATTTTTTCCAAATTAATAAAGTTTTTATTTTCTTTCTCTATAATGCATTGAGTAATTCCATAATTATCTCTTAAGTCAATAAATAATAAATTTCCATGATCGCGTTTCTTATTTATCCAGCCCGATATCAAAACTTTGTTACCTACATCATTTTTTCTTAAATCATTGCATGTATGGCTTCTATATTTATTCAACTATTCCCCCAAAACTTCCTTGATTATTTTAAAATCAATAGATTTTTTTTTTTTTAAACTCACTTCATCAATCTTATATATAAAATCAATTATTTTTCCATATGATCTATCAATTCTTTTAATTATAAATTCAATTAATTTTTTATCTAAAGATATTTGACGATCAGACAAATTTTTTAAAATTAAAGCAAATATTAGTTCATCATCAGGTTTTTCTATACTTTGTAAAAGAAAGTTTTTTGATCTCGATTTTAAATCGTTCAAATTAAAATCTAATTCTACAATTGGTTTTTTGGATGTTATGATCAAATACTTATTGTCTTGCTCAATTATATTAAGAAAAGTAAAAAGCAAGTTTTCATCTATATCCTCATTTAAATTCTCAAGAACTATATTTTGATAAACCTTAATCTTTTTTAAATCATCATTATTGAGTAAATTTGATTCAATTTTGATTCCTTTAAATTTTTTTAAGAAAATATTAACTAAATGTGTTTTTCCAGAGAAATTCTCTCCACTTATATTTAGAAAATTTTTTTCCCATTTTGGCCAATTAATTAGAAAATCAAAGATATGTTTATTACTTTTGGAAACATAAAAATCGTCATCTTTAAAATTTTGATCATAATCAAACTTAATTATTTCTTGGTTTAAATCTTTCATTTTAAGACCCATATTTTATTTTGGGTATTTAAATTAAAATTATTCTTTTTCATAAATTTTAAAAAATTATTTGGTGTACCATTAAAAATAATTTGATAAAAAATAAAATTTTTATCGAATTTCAAGATAAAATAGTCATAAATTAAATTAATATTACTCAAAGTTTTTTCAAAATTTGAAACTTTAAGATTATTATCACCTTTAACCTTTATATAAATGGGTAATTTAATAGATGTATTGATTTTATTAAAATTTTTCCAATAATCTTCATATATAATTTTTAGATTATCAATTAATTCATTTCTTTTTTCTAAGTTATCAAAATCTATATCAGAAAATGACAAATTTTTTAAAACTACATTATCATTAACAGTTATCCTGGATAAAATTCTTATATTTTTTTTATTTCTAAAAATTAAAGAAATAATTGAGTCATTTAAATTATATTTATTTATTATTTCTTTAAAATCATACTGTTCAATTAAATCATAATTTTTTTTTATTAAATTAAAGTCTTCAAGATCTTCGGCTGGTAAAACATAATCTATAAGATGATGACTTTTATTTGATTTATTCCATTCGTTAGATAATTCATTTTCTGAAAATACTAACAAATTTTCTTTATCTTCATCAATTATGATGGGAATAAATAAAAATTTTTTTCTTTGTGGTATTGATGGAAAAATATTCTTATTCTCCAAATACTTAAAAATTTTTTTTTTGTTAAAAGAAACTCCCAAATTTACATAATAAACCTCATCAATAAATTTTTCCTCTTTAATTGAAAAAGATTCAATCATCCCTTTAATTTCATTTAATTTTGTATTTTTAATTACCTTATGATCCGATGAAACTGTTATTGTAAAAATCAACTCTGAAAAGGCTTTTTTGAAACCTTTGTCAATAACCTTATTTTTATCAAAATTAATTTCGAAAGGCTTGGAAATTTCAATATTATCAACACTAAAAGATTTTGCGTCAGTTTTATCTGTGGAAAAAAAAAATAAAGTTAGGGATAGAAATACAAAAAAAATATATAAGTTTTTTAAATATTTTTTAAATCTAATTATCATGCCTTATAATAATGAATAAAAATTCATTTACATATAAAAAAAGTGGAGTTGATATTGATGCTGCTGATAAATTTATTAAATTCATATCATCTACAACAACAAAAAAAAGAGGCAAAAAAAAGTTTAATAATATTGGTGGTTTTGGCTCAATATCAAATTTACCAAAGAATGTAAAAAGACCTAAAATTGTTGCATGTACTGATGGCGTAGGAACTAAGATTGAAATCGCAAACCTTATTAACAAACATGATACTATTGGAATTGATTTAGTTGCAATGAGTGTTAATGATTTAATTGTACAAGGTGCAACCCCACTTCTATTTTTAGATTATATATCAATCAACAAAATTAATTTACCTAAACTTAAATCTATTATTAGAGGTATCGTAAAAGGTTGCAATATATCTAATTGCAATTTAGTTGGGGGCGAAACTGCTGAAATGCCAGGGACATATGAAAAGGGGAAATTTGATATAGCTGGATTTGCAGTCGGTATAGTTGATGAAAAAAAAATTTTAAATAAAAATAAAATCAAAGAAAATGATCTAATTTTAGCTATTCCATCAAGTGGTCTTCATTCTAATGGATATTCCTTAGTAAGAAATATAATTAAGAAAAATAAGATTAATATAAATAAAAACACTTTCTTAAAAAAGGAATTAATTAAACCAACTAAAATTTATGTTAAAGAAATATTGAGTTTAATTAGAAAAAATTTAATTAATGGATGTGCAAATATTACTGGGGGTGGCTTGCCAGACAATATTAAAAGAGTAATTCCTGAAAAATTTTGTGCGGAAATTGATTTAAAAAAAATTAGAATTTCAAAAATTTTTAGATGGCTTAAAAATAATAATGTTAATGATAATGAAATGTTAAGAACATTTAATTGTGGAGTCGGATTTTGTTTAATAGTTAACCCCAAAAATTTGAGTAAGATAAGTAGATATTTTTCAAAAAATTACAAACCCTATGTCATTGGAAAAATATCTAAACGAAAAAATAGATTAAAATTCAATGGTAAAATCAATTGGTCTTAAAAAAAGTAAAAACTGCAGTTTTTATATCAGGCACAGGAAGTAATCTTAAAAATCTTATAAAATTTTCTTTATTAAAAAATTCTCCTATAAAAATTAATCTAGTTATCTCAAGTAATACCAAAGCAAAAGGTCTTAGATTTGCAAAATTGTTTAATATAAAAAAGAAAACTTACAATTTTAGAAATAAGTCAGTCACAGAAAAAATTATTCTTAGAGAATTAAAGATAAATGAGATTGATTTAGTATGCCTTGCAGGTTTTATGAAAATTTTATCAAAAAATTTTATTAAAAAATTTAGAGGTAAAATTTTGAATATTCATCCCTCTTTATTACCAAAATACAAAGGTTTAAATACTCATGAACGTGTAATTAAAAATAAGGAAAAATTTTCAGGTTGTACAGTCCATTATGTAAATTCTAAATTAGATGCAGGTAAAATAATTTTACAAAAAAAAGTAAGAGTTTCAAAAAAAGATAATCCAGTTTCTTTAAAAAGGAAAGTATTAAAGCAGGAACATAGATTGTATCCAAAAGCTTTAAAGAAAATATTAACTAATCTTTAAAAAAGAAATCTATTTCAATTTTAGCATTTTCAACACTATCTGAGCCATGAACAGAATTTTTATCAATTGAAATACCAAACTTTTTTCTAATAGTGCCTTCTTTTGCTTCTTGAGGATTGGTCGCTCCCATTAGCTCCCTATTTCCTAGTACTGCATTTTCTTTTTCAAGTATCATTACTACTATTGGACCTGACGAAAGATATGAACATAAATCATTATAAAATGGTTTGGTCTCATGAACTTTATAAAAAAGCTCAGCTTCTGATTTTTCTATTTGTATTTTTTTTTCTTTTACGATCTTAAAGCCAGTATCTTTAAACATTTGTTTAATTTCATTTTCTAAATTTCTTTCTACTGCATCTGGTTTTATAATTGATAATGTTTGCTCTGCGTTACTCATAATGATCCTCTATTAGTTTATTTAATAATCTCACTCCAAATCCAGTAGCGCCACCAGAATTTAATGCTCCTCCATACTTTGAAAAAGCCATCCCAGCTATATCAAGATGAGCCCATGGTGTTTTTTTTAAAATGAATCTCTGTAAAAACTGAGCAGCAGTAGTTGAACCTGCTCCACCAACATAGTTTATATTTTGCATATCAGCATTTTTAGAATTTATTAGTTTGTCATAATTTTTATGGAGAGGCATTCTCCAAACTTTTTCCTCAACTTTTTGACCTGAATCTAAAAGTTGCTTAGATAATTTATCATTGTTAGAAAATAAACCTGCATATTCAGAACCTAAAGAAACAATAATTGCACCAGTCAATGTTGCTAGATCAACAATAAACTCTGGTTTAAATTTTTGTTCAGTAAAGGTAAGAGCATCTGCTAAAACTAATCTACCTTCAGCATCTGTATTTAAAACTTCTATTGTTTTGCCACTATAAGATTTAACAATATCACCTGGTCTTTGTGCATTACCTCCTGGCATATTTTCTACTAAGCCAACTACACCAACAGCATTTATTTTTGCTTTTCTTAATGCAAGATTTTTCATTAGTCCCACCACAACTGCTGAACCTGCCATGTCATAAGTCATATCTTCCATAAATTTTGCTGGTTTTAGAGAAATACCTCCAGTGTCAAAACATACTCCCTTCCCTACAAAAGCTAATGGGTTTTTTTTAGATTTATTTCCACGCCATTCTAATGTTACTAAATATGATCCTCTAATACTTCCTTGGCCAACTCCTAGTAATGCATTCATTCCAAGTTTCTTTAATTTTGCTTTATTATAAACATCTACTTTTAAACCAAATTTTTTTAGTTTTAAGAGTCTTTTTGCATATTCATCTGGATGTAAGATGTTCCCAGGCTCAGAAACAAGATCTTTTGTATAATTAATTCCCTCAATTAAAGACCCAAATCTCTTATTTTTATTTAATTTAAAAGATTTACTTTTATTAATAACATCTATTTCAAATATTTTATTTTCTTTTTGAGATTTATATTTATTGAATTCATAAGACTTTAACTCTAGACCATGAATAAATTCATCAAAAAAATATTGATTATTTGAATTAGTATTTCTTATATTGATTTCATAAAATGTTGATTTCAAAAATGAATTAGATTTTAAATAGCTGTAGAAATCTGCACCAATTTTCTCAACATCGATAGAAGATTGATTATTCTCAATTTTAATTAATATTATTTTTTGAGAAGGGTTAATATTGAATGATAAGAAGTTTTTTTTATCTATTCTATTTGAGTTAATAGTCTTATTTACAATATTGGATATTTTGAATATAGGCAGTTTGCTCAAACCATTAATCTTAAAATCTTGATTGGTAAAAAAAACGTGATTTTTTACTTTTTTTTCGTTTAAACTGTTTTTTAACCTTATTTTTATTGACATTTCAAATATATATGTACTTTGGGTTGTATTTAAATTGTAAACTAATAGTTGAAAATATATAAGTATAATTTTGATAGATTTCAATGAAAAAAATATTATTTAGGAAATTATTATCAGATTGTTTGGTATTTTTTCTCTTAACTCTTTTTTCCCTTGGTATAATTATTTGGGTATTTCAAGCAGTAAATTTCCTAGATATAATCGTTGAGGGTGGAAGAGATTATTTAGTTTATTTAAATTTTTCCTTATTAAATTTTCCAAAAATAATAACAAAACTTATTCCCTTCGTTTTATTTTTTAGCTTTTTATACATTATTGCAAAGTATGAATTAAAAAATGAATTAATTATTTTTTGGAATTTTGGAATAAATAAAATTGAATTAATAAATTTTTTTATAAAATTTTCATTTCTAATTATGTTATTTCAAATGTTTCTTACAGTATTAGTTGTTCCCAAAACTCAAGATTTAGCTAGATCTTTTCTAAGAACTTCAACAGTGAATTATCTAGAAGGTTTCATTAAACCAAGAATTTTTAATGACGCTGTAAAAAATTTAACTATTTATAGCAACTCAAAAGATAAAAATGGAAATTTAGAGGAAATATATCTTAAAAAAGGATCAGGTAATAATTTTCAAGTTACTTATGCAAAAAAAGGTAGTTTTAAAAAAATTGGAAATAATCAATTCCTTGAGCTAGACTCAGGTGAAACTATAAGTGTGAATGACGGTAAAATAACTAGTTTTAAATTTTCAAAAACAGATTTTAACTTGAGCAACTTTGATGATAATACAACTACTTATAAAAAAACACAAGAAGTTGCAACATTAGATCTTGTCAAATGTTATCATAATTTAGTGAACCTGAAATTTTTTAATTTTGCCAATACTTTTGAAATTGAAAACTGTAGATTAGATAATATTGATAATATTTTGAAAGAGCTTTATAAAAGAATTATTATACCAATGTATATTCCTGTTTTAATATTAATTTCTTTATTATTAATTTTTAAATCAAAAGAAAATTCAAACTATTCAAGGTATCAAATTTTAATTTTTTTGGTTGGATTGATCACAATAATCACCTCAGAAATGACAATAAGACTTATTAAAGAAAATTTTTTTGAAAATATTAAATTTTTTTTATTTCCGGTATTCTTAATTGCAATACTTTATTTAATATATTTTTTCAAATTTAGAGTCTCAAGATATTAATATGAAAACATATACACAATTTTTGATTAGAAATTATTTAACTTCGTTGTTGAATGTTTTTTTAGTATTTTTTTGTTTAATATTTGTTCTTAACTTACTTTCTGAGTTAGAATTTTTTAAAAAAAGTGAAGTTGATACTTTTTTTCCTCTTTATCTGTCTTTAATAAATACTCCAATTTTTGTCTTCGAAATGTTTCCATTTATAATTTTAATATCAACTCAATTTTTTTTTAATAATTTATTTTCCAATAATGAAATGAATATATTTAAATATTCAGGTCTTAAAAATTCAAAAATTTTTTCTATAGTAACTTTTGCAACTTTTTTGATAGGTATTTTGATAATCACTATTTTTTATAATCTGTCATCAAACTTAAAAAATTTATATTTAGGCTTAAAATCTAATTATACTGAAGACAATAAATATCTTGCTGTAATCACAAACAACGGACTTTGGATTAAAGATATATTTAACGAAAAAACTTTAATGATTAATGCAGGTAAAGTTAATCAAAACGAACTTTTAGATGCTTACATTTCTGAATTTGATAAAAATTATGAAATAATCAGAAATATTAAAGGAAAAAAAATTGATATTACAAATAAAGAATGGATTATTAAAAATGCTGAAATTTATGTCCAAAATAACAGAAAAATTGAAGATGAACTTAAATTCAATACAAATTTTGACTATAAAATAATACAAAGTTTATTCTCAAACATGTCTTCTCTTTCCTTTTTTGAATTAATTGAAATGAGAAAAAACTATAAAAAACTAAATTATTCATTAACTGAAATAGACCTTCAATTATTAAAATTAATCACCTTTCCATTTTATTTTTGTTTAATGTTTATATTTTCTGGAATAATTATGATGAACACGAAAAGTTTTAAAAATAAAAATTTAAAAATAATAATAGGTCTTTTTTTATCAGTGATAATTTATTATATTAATAATTTCTTCTTAATACTGGGAACTTCTGAGAAGATAAACGTAAATACCTCAATTTTAATACCTCTGTTAATTTTTACATTAATTAATTTGATTTTTATGAGAAATATAAATGCAAAATAAAATATCAATTCTAATCATAATACTTATAAGTAATTTAATCTCATCCACTACATTTAGTGATGATCAACTAAACTTTGACATAACTCAAATAGAAATTCTTGAAAATGGAAATAAGATAATAGGAAAAAAAAGAGGTCAAATTTCAACAAATGACGGAGTAACAATAAATGCCGATCAATTTGAATATGACAAGACAAAAAATATTCTTAAAGCAAATGGAAACATAACGATTAATGATAGGAAGAATGAATATAAAATATCCTCGGAGAATATAGTTTACTACAAAGATATTGAAAAAATTGAGATTAAAGGAGATTCAAATTCTTTGATATATTCAGATTATAATTTTAAGACAGACAATATTTTAATTTTAAGAAATGAAAAAATTATAAGCTCTAATAATAACACAACAATAATTGATGAAAAAAATCAAACACTTTTTGAAGTAAAAAAATTTAGCTACTCTATTGAAAATGAAATTTTAAAAGGTGAAGAGATTTTTATTAATACAAAATACAACCAACCTTTCAGTGATAAATACTTTTTTAAATCAGCAATATTTAACTTAAATGATCAAAGTTATATTGCTCAAGATATTGATATTAGTCTTAAAAAAGATATTTTTGGTAATGAAAATAATGATCCAAGATTTAAAGGAATTTCTTCATCTAGCAAAAATGGAATCACAACAATTAACAAGGGTATTTTTACTAGTTGTAAAAAAAGTGATAAATGTCCACCATGGTCTATTCAAGCTGATAAAGTAACTTATGATAAAGATAAAAAACAAATAAATTATGATAATGCCTTAGTAAAAGTTTACGATATACCTATAATTTATTTTCCAAAATTTTTTCATCCTGGGCCAACGGTAAAAAGACAGTCAGGTTTATTGGTGCCGCACTTTAACAATTCAAACATCTTAGGTTCTTCACTTCAAGTACCATACTTTCACATACTTTCAGATAATAAAGATTTAACATTTAAACCAACTTTCTTTGGAAAAAATATTTTAATGCTACAAAATGAGTATAGACAACAAAATAAAAATTCATTTTTCATCACTGACTTCAATATTACTGATGGATATAAATCCAAAACAACTAATGAAAAAAATACACTTTTTCATTTGTTCACAAAATACAACTCAAATTTAGATTTTGAAAATTTTATAGAAAGTTCATTGAATATTTCCATTCAAAAAGTAAATAATGATACTTATTTAAAAATTTTTGATAACAATATTGTCGATACTGAACTTAAGCCTGAAAATTTTGATACTTTAACATCTGAAATAGAGTTGAATTTAGAACATGAGGAATTTGCTTTAAATACAGGATTTACCTCATATGAAGACTTATCCAAAACTAATAGTGATAGGTACCAATATGTTTTACCATATTATAATTTTTCCAAAGCTTTTTTTGAGAATAGTGATTTTGGTTCATTTAACTTTTTATCTCAAGGAGATAATGTTTTAAAAAATACAAATAATCTTAGATCAAGAATGATTAATAATTTTACTATTCAAAGCTTTGATTTAATCTCAAATAATGGTTTTAAAAATAACTTTAATTACTATCTAAAAAATACCATCACGGCAGGAAAAAATAATATTGAATATGATGCCAGTCCTCATACAAAAATTATGAATATATTTGAAATACAATCAAGTTTTCCTCTTAGTAAAATAGACGAAAATTACATTAACTTTATAAATCCAAAATTATCTTTAAGGGTTAATCCATCTAATATGAAAAATTACAATGATGAAAACAGAAGGATAAATAACGACAACATATTTAATATAGATAGACTCGGTTTAATTGATACTCTTGAGTCAGGAGAAAATCTTACCTTGGGAATAGATTATAAAAAAGAAAAAATAAATAATATAAATAAATATTTTGAATTTAAATTAGCGACTGTGCTAAGAACAAAATCAAATAATGAAATCCCATCCAACAGTACTCTAGACCAAACAAATTCTAATTATTTTGGTAAATTAACTAATAGTTTTAACGATAATATAAGTTTAGATTATGAATTTTCAGTTGATAGTAACTTAAATCAAGTACAATATAATTCTTTAGGTACAACAATTTCAAAAAATAATTTTATAACTACTTTTAATTATATTGAGGAAAATGGAGCTATTGGAAGCTCAAATGTTTTAGAAAACAAAACAACGTTTAATTTTGATGATCAAAATTTTATTTCATTTAGAACAAGAAAAAATAGAGAAATAAATCTAACTGAATATTACGATCTAATCTATGAATACAAAAATGATTGCCTAGTTGCGGGTATTAAATATAACAAAACGTACTACAATGATAGAGACTTAGAGCCAACAGAAGATTTCATGTTAAGTATTACACTAATTCCCCTTACATCTATAGAGCAAAAAGTTGCAAATTAATTTTATGAATATTTACAAAAAAGTAAAACTTTTGGTTACAATTTTTGTATTAATATTTTTTAATATTGTAAATTTAGAAGCTTTAGAAAACAAAATATTATTTAAGATTAATAATGAGATAATTACTTCAATTGATGTTTATGAAGAAATAAAATTTCTAAAAGTATTTAATCCAGAAGTTAACAATTTGAATGAAGAAGAATTAATAGAAATTGCAAAAAATTCAATTACAAAAGATAAGATAAAGAAAATTGAAATAATGAAATATGTCAAGGAGATTAAAGTTGCAGATAAATTTCTTTTAAAATTTATTATAGATAGATATTCACGAAAAGGCTTGAGTTCAATAGATGATTTTGAAAATTATATTAATAATAATAATTTAAACCTTAAAGTTGCCAAAGAAAAGATTGCAATCGAATTAATTTGGAATGATATAATTTTTCAAAAATTTAGTTCAAAAGTAAATATTAATAAGGAAAAGATTAAAAAGAATTTATTAAAAAATAAACAAAAAAAGATGCAAAGAGAGTTATCGCTTTCAGAAATAGTTTTTACTATAACTCAAAAATCTGAATTTGAAAAAAAATATGAAAAAATTATTTTTGATATAGAACAAACGGGATTTAAGAATGCAGCTTTAATTCATAGTATCTCTGATACTGCTTCTCTTGGAGGTTTAATTGGATGGGTTAAGGAAGATAACTTAAATGATAACATTAAAAATATAATCAAAACTCTAAAAATTGGTGAAATTTCTAAACCAATAAGAACCTCACAAGGTTTTTTAATTATAAAAATTGAAGATATAAAAGAATATGAAATCAAATTTAATTTAGATGAAAAAGTTAAAGAAATAGTTAGATATAAAACTAACGAACAACTCAATCAATTTTCTAATATATACTTTAATAAGGTTAAAAAAGATTTAATTTTAGATGACTTATAAGCCAATCATAATTGTAGCAGGTGAGCCTAACAGTATTTTTTTTGAAATCTATTTTAAAGCATTGTCTTTTAAAAAGTATAAAAGTCCTCTTGTCTTAATTGCTTCTCTTAAACTGGCAAAACTCCAAATGAAAAAATTTAAGATAAAAAGAAAAATTAGATTAATAAATTTTTTAAATTTAAAAAAAGGAAGGTTAGATAATCATTATATTAATTTGATTGATATTAACTATAATCAATCAAAAGCATTTGAAAAAATTTCTACAAAATCTAATGATTATATTTATAAATCATTTGATCTAGCTCTAAAGATATTACAAAAAAATATTTCAAACAAATTTATTAATGGACCTATTTCCAAAAAATTTTTTTTAAAAAAAAAATTTTTAGGGGTGACAGAATTTCTAGCAAATAAAACTAAATCAAAAAAATTTGCTATGTTGATTTATAATAGCAAGTTGTCAGTTTGTCCTTTAACAACTCATTTACCACTAAAAATGGTAGCTAAAAAAATTAATAAAAAATTAATTTTTGAAAAAGTTCAATTAATTGATGGTTTTTTTAAACAATATTTTAAAAAAAAACCCAGAATTGCAATAACGGGGTTAAATCCACATTGTGAAAGTATAAATTTATTTAATGAAGATGAAAAAATTATCAAACCTGCAATCAAAAATTTGTCTAATTCTAACTATAAAGTCTCTGGACCTTTTGCGGCGGACACAATTTTTTTAGAAAAAAATAGAAAAAAATTTGATGTGATAATGGGCATGTATCATGATCAAGTGCTAACACCTATGAAAACATTATTTGAGTATGATGCTATAAATATTACTTTGGGCCTCCCATTTATAAGGATTTCTCCTGATCATGGACCAAATGAAAAAATGGTTGGAAAAAACCTGTCGAATCCAAAAAGTTTAATTAAAGCTCTAACTTTTTTAGATAAACAAAAGTGATTAAAGCAAAAAAAAGTTTGGGTCAGAACTTTTTAACTGATCAAAATATATTAGAAAAAATCATTCAAGTAACAAATATTGAAAAAAAATTAATTCTTGAGATAGGTCCTGGAACTGGAAATCTTACTTCTTTTATTCTAAAAAATAATCCTAAAAAAGTTTTTTTAATTGAAAAAGATGAAAATTTAACATCTATCATAAAAAATAAATTCAAAGAACAAGTAACAATTATTAATGATGATGTGTTAAATATTGATGAAAAAAAAATTTTTAAAGAAAAATTAATTGTATTTGGAAATCTTCCTTACAATATTTCAACGGAAATACTTTGTAAATGGATCTTAAATCTAGATGATAATAACTTTTGGTTTGATTGTTTAATTCTGATGTTTCAAAAGGAAGTTGCGGATAGAATTATTTCAAATTTTAATTCCGCTAAATATGGAAGATTGGCTGTGTTAACTCAATGGAAATTAAATGTTAAAAAAATCTGTGATATTAAACCTAATAGTTTTTACCCAAAACCGAAAGTCGATAGTTCTTTATTATTTTTTAAACCTAAAAAAGATTACTATAATTTTAAAGACCCTAAAAACTTAGAAACGGTTACTAGAATTTTTTTCAATCAAAGAAGAAAAATGTTAAAAAAACCATTTAATCAACTATTTAATGGTAAAACAGAAATTGCAAATAAATTAGAAATTGATTTAAATTTAAGACCCCAAAATTTATCGCCTGATATATATTTTCAGATTACTAAAGAGTATGAAAAATTATGAAGAAAGTTTTTCAATATGGCTTCTAATAAATTCTTTATCATAATCTTTTGAACCATCTTTAATTTCTGCATTTATCAAACTTTGAATTTTTTGAAAACATTTGTTTAGATCATCGTTTATAACAACATAATCATAATTTATCCAATGAAGCACATCACGATCAAATTGTTTCATTCTTTCATCAACTATCAATTTGTCTTTCATATCTCTATTTGTCAATCTTTCAAACAATACCTCTTTACTTGGAGGTAAAATAAAAAAGGTAATCAATTTATAATCTAACTTCTTATTTTTAATTTGATCAGCACCTTGCCAATCAATATCAAAAAGTACATTTTTTCCTTTATTTAAATTATTAATTACTGGGGTTCTTGTTGATCCATAAAAATTATTAAAAACTTTTGCGTATTCTAAAAACTCTTGGTTTTTGATCAATCTTTGAAATTCAGCTTCATCTACAAAATAATAATCTTTGTTAGGAACTTCATTTAGTCTTGGCTGTCGAGTTGTATGTGAAATCGAAATTTGAAAATTATCTAATTCTGATAATAAATTTACCAAAGTAGTTTTGCCTGCTCCAGAAGGAGATGACAAAATAATCATTACCCCATCATTCTCTATGGGCATGAAAAAAATTAATTTGCTTTTCCTTCAATAAATTTTACAGCATCACCAACTGTTAAAATTTTCTCAGCTTCACTATCAGAAATTTCAGAACCAAATTCCTCTTCAAAAGCCATTACTAATTCAACTGTGTCTAAACTATCAGCCCCTAAATCATCTATGAAACTGGACTCTTCGGTGACTTTCGCTTCATCGATACCTAGGTGATCAGCTACTATTTTTTTTACTTTGCTTGAAACATCTTCTGACATATTAATCCTTTACGTTTTAAATTCTTAATAGTTTAAAAACTTCTTTTGTCAAGCCATATACATGCCCCCATTAACATGTATTGTTTCACCATTAATGTAATCTGATTGATTAGAGGCAAGAAAAAGAACAGCATTAGCAATATCTTCTGGTTCTCCTAATCTCGCAGAGGGTATTTTAGACACTATTAATTCCTTAAACTTTTCATCTATTTTATTAGTCATTGCGGTTTTAATAAAACCAGGCGAAATACAATTTATATTAATATTTTTTTTAGCATATTCTAATGCTAAACTTTTTGACATTGCAACAATCCCAGCCTTAGATGCTGTGTAATTAGCTTGTCCCAAGTTTCCTGTATGACCTACTACAGATGTGATATTTATAATTTTACCAGACTTATTCTTTAACATTTTTTTTATTGCAAATTTACTCAATAAGAATGTTGAGGTTAGATTTATATCAATTACTTTTTTCCACTCGTCCAAACTCATTCGAATTGCTAAATTATCTTGTGTAAGTCCAGCATTGTTAATAATACAATCTAAATTACCGCCAAGTGCTTGGGTTGCATTTTCAATAAATTCCTCGATCTTTTCACTTTGAGAAATATCAAATTTTAAAACAACAGTGTTATTATATTTTGATTTTAATTCCTCTAATTTTTCAATTTTAGTTCCTGTCGCTAATATTTTAGCTCCACAATTATTTAGTTTTTCAACTATTGAATTACCAATTCCACCTGATGCACCTGTTACTATAATTTTTTTATCTTTTAAATTAATCATATATTTAGTTCTTCTATATCACTCTCACTATTAATTGAATTAATTTTTACATTCTTATCAATTCTTTTAATAAGACCTGACAACACTTTTCCAGGTCCTATTTCAATAAAATGACTAACACCATGTTGAATCATATTAACAACGCTTTCTCTCCATCTAACCCTGCTTTCAATTTGATCAATTAATAATTTTTTCAATTCATCTTTATCCAAAATCTCTTTTGCAGTAACGTTTGATATTAATTTATTTTTAGAATCTTGAAAATTTTTTTTTTCAATTTCATTTTTCATTATATCGGTTGCCTTTTTCATTAGTTTACAATGAAATGGGGCACTTACTGGTAATTTAATATTCTTAATACTTTTTGATTTTAAAATTTCACCTAATTTTATTAAATCATCATTTTTCCCACTTAATACAATTTGGCCTTCTGAATTATCGTTAGCAATTTCAACTATAAAATTATTTTTATTTTCTTTTAAAATAGTTTCTATAATTTCAACCGTAGAGCCCAATATAGCTAACATGCCTCCCTGTCCTTTAGAAACTGCATTTTGCATGGACTCTCCTCTTATTCTTAATAGTTGAATTGTATCTGAGAAATTTAAATAATTTGCAGATGATAAAGCTGAATATTCGCCTAATGAATGGCCAGCAAAATATTTTGCTTGATTAAGATCTATATTAAACTCTTTTTTCATAACCTGGAATATAGAATAGCTCACTAAAAAAATTGCTGGCTGAGTATTTATTGTAAGATCCAATTCCTCTTTAGGACCTTCAAGAATTATCTTTGACAAAGAGATACCTAAAGTTTCATCAGCTATAGAAAATAATTCTTTTACTAAACTATATTTTTCAAAAAATTCTTTTCCCATTCCAATTGTCTGGGAACCTTGTCCTGGAAAAATTACTGAAAACATCTAAAAAAACCTATTTTTTTGTGCTTTTTGCTATTGATATTAAAGATTTATAATAGTATATCCTCACATTTTATTAAAGAACATAAATGAATTTATACGAGCATACAATTATAGCAAGACAAGACACTTCACCAAGCGAAATTAAGCAATTAACAGAAAAATATTCTAAAATTGTTGAAAAAAATAATGGAGAAGTAGTTAAAACAGAAAACTGGGGTCTATTAAATCTTTCATACTTAATCAAAAAAAATAAAAAAGGAAGCTACATACATTTTAAAATCAGAGGAAAAGGTAATGTAATTGATGAATTAGAGAAAAATGAAGCTATAGACAAAAAATTATTAAGATATTTAACTGTTAAAGTTAAAGAATTTGATCTTGAAACAAATTTTTTTTCAAAAAAAGATGAAATAGAAAAAAAAGAAAATACTAAAAATTAAATATGCCTAAGAGACAAAGTGGAAATAAAAAAGGAAAACAAAGCAATTTTGCGAAATTAAGCATATTTCAGCCCAATAAATACAAATTTAAAAAAAGCTGTCCATTATCAGTAAAAGGAGCTCCCAAAATTGACTACAAAAATATAAAGTTACTTAAGCGATACATTTCAGAAAATGGAAAAATATTACCATCAAGAATAACTAACGTAAGTCAAAAAAAACAAAGAGAATTATCTCTATCAATAAAAAGAGCCAGAAATTTAGCTTTATTATAAAATGAAAGTTATTTTATTAGAAAATTTAAAAAGAATTGGATCTATAGGTGAAATTATAGATGTTAAAAGAGGTTTTGCTAGAAACTTTTTAATCGCTAATAAAAAAGCTTTATATGCCTCAAAAGAAAACATTAAAGAAGTAGAAAAAATTAAAAATCAACTTTCGAAAAAAGATAATGAAAAAAAATTAGAGGCAAAAAAGATGTCTGAAAAATTAAATAAAAAAGAGTTTGTGGTTAAAAAACTAAGTACTGAAAATAAAGAGTTGTACGGTTCTGTTAAACCAACTGAAATTTCTAAAATTATTAAAGAAAAAGAAAAATTAGATATTACTCCATCAATGATTCAGCCAATTAAAGAGATAAGGTCAATTGGAAAATTTAGAGTAAAAATTTCCCTACATTCAGAAATTGATGCTGAAATACATATTGTAGTTGAGTCTGCTGAGACAATTCAATAATTATACAATTTTTTCCCCAGTAAATATTTTAAATTCCTTTAACTTTTACTTTATGTAAATTTAAAAAAAAATGGAAAATAATCTCACACTTGTAAAAGATAAATTTAAAGAATTGCCTAATAATATTGAAGCTGAACAAGCTGTAATAGGATCAATTCTTGTTACAAATGAAATTTTTGATGAAATAAATACAATTATATCATGTAATAATTTTTATGATCCAATGCACCAAAAAATTTTTGAGGCAATCGAAAATTTAATTTATAAAGGAATGTTAGCTAATCCCATTACATTGAAAAATTATTTTGAAAATGAAAAAGATGAATTAAATGTTCCAGAATATTTGGTTAAAATTACAAAATTTTCTACATCTACAAGACAAGCAACTGAATATTCTAAGATTATATATGACATGTTTGTTAGAAGAGAATTAATAAAAATTTCTGAACAAACTATTGATACAGCAAAATTAAATGATCTAAATACAAATGGTCAAAATATTATTGAAAAATCAGAAAGATTATTATTTGATTTAGCAGAAAAAGGCTCTTTTAATTCTTCATTAATTAAGTTTGATGATGCAATGAAGCAAACAATTGAAATGGCATCAGCAGCTTATAAAAATGATGAAGGAATTGTTGGAGTTCCAACTGGACTTAGAGATTTAGATGACAGACTTGGTGGACTTCATCAATCAGACTTGATTATTATTGCAGGAAGACCATCCATGGGAAAAACTGCTTTAGCAACAAATATAGCATTTAATGCTGCTCAAAAATTACAAGAAAAAGGAAAAAAATCGTCTATAGCATTTTTTTCTTTAGAAATGTCTTCAGAACAACTTTCAACTAGAATACTTGCTGAACAATCAAGAATTAAATCAAATGACATAAGAAGAGGTAAAATCTCTGATGAACAATTTGATAAATTTATTGAAACCTCAAAAAACATTTCAGAACTACCTCTGTATATAGATGAAACACCAGCGATAAGCATTGCTGCAATGAGTAATAGAGCAAGAAGAATTAAGAGACTATTTGGTCTAGATATGATTGTGGTTGATTATATTCAGCTGATGAAAGGAACATTTAACAATAAAGATGGAAGAGTTCAAGAGATTTCAGAAATTACACAAGGTTTGAAAGCTATTGCTAAAGAGTTAGGTGTGCCAGTTGTAGCACTTTCACAACTTTCCAGAGCTGTTGAACAAAGAGATGATAAAAAACCTCAACTATCTGATTTAAGAGAGTCGGGTTCAATTGAACAAGATGCAGATGTTGTTATGTTTGTTTATAGAGAGGCATATTATTTAGAAAGAAAAGAGCCAAGACCAGCGACAGTAGAACATGCTGAATGGCAAGCAAAAATGAATGAGGTCTCAAATTTAGCGGAAATAATTATTAGTAAACAAAGACATGGACCAACAGGAAATATTATGCTGGAGTTTGAGGCTATGTTTACTAAATTTAAAGATACTCAAAACGTCTAATTTCCAATATAAAAGGGTTAAATGTTCACCCAAATTTATCAAAATATCATTCTTAAAAACCCAAAGTCTATTTTTATAGCTCTACTAATTATATTATTAACTTTTGGTTATTATTCAAAAGATTTTAAACTTGATGCTTCATCAGAAACTTTACTTATTGAAGGTGATCCTGATTTAAAATATTTGCAAGAAATAACAAATCGATACGGTTCAAAAGAATTTTTAATCTTAACTTATACTCCTAATGATGGAATGATTTCTGATTCTTCTATTAATAATCTTTTAAGTTTAAAATATAAGATACAAAGTCTAGACTGGGTTCATAGCGTAATTACACTTTTAGATATTCCACTATTAAACAGCTCTGATGCACCTTTGCAAGAAAGACTACAAAATTTTAAAACTCTTAAAGATGACGAAATTGATAGAGAAAGAGGATTTGATGAAATTTTGAGTAGCCCTGTATTTAGAAACTTTGTTATTAGTGAAGATGGTAAAACCAGTGGTATAATAATTAATATAAAAAAGACAAAAGAACTTAAAGATGTTTCAGTTAAATCAAAAAAAGAAATTGAAAATTTAAAGGATTTTATAAAAAAACAAAATCATCAAAATATAAATGAAATTAGAGATGTAATTAAAAGTTATGAGGATGTTGGAAAGATCCATCTAGGTGGAATACCCATGATAGCTGATGATATGATGTCATTTATTAAAAGTGATATCATAGTATTTGGTATAGGTGTTTTATTATTTATCATTGCAACTTTATGGTTTGTTTTTAGAAAATTAATCTGGATTATAGTTCCTATTAGTAGTTGTTTTTTTTCAGTAATAATAATGACAGGATTGTTGGGTTTGTTGGGATGGAAAGTTACTGTGATTTCCTCAAATTTTATTGCTTTAATGTTAATTTTAACAATGGCAATGAATATCCATATGAGCACAAGATTTTTACAAATGAAGCAATATTATCCGAACAAAAAAATTGTAGAATTGTTAACTTTAACAACAAGTAAAATGTTTTGGCCAATTTTATATACTGCTTTGACAACGATAATTGCTTTTCTATCATTAATTTTTAGTGAAATTAAACCAATTATTGATTTTGGATGGATGATGACCTTAGGCTTAATAACATCATTCATAATCACTTTCACTTTACTTCCTTCCTTAATAAATTTTGTTCCAAAAGAAAATATTTCATTAAACGAATATAATGATTCAAAAATTACGTCTTTTCTTGCGAATATATCTCAAAACAATCATAAAATAATTTATACAGTCACAATTTTTATAATCATTATTAGTTTGATTGGTATAAGTCGTCTTGAAGTCGAAAATAGTTTTATAAATTATTTTAGTAAAAAAACTGAAATTTATAAAGGCATGAAACTTATAGATGAAAAATTAGGTGGAACTACACCTCTCGAGGTAATTTTAAAATTTCCAAAAAAAGAAATTCAAGAAACAGATGATGAATTTGAAGATTGGGGTGATGAAGAAAATCAAAATGATGATAAATATTGGTTTACCAAAGATAAAATTGATAGAATTTCCTCGGTACATAATTATCTTGATAATTTACCTCAAGTTGGAAAGGTTTTGTCATTTTCATCTATTATTGATGTCGCAACTATGCTCAATAACAACAAACCTTTGGGAACATTGGAAATGGGAGTTCTTTACTCAAAAATACCCAAAAGTATAAAAACAGAAATAATTGATCCTTATATTTCTATAGAAGATAATGAAGCAAGGATAAATTTAAGAATAATAGACTCACAAGAAAATTTAAGAAGAAATGACTTAATTAAAAAGATAAATTATGATCTAAAAAATAAATTAGGCCTAGATGAAAATGATTTTAAACTAGCCGGTGTTTTAATTTTATTCAATAACCTTTTACAAAGTCTTTTTAAATCACAAATTTTAACTTTAGGTTTGGTAATGCTTGGTATATTCGGAATGTTTTTAATACTTTTTAAAAATGTAAAGCTATCTTTAATTGGTGTAGTTCCAAATTTTATTGCTGCTTTTTTTATTCTAGGTGTAATTGGCTTAATAGGTATTCCATTAGACATGATGACAATTACTATAGCTGCAATAACAATAGGAATTGCGGTAGATAATAGTATTCATTATATCTATAGATTTAGAGAAGAGTATTCTAATACAAAAGATTATAATAAAACTCTTAAATTATGTCACTCAACAGTTGGTAAAGCTATTTTAAATACTTCTATTACAATTGTATTTGGTTTTTCAATATTAGTTTTATCAAAATTTATACCTACAATTTATTTTGGTATTTTCACGGGTCTGGCAATGTTACTTGCAATGATTTCAGTTTTAACATTACTACCTTCTTTATTATTAATAATAAAACCATTTAAAAATTTTTAAATGCAAGATGTCTTTGTAAGTTTTTATAAAGCTACTTCAATTATTGATCTATTTTATTTAGCAATTACGATTCTTTCTCTGATTAAATGTTATAAAAAAGGTTTTGTTTTAAGTATTCTCTCAATGGCCAAATGGTTAGTAGCTTACATAATTACTTTATTAATTTTTCCAAAAATAAAGCCTTATTTCAAAGATATTATTGATAATGAATATGTTCTTGATATTGGTCTTGGAGTAACAATATTTGTTGTTGTGATATTTTTAGTATTAATGATTAATAAAGGCATTAGCAAAGCAATCAATTACACTGGTCTTGGCAGTTTAGATACAATATTTGGATTCTTTTTTGGATTTTTAAGAGCATATATTATCTCTATATGTATATTTTCAGCAGTCCATATAGTCTATAATTATGACAAATGGCCAATAAATTTAGATAGATCATTCGTCTTTCCATATTTAGAAAAAGGTAGTAATTATTTATTAAAAGAATTTCCTAATGAAAAAACATATCAAGATTCAAAAGAAAAAATTGAAGACCTTTAATCCTAAATTTAAAGAAGAATGTGGCATATTTGGTATTAGTAATGCTAAAGATGCCTCAGCACTAGCAGCGCTAGGTCTTCATGCTCTTCAACATCGAGGACAAGAAGGTTGTGGAATTGTCACTTTTGATGGAAAACAATATTTTTCTGAAAAAAGATTTGGACTTGTTGGGGACAATTTCAATAAAGAAAAAGTTTTAAAAAAACTTCAAGGTGACTATGCTATAGGACATAATCGATATAGTACAACAGGAGAAAATACTTTGAGAAACATTCAGCCTTTTTTTGCTGATACAAACGCTGGTGGCATCGGAGTTGCTCATAACGGAAATTTAACTAACTCAATTTCTTTAAGGAAAAAATTAGTTGAAGATGGTGCAATTTTCTACACAACATCTGATACTGAAACAATTGTCCAATTAATTGCAAAATCAAAAAGAATAAAAACAATAGACAAAATTGTTGATGCTATATTTCAAATACAAGGTGGCTATGCTTTGGTAATGTTAACTCAAAGATCATTAATTGGAGTTAGAGATCCATTTGGTATCAGACCGTTAGTAATTGGAAAATTAAAAAATAGTTATGTTTTAGCATCAGAAACATGTGCTTTAGATATAATTGGAGCAAAATTTATTAGAGAAGTTGAGAATGGAGAGATTGTGCTTATTGAAAATGATAAATTAGAAAGTATTAAACCTTTTCCAAAAAAAAAAGTTAGACCTTGTGTTTTTGAATATATATATTTTGCAAGACCAGACAGTATTCTTGATGGTAAAACAGCCTATGAACATCGTAAAAGTCTTGGAGCTGAGCTTGCTAAAGAAAATGATGTCGATGCAGATATTATTGTTCCAGTTCCAGACTCAGGTAATGCAGCAGCCTTAGGTTTTGCTCAACATTTAGGCATGAATTTTGAGCTTGGATTAGTGCGTAATCATTATGTAGGTAGAACTTTTATTGAACCTAGTCAAAAAATCAGAAGTTTAGGAGTGAAATTAAAATTAAATGCCAATCAATCAGCTATTAAAAATAAAAAGATAATTCTTATTGACGACTCTTTAGTTAGAGGAACTACATCTTATAAAATTGTAAAAATGCTTTATGATGCTGGAGCAAAAGAAGTTCATGTAAAAATTGCCTGCCCAGAGATTAAATATCCTGATTTCTATGGAGTGGATACTCCGACTAAAAAAGAATTGTTAGCTGCAAATAAAACCAATGATGAGATATGTGAATATATAGGGGCAAAATCTTTAAAGTTTTTATCAATAAACGGAATGTATAGAGCCATCGGGTTTGAGAAAAGAAACGAGAGTTATCCTCAATTAACTGATCATTATTTTACGGGAGATTATCCAGTAAAACCAATTGATGAACTTGGTGATAATAAAATTACTCAACTATCTTTATTAAGTACTGCTTCAAATAATTAAATGAAAACAGTTAATTTTACTGAAATGAAATCAGGCACAAAAGATGAATATCTATTGCTAGATAAATATGAACAAGAATACATTAATGGAACAGCTGATAGAATTTTGAATTTTATAAAAGGTCTTACGGCAACCTTGGAAGGATATAAAGTATCAAGACTTGAGCATTCTCTTCAAACAGCAACAAGAGCTTATAAAGATAAAGCAGATGAGGAGATGGTTGTTGCAGCTTTATTACATGATATAGGTGATGAGTTGGCTCCTTTAAATCACTCAGAATATGCGGCAGCTGTCTTGAAACCCTACGTGAGTAAAAAAACCCACTGGATAATAGAGAAACATGGAGAATTTCAAATGTACTATTATGCTCATCATTTAGGTAAAAATAAAAATCAAAGAGATAAATATAAAGATCATGAATACTACAATGATGCTGTTAACTTTTGTGAAAAATGGGATCAAGCATCATTTGATCCAAATTATAAAAGTATGACACTTGAAGACTTTTCTCCGATGGTAAAGAGAATTTTCTCAAGAAAACCTTACTCTTTACTTTAAATAACAAAAAAAAGTATTATTTAGATCTTATGATTAATACCAAAGAACAAATTATTAAATATTTTCAATCTGGAATTAAAAATCAAAAAGATTTTAAAATTGGAATTGAACATGAAAAATTTTTATTTGATAACAAAAATAATAAGCGAATAAACTATACAAAAGTAAAAGAAATGTTTTCAGCCTTGTTAGAATTTGGTTGGAATCCAATTTTAGAAAAAGATAATATAATTGGTTTAAATAAAGGTGAAAAAAATATTACCCTTGAGCCTGGAAATCAAATTGAATTATCTGGAGAAAAGTTAAACAATATCCATGAAGCTTGTGCTGAGTCTCAAGATTATTTGTTTGAACTTAAACAAGTAACAAAAAAAATTAATATAAGCATTGTCAGTTCAGGCTTTGATCCAATATCAAAACTTAATGAAATTCCAAATAATCCAAAGCAAAGATATAAACTAATGACAAAAGATATGCCTTTAGGAGGAGAATTGAGTCTTGATATGATGTATCGAACTTGTGGAACTCAATTAAATATTGATTACAGTTCAGAAGAAGACTTTGTTAAAAAATTCAAAATTGTAAATTCTATTGTTCCTATTTCAATTGCTTTGTTTGCTAATTCTTCAATTGTTGAAAAGAAAAAAAGTAATTATTCATCTTATCGATCTAAAGTATGGCAGAATACTTCTCGAGGTGGCTTGCCAAAATTATTCTTAGAAGATTTAAATTTTGAAAAATACGCAGATTTTGTAATGAATTTTCAGATTTTGTTTATTCAAGAAAAAGAGAGATATATTTCAGGACAAAGATATAGATTTAAAGATTTTATGAATGGTAGTGTTGATGAAATTAATAATCGTTTACCCAATGAAAATGACTTATCAACCCATCTAAGTACAATATTTACTGAAAACAGATTAAAAAAATATATTGAACTTAGATCTATGGACACATGTGGTTGGGATTGTTTGTGCGCTGGTCCAGCTTTTAATATTGGTTTGTTATATGGAAACTTAGATGAAGTTTATGATTTAATTTCAAGATGGGATAAAGATAAAATTATTAACGCTTACCTTGAGGCTCCAAAAAAAGGGTTTAATACAGAATTGATGGGTAAAAATCTTCTTTATTGGGCTTCAACTTTATTGGATTTATCTAAGAAAGGATTAGAAAATAGAGATGTTCTTAACAAAAGTAACAAAAATGAAACTTTATTTTTAAGACATTTGCAAAAAGTAATTGATAATAAAACGACAAACGCAGATCATATGATTAATAAATTTTCAAAAAATGAAAATTTAAGTGAACTATATGATAAATAAAATTGTTGCTATTCAAGGAAATAATCCATCAAAACTTAATCCTTTAACAGACACAAGTATTTTTTTAGCAAATGAAATTCAAAAAAAAAATTATAAAATATTCTATTATGAACCTAAAGATATATCTATCATTAATTCAAAAGTTATTGCTAAAGGATTTTTTATAAAATTTAATTATAATAAAAGAAAAATTTATAAAATATTAAGAAAACAAAAATTAGATTTGTTAAAATGTAAATTTATTTTAATAAGACAAGACCCTCCTTTTAATCTTGAATATATTTCAACAACTTACATATTGGATACTATAAAGGATAAGGTTAAAATTATAAACAATCCAACATCAATAAGAAATATTTCTGAAAAATTTTATTCAGCAAAATATCAAAAATTTATGCCTAATACTATTTTTTCTCAAAATTTAAATGAAATCAAAAATTTTTTTAAAGCTAACAAAAAAGTAATTCTTAAACCTGTGCATAGTTTTGGTGGTAATGATATTCATTTATTCTCTAAATTTAATTTTAAATTAGTCCAAAAACTTCTTAAAAAGTATGGCTTCATGATGTGTCAGAAATTTTTACCTAAAATAAGTAATGGAGACAAAAGAGTGTTCATAATCAATGGAAAAATTGCTGGCGCTATATCAAGGATTCCTAAAAAAGGCTCATATTTAAGTAATATGAGCAAAGGTGGTAAAGCAATAACTACAAATCTTACAATATCTGAAAAAAAAATATCAAAAAAAATAGCAAGTGACTTAAGAAAAGAAAATATTTTTTTTGCAGGAATAGATTTTATAGATCAAAAACTTAACGGTGATATCAATGTTACTTCCCCAACAGGATTAAAAACTTTATATGATTTATCAAAAATTAATCTTGCGAAAACTTTTTGGAAAGAATTAAAAGCATGAAAAATCTGACCGATCAACAAAAAGGTTCCTTAATGGCTTTTGTAGCAGTTATGTTTATTACACCTGATTCTTTATTTATAAGACTTTCAAATGTTGATACATGGGGATTAGTTTTTTACAGAGGGATAATTCCTTTTTTCACAGTTTTCTTAGGAATGCTTGTAATATATCAGTTAAATTTTTTTAGAATTCTTTTTAGTAGTGGTTATCATGGGATTATTTATGTTGGAACATTTAGTTTAACAAATATTACTTTTGTACTTTCAATTCAAAATACAAATGTTGCTAATACGCTTGTTATGATTGCCACTGCCCCAATGATATCAGCAATACTTGGAGCAATATTTTTAAAAGAACCCCCAGATAAAAAAACATGGATTTCAATAATAGTTACTTTTTTAGCTATAATTTATATTTTCTTTGATTCATTAAAATTAGGTAATTTTTATGGGGATATTTTAGGGTTCATCACTGCACTTGGTTTGGCTGTAGGCGCTATTACTGTAAGATCGGCTAAATCAAAAAATTTAGTTCCTGCTGCTGTTGTTGGTAAATTATTTGTAGCTACTTTTGCTTTATTTTTTATTGAAAGTTTTTTGCTTATTGACAAAGATTTAATAATAATACCTTTGATGTGTATTCTGTGTGTTGCAATACCATTTGTATTAGTAACTATAGCTCCAAGGTTTATTCCAGCAGCTGAAGTAAACCTATTTTTCTTGTTAGAAACTATTATTGGTCCAATCTGGGTTTGGTTGATAATTAAGGAACAACCAAGCATAGAAACCCTACAAGGTGGAGCAATTATTATAGCTACGATTGCAATCCACTCATTTATGAAGCTTAAAAATTCTTAAGCTTGTCACAATTAAGTCTTGATTTATTAATACATCGCGAATACTTACGTCAATTTTTATGAATAAAGTTTTAAAAAATTCTTGGGCACTATTTTTGGGTATGGGTTTTATTATGATGGCCTATGGTTTTCAAGGATCTCTTCTAGGTGTAAGAGCTGTTAAAGAGGAGTTTAGTTTGACTGCAACTGGTTTTATGATGTCTGGTTATTTTGTTGGATATTTTATTGGTGCAGCTACAATTCCAAATATAATTTCAAGAGTTGGTCATATTAGAGTTTTTGCTGCTTTTGCCTCATTGGCATCATTAGTAATTTTAGTCCATTCTATTTTGATACATCCATTTATTTGGTTTTTATTGAGAGTTTTAACTGGAATAAGCATGGTGTGTATTTATACAGTTGCAGAGAGTTGGTTAAACGACCGGTCAAGTAATAAAAATAGAGGAAGTGTTTTATCAATTTATATGGTGGTGCTGTATGGATCTATGGGTGTAGGTATGTTTTTGCTTAACTTTAGTAGTCCACAAAATTTTCAACCTTTTATTTTAGTTTCAGTTATTACCTCAGCAGCATTAATACCAATATTGTTAACTAAAAAGAAAGCACCGACATTTAAAAGAATTCAAGCAATGAATTTAATAGATTTGTATCAAGCTTCCCCATTTGGAATGGTTAGCTCGTTATTTTATGGAACTATTCAATCAGCATTATTTACACTATTAGCTGTTTATGCAACTTCGATGAACTTTTCAATATTAGAAATTTCAATTGTGACCTTTCTGTTGGCCACTTCAGGTTCAGTAGCACAATTTCCTATTGGAAAATTATCAGATATCTATGATAGAAGAAAAGTTATTGTTTATTCTACATTTGGTGCAGCAATATTTGCTATTGTGGCAATAATTGTTTCTAGACAAATGTATTTACCAGAAGGCCTTGCAACAAGTAAAACATGGTTTTATATATTTTTTATTCTTTTTTCTTTTTGTAGTTTGCCAATGTTTTCTTTAATCTTAGCACACACTAATGATTATATATCAAAAGATAAATTTGTAGCCGCAGGTGCAGGACTTCAATTTGCTTTTGGATTGGGTGCGATGAGTGGTCCTTTTTTATGTTCAATATTCATGGACTTGGTTGGTCCTAATGGATTTTTTATATTTTTATTTTTTTTCCATTCTGTAATAGGAATTTTTGGAATTTATAGAATGAAAGTCAGGCAAACAGTGGATAATCCTGACTCGCAGTTTATTGCTATGCCACAAACTATTACACCTGCTGGTATTGAATTAAATCCAACCACTGAGCCAATAGATGAGCCAGAAAAAATATCTGAACAGACAACAAATCAATAATCTTATTTAAAAAATCACTTTCAGGTTGTACCCAATTTAGTCAGATTAAAAAATTTATTTATAAAATTTTGTTGAAAAAAAGTTTTTTCTTTAGTGAAATAAAAAAATAATAAAATGCCGCAAAAAAAAAAAATTAAAAAAAAAAATTTAAAAAAAAAGGTTGGTTTAGCTAAATTTGCAACGTTTACAACTAAATCACTTAGCAGTGCATTCAATAATTATAAAAAAAATAAAGAACTTGAAAAAATTAAATCAATTAAATTACAAAAATTAGAGGAAAAAAATAGAATTTCTAATGAAAGAAAAGATCTAAAATTTTGGGAAGAGAGACTTTCAAAAGAAAGTAATAAAATTAAAATAAAAGAAGAAGAGTTAAGGACGAAAGAAAAAGATCTTGATTTAAAAGAAAATACCCAAAAAATAGAGTCAGATCGTTTAATTAAAAAGGATGAAGATCTTATCCAAATAGCAAAAGAATTAAGAAATAAAGAAAAAGAGCTTAAATTAAAAGAGGAGGCTCAAAATAGAAAAGATATTGATTTAAAAGTTAGAGAAGAAGAGCAAAAAAATCTAGAATTAAAAGATAAGAGACGAAGAGAGAGAGCCTTAAAAGTAATTAAGGAAGAGGAAGAAAGACAAAAAGAATTAGAATATTTAAAAATAAAAGAATGGGAAGAAAAATTTGATAGGGAACAAAAAGCAAAAGAACATCGAGAAAATTTAAGAGAACAAAGACTAAGACAAAAGGAACTGGAAAGATTGAAATCATTTGAGGAAAAAGAAAATTCTATAGAAAACAATATTTCTACTGGTTTAGAAAAATTTGAAGTTAGTAAAACTAAAGAAAATTAAAGAAGTCAATCTATAATTTTAATTTGATCTCCAATTTTTATTTTTGCTGAAGATAAAATCTGACATCTGAGACCACCCCTTCTTAAAAATTCTTTTAAAATATTTTCTTGATCTAGCATTTCTGTCAAATGTCTACAAGGTCTGCATAAATCTATTCCTTCTATGCTAACGTCTCCAACTTTAATTTTTTTTCCAACTAATTCGTTTAACTTAATACCTTTAGTAACTATATTTCTCCTAAAATTTATGTAAGGAATATTTAAACCATATTTAAAATTATAATAATCAATATTTTCTGATTCTATTAAAGATAATTGGCAATAAGGATCATTAAAATCATCAAAGTGTCTATCTCCTACTACACCTTTATTGGCTAAAACTTCTATAGATGCTACCTCCTTAATTTCACTATTATTTTTATCGGTAATACCTAACTTAAAAACTTTAGACATAATTTACTATTTAAGGTTAACAATATAATATTTCAAAGTAAATGAATAAAGAAAACGCAAGTAAACTCTGGAAAATTATTCAGGAAGCTGGCGATTATTTGGGGGAATAGAGGGACACATTATTCCACATTAAGCTACATCAAACTACAGTACTTATGCGGATAATCAAAAATTTACATTAAGTAAATCGCTTAAAGACTCATCTATTTAATAAAAAAACTACATTACAAACTAGATACAAAAAAGATAAATCAAATAACTATTTTTAAAGCAAATTGCTGATCAGATGAATGGTTGACCTCTTAAAGCCTGCAAGAATGTGAAAGCGACCATACCTACACCTATAGTAGATGCGATGACAACAATAAGTCTTGGTCTTTGGAAGAAACGATCAGCGATAAATCCAATCACAGGGATGATCTGCATCAAGTGCGTCGCGAAGAAGTGAGGCACACGTAGGTCACCACCACTACGCACCCAACCGACGATTGGCAAGCCATCGGCATCACTTTTGACTCCACCGACCCAGTGGCCGTATGTTTGCGACATATAACCGGCGACAATTAAAGTTGTGAAAAATCCGAGGATCATGCCTAACAAAATACCAAGTCGTAGACCCTGACGCATCTCACGAACAGGGTAGCGGTAAACCAGCAGACCGATTACTACAGGAATCAGAATCAATATGACAGCTCCAATGCCCATTGCAGCGTACATCAAGGATTCGAACGTGGTCTCGAAGTTCCAGTGCGAGTGACGTCCGCGTGCAGCCTGCATAGTAAGGTAGGCCAACTCAAAAATCGCAGTGAATGTCAGGACCCAGCCCAGGACATAAACCGAAAATTTTCTCCGAACATCGTAATCAATAAAACGTGCAATGAAGGCGATGGTTATCATGTGCAGTCCAACCGACGCATAGAACTTCATTGGTTTCGACCAAATATTTATTTCGTTCAGCTGACGTGGATCATAAAGTGAAACCAGGAACGTGACTGGCAAGAACGCGATGATAATTAAACCACCCTGCCAGAGCAAATCCTCCACACGGGAAGTCACAGAAACCTTTGGTGATAGTGTCAGTATCGTCATTGTCCAGCTCCTTTTGTTATCGATTGAGGGATATCTAGTATCAGTTTACGGGCCTTCCATAACATCAGGAACAGGAGCAACCCAAGTGGGCCAAACATGAAAGTTGAGGCTAGGATCGGAGCCTGAACTACTCGTGAAATACCAGCATCATCTGATTGCCGTGAAATCCATGCACCAATGAAAAGGTCGAACGCCAAATAGTGCACCCAACCTGCTAGCAAAATATGATCGTTGGATAATAATTTCGCTACATCCGCTAGTGTATTGTAACCACCTTCAGCGGGACCGAAGTGGCGCAGTATCAAAATCACGTAACCCAACGATAGAACTGCTGGGAAAACATACGCCGGCAAGATCGATAATAACGGCCAACGTCGTGGCCCAAAAATCAAGATCACCCAGCCAATCATCGCAATAAGTCCACTATAGGAGAACCAAGATTCAAGATCATTGGGTAGGAAATTTCGCAAGAAATACAGGACTAAGCCAGTTGCCAAAAGTGTTATGATCAACCAAACGGCGCTAAGATACAAATTTTTCTTCATGATCCAACCTTCTTTCATTATATTTAAAATCCTGTTATTATGTTTACTAAGATAACATGATTACTATAGGAAAATGTTTACTTTGTAAACATTAATTTGATATGAGCTATCACAAAAAAAATCTAAAAGAAAAACTCGTTGAGGTTGCATGGAATATTTGTGTCGCTGAGTCTTGGGAAAAAGTTAATATGCGAGAAGTTGCTAAGAAAGCTAGAGTTTCAAATACTGCTTTTTATAGACATTTAAAAAACAAAAATGATCTTAAAGCAGAGTTGGTTCGAAGAGGTTTTGAAATAATAAATAAGGGCAAGAAAAATTTAACCAATAATTTTTCTGGTTACGGAGCTCATTACATAAGATTTGGATTAAAGTATCCATATATTTACGATTTAATGTTTGGGAATACGGATTTAGATATATCTCTTTATCCCGATATAGAAGCTCTATTTGATGAAGCTTTTGATGGAGTAATTCAAGGAGTTAAAAATTTTATGCCCAATGCATCTGATAAAGATGTTATGATAAAAGCAGTCAATATTTGGGCATCTGTTCATGGATTAGTTGGAATATTGAGACGTTCGGATTTGCAGGCAAATAAAGATAAACGTCTCAAATGGATTAAGAATAACTTAGAAGAATATTTGAAGATGACTACATTTAAATAATTAAAAAATCTCTATTGATACTGGTTATAATTTATAGGATTTTATAGGATAACTAGATACAAACTAGATACAAAAGAGATAAAACAAGAAAAGTGAGTGTGTGAACAAAGAAAACGCAAGTAAACTCTGGAAAATTATTCAGGAAGCTGGCGATTATTTGGAAGGACAACTACCAGATCACCCAAATCATCCTAAAGGAAGAAATCCGTATGCCCATGTTGCAATTTGTGTAAAAACTAAATTCAATTCGTCTTATAAAGATATTCCAGATGAAAAATTTAATGAAGTTTTAAGTTATATTGAATTTTTAAAACAAAACCCAAGTTAATCTATTGTTTAGGAAAATAATCTTTTAATTCCCCTTCTCTATAAACATCTGCTGTACAACAATGAAGACCTCCACCAAAAGCATAAGCATCTCTCAAATCTACTGGAATTATCTCCATCCCTAATTTATCTAATTGTTCTGCTTGATATTTTTCACTTTTTTCTACACAGACTGTTTTAGGGTCTAAAACCAAAACATTCATTGAAAGCCAAACTGATGAATAACATAGTGCTGGCGGCTCATTGTGAGCAGGTTGAGCAGCGTCAATTATTTCCCATCCATTTTTTTCAAATAGTTTTCTTTGCTCTTGTGGTAATCTTCTCTGAGGATTGTTTATGATTAAACCCTCTTTAATTGGTGTGAATGTTGCATCAATATGAATTGGATAAGGATCGCCAGGAAAATTTACTGCATGAACTCTGTGATCTTTGTAATGTCTTTTCAACCAATCTATACCTTTTAAATTTGTGGTAAAACCATGTTGAACCACCAAATCTTTTCCAAATCTTAGTACATCAGCTGCATCAAACAATGGCTCCTCTTCAGTTGTTACAAAAAATTTATCCTCAGTCCATTTAAGTCTTTTTTGAATCCCTATTTTGTCAGATAAATAATCTTTTCGATAATCAGCATCTGTTAATCTAGGTTTAGGTGCGGACTCATGCCTCATATTAGGGTCATTATTATAATAATCTTGTAAAAGTGGTCGATAACATAGGTACTCAAACCAACGACATCTATAACTCATTGTCGCTTCTAAAATTTCATTTCCAACAGTGAGCAGAACATCTCTGGGTGGCATACACCCGAACATTGTCTCTGACTCCCAATCTGGTGTTGAAGTTTTTTGATTAAAATCAATAGGTGATGGCCTATCTACTTTTATGCCTCTTTTTACTAACATATTTGAAAAATCATCTAAAAGCTGATTTGCTTTATCAACAGTGTCTTTAGTTCTTGGGCCAAATTTTCCTCTCATATCAGAGTCTTCTGGAACTTTTGCGTCAAGAGCAGGTTCAGGTGCAGGAATACAAGTTCCATCTGCTCTACCAACAATTACATGTTTAAGTGGATCCCATTCATTCCAGCTATTTACAATAACTTTATTTTTACTCATTTTACCCCTTAACTATATTATGTTCAGGTCCAAATGGAAATTTAGTAATATTTTCTGATCCATTTTTACCAATAACTAAAATATCGTGTTCCCTATAACCACCTGCACCCGGTTTACCCTCAGGAATTAAAATCATTGGTTCCATGGAGACAACCATATTTTCTTCTAAAACCGTATCAATATCCTCTCTAAGTTCTAAACCTGCTTCTCTTCCATAAAAATGTGAAAGGACACCAAAAGAATGTCCATAACCAAAAGTTCTATATTGTAAATATCCAAGTTCAGCAAACAGTTCATTTAACTCATTACAAATATCTGAACACTTAACACCTGGTTTAATCAATTCTAATCCTCTTTTATGAACTTTTACATTTGCTTCCCAAGCTTTTAAAGATTGATTATCAACAGAATTTAAAAAAAGAGTTCTTTCAAGAGCTGTGTAATATCCTGAAATCATTGGAAAAGTATTTAAAGATAAAATATCACCATTTACTAATTTACGATTAGTTTTTGGGTTGTGAGCACCATCAGTATTTATTCCTGACTGAAACCATACCCAAGTATCCATATATTCAGCATCAGGATAAGTAATTGCAATTTCTCTTTCCATCTTGTCTCTTCCACTAATTGCAATTTCTAATTCTGTTGCTCCTTCTTTAATATTTTTAACTATTTCTTCGCCACCTATATCAGCAATTCTTGCTCCATTTTTAATTATTTTAATTTCCTCATCAGATTTTATCATTCTAAGTTTCATAAGTTCTTTTGAAATATCACTAAAGACTGAAAATGAAAAAATCGAGCGAATTTTTTCACTCATCTCTAAAGTTACATGGTCATTTTCAATTCCAATATTTTTTGGAGGATCATCTCTGCCTATAATTGAAACTATAGCTTTTAAAAAATTATCTCTTTTCCAATCAGTATAAATAATATTATCGCAGTGTGATCTTCGCCAAGGCTGACTTGCGTCTATATTAGCTGAGATAGTTGAAATTTTCTTATTTGTTATAACACAGCCGTAAGGTCTTCCAAAGGAACAATAAATAAAACCTGTGTAATAAGCAATATTGTGCATTGAAGTTAAAATAATCATATCAATATTATTTTTATCCATTACAGATCTTAATTTACTTACCCTTTGATCGTATTCTTTATTTGAAAAAGGAAGTTTTACTTTTTCACCGTTCTTTAATGTAAAAAAATCAGGTCTTTCCATAAAATAATTTAGAAATTAATTTAGAGCAATATATCTCTTATTCCATCGCATAATAAGACTATAATAAATTAATGAAACAAAAAGAAAAAATCCACCAACTATTGTGTTTGTTGAAGGAACTTCGTTAATACCAAATAATGGTAACCATACCCAAAAAATTCCACCTATTACTTCTGTTAAAGATAGTAAGGTTAATTCAGCTGCGGGAATTGCTTTTGATCCTATAGAGTACAAAATAAGTCCTAAACAAACTAATGTACCATGCAATGAAAACATCGCGCTGTTATAGCTTGTTGCAAAAAATGGCTGACCTTTAGCCAAAATCATTATAGTAGCAATTACAAAACAAAATAGACCAGCAACAGCAACAGTTGTAAATTTAGGAGTTTCTTTTCTCCATCTTAAAGTAACTGAAAATATAGAAAAACCTATAGAAGATGTGATACCAAAAACAAAACCTATCAAAGAGTTTTTTTCTGTATTTCCTACAGCCATTATAATAATCCCTATGGTAGCAATAATAATTGATATCCAAACATTTAAAGAAATCTTTTCCTTTAAAAATAAAAAAGCTAGTAAAGCAGTAAAAAAAGGCATTGCGGCCAAACACAAAAGAGTAATTGCTGCTGAAGTATTGGTTATTGAATAAATGAATGAAATCATTGCTATTCCAAGCCCTATTCCACCAACAAGTCCAGATTTTCCGACTTTTTTATAATTTTTGTAAAAATTAATTCCTTCTTCAAAATACAAATAAAGATTTAAAATTATAAAAATCGTTAATCCTCTACCAAATATATATTGCCAAGGTACCATATGAGGATCACTCATATATCTCACAACCAAGGGACCAAAGGACCATAGGATACCAGCAAACAAAACAACAGGAACTGCTATTTTTTCATTTTTAAGCTCAACCATATTCGATATTTAATTCTAATTAGTTTCAACTACAACAAAAATAGCTTTTTCAGATTAAAATTTTTTGTGGATGATTTGGAAGATAACATTCGACAATATCTCCTTTTTTAAATTTAGATTTACCAGATGGTAATAACGTCCAAATATTAGATTTTATGAATGATTGAATTCTAAAAGACTCTTGACCTTTTAATATTTCAGTTTCAATTTTACCATTTTTAGTTGTATTAATTTTGCTTTTGACGAATCTTGTAAAATTAATTTTCTTAATAAATTTATTTTTTAAAACTGCTTTAAAAGGTTTTTCTTCATCAATTCCCAAAAGATTTTGTAAATATGGATAAACAAAAAATCTAAAACAAGCAGCAGATGAAATGGGATTTCCAGGAAGACCGAAGATAGCTTTGTGTTTGTTTTTAAATTTTGCAAATAAAATAGGTTTACCAGGTCTAATAGAAACACCTTTAAAATAATTCGAAAGCTTATGTTTCTTTACAACACTCGGTACAAAATCAAATTTACCTGCTGATACTGCTCCAGAAGTAATAATAATATCAACTTTTGAACTAAACATCTTTTTAATTTCTTTTTCAAATTTAAATTGATGATTATCTTTTAAAGTTCCACCATTTATAAAATTAAACAAAAAATTATCACTCAATGAGTTAATATAATGACTATTGGAATTCCTAACTTTCCAATCAGGAATTTTTTTTTGATTTGATATTTCGTTTCCTGTTGAAAAAAATAATATATTGGGTTTTTTCTTCACTTTAACAGAATCTATTCCTAACGATCTTAAAGCTAAAATATGAGCTGGAAGTAAAATAGTGCCTTTTTTAATTAATAAATCATTTTTTTTATAATCAGACCCTTTAAATCTAATATGTTGATATTTCTTAACTCTTTTATTAACCAAAATATATTTAGGGTTTTTTTTATTTGGATAAAAAACTATTTGCTCTATTGGTATAATCGTATCAAAACCTTTTGGAATAATTGAGCCAGTCATTATTTCATAAGTTTGGAACTTTTTAGATTTTTTATTAATTGTTTTGTCCCCTGCTGCGATTGTTCCAATAATTTTGAATAATCTTTTTTTTTTCTTATTCAAATTTCTTGTATCTTTTGAATTAATCACAAACCCATCAAAAGCAGCATTATCAGCTGCAGGATTGTTAGCTTTTGAAAAAATATTATTTGCTGTTACTCTATTTATACAACTATTTATTTTTATAATTTCATCATTTATTTTGATTTTTGATTTTTTAAGTATTTGTATAGAGTTTTTATAACTAATCATTTTCTATCATCTTATATGCTTTTTCTAAATCTTCCCTAGTATTGATATTAAAAAAGGGATCCTTTTCTTTATAATCAATATTTATTATATTTACGTCTGCTGAATCTGCCCAAAGTTCAACTTTTCTCTCACCTTTTTGAAGATCAGATTCTAGTTTATCCAACAGATCCAAAGACCAAAGTCCGAATATATTATGCCTCGTATTTTTATTTTTAATAAAAAATAATTTATTTTTTTTAATATCAATCTTCTCATAAAAAATTTTTAACTCATTTTTTGTAAAAAAAGGTGTGTCTGAGGGAAATGTTGATATCCATTTGTAATCTTTTTTATTATTTTTTATCCATTTCATTGCAGTCAAAATACCACCTAAGGGTCCTAGTCCTTCAATGATATCTTTTGTTGTTGATATCTTTGTTGAGTGCTTAAATTTAATTTGATTATTAGAAATAATTAAAATTTCATTGAATTGATCAATAATTTCCGAAAGAATATAGTCTATTAATAATTTATCATTTAACTTTACTTGTGATTTATCTTCGCCAAATCTCTGAGATTTACCACCTGCTAGTACAACGCCTAAAATCTTGTTATGATCCATTAAAGAAAATATAAAACATTAATATTTGATTTAAAGAGATAATATGGATTTAAGAATTTTAGAAATAGCATCAAATACAGAGAACAATAAAATTCTCGATAAACACACACATAAATCTAAAAACAAAAACCCAATTTGTGGTGATGAAATGGAAATTAGCCTTATAGTCGAAAATAACAAAGTTGTAGATATGGGTTATCAATGTAAATCCTGCGTTTATTGTCAGGCATCAGTAAGTCTTCTATCACGAAATATTAAAGCTAAAACTCTAGATGAAGTAAAAGATTTTATAAACAGTTGTGAAAATATTTTTGAAAATAGTAAAATTGTTTTAGAAAAAAAATGGATAAGTTTTAAAGAACTTTTTGATAAAAAAAATATATCAAGAAAAGAATGCTTACTACTTCCATTACGAACTGTTAATAAAGCAATTAATGATTGAGCTAATAGATCAAATTTTTAATGGATATTTAAGAATATTTGTTGGACTAATATTTGTTGGTTTAATATTTTTAAGTCTTTTTTTTTCATCTAAGAAAAATCTTAAACATCTATTTGAATCTAAAGATAAACATTAATGATTAAGTTAAATAAAGAAATTTTTAAAAAAGCTTTGATTGCTGGTTTCTTTTCAGCATTTACAATTGGCGTGTTGACTGTTCTTACTTACAAAAGTGCCCTAGGTTTATTTTTAGCTGGATCATTTGGATCATCAATGGTTTTATTATTTGGCTTTCCGGAAAGTCCTTTTGCTCAACCACGTAATGTTTTTTTTGGACACTTAGTGACAACTTTGGTTGGAATTCTTTTTGTAAACTTAATACCATTACCAATATTCATCAATATAGCTATTGCTGTCGGTGTAGGAATTTTTTTTATGATATTATTAAATGTAGTACATCCTCCTGCAGGTGGAAATCCTGTAATGGTTATCATTGGTAGCGTATCATACGATTATCTACTCTTCCCAATAATCTCGGGATGCTTTATAATTATACTATTAGCAATAATTATTAATAAATTTCTCTTAAAAAAAAACTATCCTTTAAAATAATAAAATGAATTCTAAATATAAAATTACAAAATTTATAAAAGGAAAATTAGAAAAAATTGAAGATTTAATTTCTATTGAAGAACCTTTGGAAATTTCATTAAAATTTAAAGATAAAGAAAAATGGATAACACAAAGTTTATCGATAACAATGAGAACTCCGGGACATGATGAAGATTTAGTTAAAGGATTTTTATTCAACGAACAAATTATTCAAAACTTAAAAGATATCGAAAATATAGAGAGTTTTGGTGATAAAGTAGGTCAATATAACATTCAAAATAAAATTCTTGTTACTTTAAATAATTCTCAAAATGTAAATATTTCAAAAATTAAAAGAGATTTTTTAACAAACTCATCTTGTGGTGTATGTGGAAAATCCTCTCTTGATGCTTTAGAAATTATAAAAAAAGATAAAACTCCTAAATCAAATCCAAAATTATCCAAAGAAATAATAATTAATTCACCATCGACCCTCAGAAAAAACCAATCTGAATTTGCAAAAACTGGTGGTATCCATGCTAGTGGATTATTCTCATCTGATGGTAGTTTAATATCTTTAAGAGAGGATGTGGGTAGACACAATGCGTTGGATAAAATGATTGGAGATTCACTGGCG
>CVSD01000003.1 GCA_001179885.1 Candidatus Pelagibacter communis | reverse complement strand
AATTTTAGGTGAAAATGAATTAATGCCTATGCCTGCTAATGGCAATAATCCTCAAAAAGCAATTCCAAAAAAAGATAGAAAAAAAGAAGGCTCTGATGAAGCTAAAAAAGAAGAAGCTCCTAAAGCAGATGCAGCACCAGCAGCAGAAGCTAAAAAAGAAGAAGCTCCTAAAGCAGATGCAGCACCAGCAGCTAAAAAAGAAGAAGCTCCTAAAGAGGAGAAGAAACAATCTTGATTTGATCCATGTTGCAAGCTCAATTGTTTACACTTTATCCAGAAATTTTTCCTGGACCTTTAAACAAAGGTCTTTACGGTAAAGCATTAGCTAAAAATTTGTGGAGCTTAAATGTGATTAATATTAGAGACTCAGCAAAAGATAAACACAAAACAGTGGATGATACTCCATATGGTGGTGGTTCAGGTATGTTGCTTAAACCTGATGTATTGGCAAACTCCATTGATAATAATGTTAAAAAAGGAGAGAGAATTTTTTATCTTTCACCAAAAGGTAAAAAATTTGATCAAAAACTTGCTCAAGATTTATCAAAAGAAAATTCATTTTCTTTAATTTGTGGACATTTTGAGGGAGTTGATGAAAGAGTTTTATCTACAAGAAATATTGAGGAAATAAGCATAGGTGACTATGTCTTATCAGGCGGTGAAACAGCAGCATTAGTAGTTCTTGATAGTGTTTTAAGACTTTTACCAGGTGTTTTGGGAAATGATAAATCAGCTTCAGATGAAACATTTGAAAATGGACTTTTAGAGTATCCTCAATATACAAAACCCCAGATTTGGGAGGAAAAATCAGTCCCAGAAGTCTTATTATCAGGAGATCATAGTAAAATTAAAGACTGGCGTTTATCTCAATCTGAGGCTATAACACGCGTCCGAAGACCAGATTTATGGCAAAAATATAAGAAAGATTAAATTGCTAAATATTAATATGAAAACAATAGAAGAAATAAACCAGCACAATGTAAAAAAAATTCTTTCTGAAAAGAAACTACCGGAGTTTTTTCCAGGCGATGTAGTTAAAGTTGGAGTGAGAATTACTGAAGGAAAAAAAGAAAGAATTCAATATTTTGAAGGTGTGTGTATTGCAAAAAAAAATAGAGATTTAAATTCTTCATTCACTGTAAGAAAAATTTCATTTGGTGAGGGTGTTGAAAGAACATTTCCACTATTTGGAACTGTAATAGATACAATTAAAGTAATTCGATCAGGGAAGGTTAGAAGAGCTAAACTATATTATTTAAGAGATAGAACAGGTAAATCAGCTAGAATTGCAGAGAAAATCAGAAAGAAAATTGGTATTGATCTTGATGTTAAGCCAGAGACTGTAAATGAGGAAAACCTAGCGCCAGTTACATCAGAACCAGATGATAATAAAGAAGAAGCTTCTAAAGAAAAAACTGTATCTGCAGTAGAAACAAAAAAGGAAGAAACTCCAAAAGCAGAGCCTATAAAGGTAGAAGCTGAGAAGAAAACAGAAAGTTCACCAGAAAAAAAATAATTTTTTTTCAATGCCTAATACATTATACGATAAAATTTGGAATGATCACTTAGTTGACCAACAAACTGATGGTACGGCTTTACTTTTTGTAGATAGACATCTTGTTCATGAAGTAACTAGTCCTCAAGCATTTGAAGGTCTAAGAAATTCAAATCGAAAGGTAAGACATCCTAAATTAACTTTGGCGGTAGCAGATCATAATGTTCCAACTACAGATAGAACAAATGGAATAGCTGATCAAGAGTCCAAGATTCAAGTTGATACTTTAGAAAATAATTGTAAAGAATTTGGCATTCAACTTTTTGGTATGGATGATAAAAGGCAAGGGATTGTTCATATTATTGGTCCTGAACAAGGATTTACTCAACCAGGTACTGTAATTGTTTGTGGTGATAGCCATACAGCTACTCATGGTGCATTTGGAGCTTTGGCTTTTGGAATTGGAACATCAGAGGTAGAGCATGTTTTAGCAACACAAACATTAGTTCAAAAAAAAGCAAAAAATTTTAGAATAAATGTAAATGGAAAACTTCCATTAGGTGTTACTTCAAAAGATGTAATCTTGCAAATAATTGGAAAAATTGGAACCGCTGGTGGGACTGGTTGCGTTGTTGAATATGCTGGTGATTTAATTCGCTCTTTAAGTGTCGAACAAAGAATGACCATATGTAATATGACTATTGAAGGCGGAGCACGGGCAGGATTAATTGCACCAGACGAAAAAATTTTTAAATATTTAGATGGAAAACCAATGTCACCAAAAGGTGAAAAATGGGACAAGGCTCTTGAATATTGGAAAAATTTAAACTCAGATGATAATGCATCTTTTGATAAAGAAATTAGTTTGGAAGCAAATGAAATTTTGCCAATGATTACATGGGGAACCTCACCTCAAGATGTTATTACGATTGATGGCAAAGTTCCTAATCCAAATACTGAGCAAGATGAGGATAAAAAGAATTCAATAGAAAGAGCTTTAAAATATATGGGTCTAAAACCTGATATGGCAGCTAAAGATTTTAATTGTTCTTGTGCTGCTGGTCTATAAATGTCTAAACTGACCATCATTAC
>CVSD01000002.1 GCA_001179885.1 Candidatus Pelagibacter communis | reverse complement strand
TTGAACGTTGAAAAGTATTGCATAAGCCTTCATTGGTTCAGGTGATTTATGAATTAAATCAATAAAGATCCTAGAGGTCGTGAAAAACCTTCAGACCACACTCCTATTGAGATAACTTTAGCTTAAAGACTTTATTTTATTTACTAGCTCTTCGTTTATATTTCGAGGACCTTTGTCTAATCTATTTTTATGTCTTCTCTCTCCTGGAAGTCTTACACCATCAAAAGATTTCATCTTATCAAAAAATTCATCAGCATGTTTTTGCCAATTAGTTCCTGGTGTTTTATCTGGTGAAATTGCAATAACAAATTCTCCTCCACTTGGTGGTCCACCATCATTATTATCTTTAGCTGCTGTCTCAAAACTAAAATTGTCACCAACTAAAGCACCAGCCATCAACTCAACCATCATTGCTATTGCTGAACCTTTGTAACCTCCGAAAGGAAGTAACACACCACCATCTGCTATTGCTCCTGGATCAGTTGTCTCTTTACCATCTTTAGTTAAACCAGTTCCAAGTGGAACTTTATGCCCTTCTCTTTTAGCAACCTGAACTTCACCCATTGCCATTGATGCAGTCGCCATATCATAAACCACTGGAGTTTTTCCAGGTCTTGGCCATGCAAATGAAATTGGATTTGTTCCAAACAACGGTTTAATTGCACCAGCAGGTGCTACTGCAGGCTTGTATGAGGTACAAGCAAAAGCAACTAAACCTTCTTCAGCTAATTTTTCTGTCTCAGGCCACATAGCTGCCATATGGTGAGAATTATTTATTGCAAGTACAGCAACACCATTTTCTTTTGCAGCTTTAGCTAATTCTGGCAAACCTTTATTTAAAACAACAGGTGCTAAGCAATTATTACCTTGAACTTTAATTACTGATGCTGAAATCTTTTAAACTTCCGGTTTTCCTTTACCATTAATTTTTCCACTTTTTAAACCACTTACATATGCTGGTAATCTAAATAAGCCATGAGATAATGAACCATCTCTTTCAGCATTTCTAATTAAATCTGATAAAATAGATGCTGTTTCATCATCACATCCATTAACCAATAAAGTCTTTTTTAGCTAAATCAAATATTTCATCTAATGTAAGGGAAACTGTACTCATCCCATTATTAGATATTATTTATGACTAAAGATCAATTTTTATTTAACAACCTTTAAAAGATTTTGACATGTTGCCAATTAAATCAAAATAAAGATCTTTACCTGGATTAAGAGTTGCTCCTAATGGATCTATAACCCCTGTTGTAACATTGGTATCTTTTGCTACAGCCTTAATGATATCAGGATTAAACTGTGGCTCTGAAAATATACAGCTTACTTTATCGTGCTCAATTATTTCTCTTATTTCAGCTAACTGTTCAGCACCAGGCATTACGTCTGTATTTACAGTAAATGCACCAAGGATATTAATGCCAAATCTTTTTTCAAAGTATTGATATGCATCATGAAAAACTATCGATTTGAAATCCTTGTTTAATTCAGATTTTACTTTCTTAGTAAGTTTATCTAAATCTTTATGCGCTTTTTTTAAATTTGCTTTATATTTAGCTTCATTTTCTTGATCATTCTCGATCAGGTGTTCTGCCATTTCACTTAAAATCACTTTTGCATTCATAGGATCTAACCAGATATGTGGATCAAATTCGCCATGCGCATGTCCTTCATGACCGTGATCATCGTGACCTTCCTTTTTATGATCATCAT
>CVSD01000001.1 GCA_001179885.1 Candidatus Pelagibacter communis | reverse complement strand
TAAAGATATTAAAATAGATAAAGTTTTTATTGGGAGTTGTACAAATGGAAGAATTGAGGATTTAAGAGAAGCGGCAAAAATTTTAAAGGATAAAAAAATTGCCTCACATGTTCATGCAATGGTGGTTCCAGGATCTGGATTAGTTAAAGAGCAAGCTGAACAAGAAGGTTTAGATAAAATATTTGTTAATTCAGGATTTGAATGGAGAGAACCAGGTTGTTCAATGTGTTTGGCAATGAATGCAGATAAATTAAAACCAGAGGAGAGATGTGCCTCAACTTCAAATAGGAATTTTGAAGGAAGACAAGGTAGAGGTGGGAGAACTCATCTTGTAAGTCCTGGAATGGCTGCTGCAGCAGCAATTTCAGGAAATTTAGATGATGTAAGAAAGTATCAAAACTAATGCAAAAATTTACAACATTAAAAAGTATTCCAGCATATTTACCAATAGTGAATATTGATACAGATATGATCATTCCAAAACAATTTTTAAAAACAATTAAAAGAACGGGTCTAGGTAAAAATTTATTTTATGAAATGAGATATGATGAAAAAGGAAAAGTTATTAATGATTTTATTTTAAATCAAAATCCTTTTAACAATTCGAAAATATTGATAGCAGGTAAGAATTTCGGCTGTGGATCATCTAGAGAACATGCTCCCTGGGCATTATTAGATTTTGGTATAACATGTGTTATTAGTTCTAGTTTTGCGGATATATTTTTTAGTAATTGTTTTAAAAATGGAATTTTACCAATTATTCTTGATGATGAAAAAATTAAAGAGCTATCAGAATATGCTAATAGAAAAGAAGAAATTTCAGTAGATTTGAATGAAGAAAAAATAATCTATGGAAATAATGAGTTAAAATTTAAAGTGGACTCATTTAAAAAAAAATGTCTGCTCGAAGGACTTGACGATATAGCATTATCTTTAAAGAATTCTGACAAAATTGAAAATTTTGAAAAAAATTTAAGAAACCAAAAACCATGGATTATTAATGATTAAAGTAAAAAAAAGAAAAATATTATTACTTCCTGGAGATGGAATTGGACCTGAAGTTATTGGTGAAGTAAAAAAAATAATTAATTGGTTTAATGATAAAAAATCTTTGGATTTTGAAATAGACGAAGATTTAGCTGGTGGTTGTTCTTATGATCAACATGGGACACCTATTACAGATGAAGTTTTTTATAAAGCTTTAGAAAGTGCCGTTGTTATGTTGGGTGCTGTTGGTGGTCCTAAATGGGACAACGTAGAGTTTTCTAAAAAACCAGAGAGAGCACTTTTAAAGTTAAGAAAAGAGTTAAAATTATTTGCAAATTTAAGACCTGCAATTTGTTTTAAGCAATTAGTTGATGCGTCAACTTTAAAACCAGAAATTGTTTCTGGTCTAGACATAATGATCGTTAGAGAATTAACAGGAGGAATTTATTTTGGTGAACCAAGAGGAATTAAACCTATTGAAAATGGTGAGAGAAAAGGAGTTAATACTCACACTTACACAAGTAGTGAAATAATAAGAGTTGCCAGAATTGCTTTTGATTTAGCTAAAAAAAGATCTAATAAAGTTACCTCTTGTGAAAAATCAAATGTCATGGAAGCAGGGCAACTTTGGAAGGAAGAAGTCCAAACACTACATGATAAAGAATATAAAGATGTAGAGTTAAGTCATATGCTTGCGGATAATTGTGCAATGCAATTGCTAAGAAATCCAAAACAGTTTGATGTAATCGTTACAGATAATCTTTTTGGAGACATGTTATCTGATCAAGCATCAATGTTAACTGGTTCATTAGGTCTTTTGCCCTCAGCGTCGTTAGGAGCTAAAAATAAAGATGGAGAAATGAGAGCTATGTATGAGCCTATACATGGATCTGCACCTGATATAGCTGGGAAAGGTATCGCAAATCCTATTGCAACAATATTAAGTTTTGCTATGGCTTTAAGGTATTCTTTAGATTTAGATAAAGAAGCTGAAGCACTAGAAAAAGCAGTGCAAGACGTACTAAATGATGGATTGAGAACAAAAGATATTTTATCCAATGGAACGAAGGAAGTTTCCACATCCCAAATGGGTGATGCGATAATTTCAAAATTGCAATAATCAATTAATTATTTTAAACTAACTTTATGCCAAGCTACACAGCACCAGTAGAAGACATGATGTTTCTTTTTGAAAAATTGAGAAACAACAAGAACTATAATGAATTAGAAAAATATAAAGATGTAAGCCCAGACCTTGTAAAAGACATCTTACAAGAAGCAGCAAAGATAAATCAAAATCTTATATTACCACTTGCAAAAGCTGGAGACGAAAATCCAGCAGTTTTAGAAAATGGAGTCGTGCGAACTCCTCCTGGTTACAAGGAAGCATATACAAAATATATTGAGGATGGATGGACATCATTATCTTGTGATCCAAAATATGGAGGACAAGGCATGCCAAAAACAGTAAGTGCTTTTTGCGATGAAATGTTATCATCAGCTAGTCTTTCATTTAAACTTTATAGTGAACTTAGTATTGGCGCGTATAATTGTATAAATCATCATGCTACAGACGACATTAAGAATAAATATTTACCAAAAATAGTTGAAGGTAAATGGAGCGGCACCATGTGCTTGACAGAGCCGGTGTGTGGAACTGATCTAGGCTTACTTAAAACTAAAGCAAAAAAACAATCTGATGGAACTTATAAATTAACTGGACAAAAAATCTTCATTACTTCTGGCGATCATGATCTGACTGAAAATATAATTCATTTAGTTTTAGCAAGGGCTGATGATTCTCCTGAAGGAACAAAAGGAATAAGTTTATTTTTAGTACCTAAATTTATTGTTAAGGATGATGGAACTATAGGACCTAGAAATGGGATTTCAACAGGATCGATAGAAACTAAGATGGGTATAAAAGGATCAGCTACTTGCGTTTTAAATTTTGATGATGCCACCGGATATATGATTGGTAATAAAGAAAAAGGTTTGAGTGCCATGTTTACGATGATGAATCTTGAGAGAATAGTTGTTGGTATTCAAGGTTTAGGTATTTCAGAAATTGCTTACCAAAACTCTCTGACATATGCAAAAGAAAGAAAACAAGGAAAAACAAATAAGACGAAATCAAAAAATGGAGCTGATTTTATTATTGAACATGCAGATATTAGAAGAACATTATTAAATATGAAGTCAATTATTGAAGGTGAGAGAGCTTTATGTTTCTGGTTATCTCAACAGACTGAAGTTAGTTTGTATCATCCAGATGAAAAAGTTCGTCAAGAGGCATCTGACTATGTTTCTTTGATGACTCCTGTGGTTAAATCATTATTTACAGATTTGGCTATGGAAATTACTAGTGATGCAATGCAAATTCATGGGGGCTATGGGTATACAAAAGATCAAGGAATAGAACAGTTATATAGAGATAACAGAATTACACCTATATATGAGGGAACTAACTCAGTTCAAGCTTCTGATCTAGTTTTTAGAAAATTATCAAATAAAAATGGGAGTATAATCAATAAATTTTTAGACCAGGTAAAATCTGAATGTAAATCTAATAATGAAAAAATTAAACCATTTATATCAGAATTTAATAATCATCTAAGTGTATTGAAAAAATTTAGTGATTGGATGATGGATAGATCAAAAACAGAAAAAGATGACGTGAGTGCAGCTGCAAACGACTATTTAAAAACTTTAGGTTACGTGTCTATTGCGTATGCATGGATTAAGGTTTTAGAGGTTAGCTTTGAAGATTATAATGAAAATAAGAACTTCTATGAAGATAAAATAAATACTGCAAGATTTTACTTTGACAAAGTATTACCAAGAGTTGAACAACATTATAAGTCAGGTATCTCTGGTAGTTCAAATTTAATGAATTTCAAATTTAATTAAAATGAGCTATTACGATACTAATTTGGATAAAAATAATGCAAATTATATTCCATTAACTCCTTTAACTTTCTTAAAAAGGGCTAAAGAAATTTATCCAAATTATGAAGCAGTTATTTATGAGGACCGTAAATATACTTGGGATCAGGTTTATAAAAGGACAGTTAAATTTGCTAGTGCACTTAATAAAATTGGTGTTGGAAAAGGTGATACAGTCTCTTTTTTAGCATTTAATACCCCAGAAATTTTTGAAGGCCATTATTCTGTGCCAATGACAGGAGCAGTGTTAAATACTATTAACATTAGATTAGATGCTAAAACAATTGCTTATATTTTAGATCACAGTGAAGCAAAAGTATTAGTTGTTGATAGACAACTTCATATAGAAGTGAAAAAGGCTTTAAGTTCTCTAAAAAAAAAAATTATAATAATTGATATTAATGATAAATTTGCAGATCAATCTAAGTGTGAAAAAATTGGTGAACTAGAATATGAAAGTTTTTTAAATACTGGTGATGAAAATTATGAGTGGAAAATGCCAGAGGATGAATGGCAAGCAATATCATTAAGTTATACATCTGGTACTACAGGAAATCCAAAAGGAGTTGTTTATCATCATAGAGGATCATACCTTATGTCTACTGGAAGTGCAGTCGCCTGGAATATGCCAAATAGATTAAATTTTTTAACTATTGTTCCAATGTTTCATTGCAATGGTTGGGGGTACCCGTGGACTATTCCCATGTTAAATGGAAGGACTATATGTTTAAGGAATATTGATGTTAAAAAAATATTTGAATTAATTGACAAATATAACGTAACTCACTTTGGTGGAGCACCAATAGTACTGAATATGATTACTGGCGCACCAGAGACTGATAGAAAAAAATTAAAACAAAAAGTTTATGTGCTAACTGCTGGAGCACCACCACCAAGTATTATATTTAAAAAAATGAATGAGTTAGGTTTTGAAGTGATGCATGTTTATGGATTAACAGAAACTTATGGGCATGTTACTCAATGTGCTTGGAATGATGCTTGGAATGAATTTGATGAAGAAAAACAGAACGAGATTAAAGCAAGACAAGGAGTGAGATATCCAAATACTGAAGGAATAGCGGTAATGAATCCTGAAACAATGACAGAGGTCCCTAAAGATGGAAAAACTATTGGTGAAATTATGATCAAAGGAAATGTTGTTATGAAAGGATATTTTAAAGATAAAGAAGCAACATCTAAAGCAATGGATGGAGGCTGGTTTCATTCTGGAGATTTAGCCGTCATGCACCCTGATGGATATGTTAAGATTCAAGATAGATCAAAAGATATCATTATTTCAGGAGGTGAAAATATCTCTTCAATTGAAATAGAAAATACTTTATCAAAACATCCTTCTGTATCTATTGCGGCGGTAGTAGCTAAACCAGATGATAAATGGGGCGAAGTTCCATGTGCTTTTATTGAAATGGTTAAAGACAAACCCGTAACAGAAAAAGAATTAATAAGTTTTTGTAAAGAAACACTTGCTGGATTTAAAGTACCAAAACAAGTAGTTTTTTGTGATTTACCTAAAACTTCAACTGGTAAAATTCAAAAGTTTGAGCTTAGAAAAAAATTTTAGGTAAGTAATTGATATTTCAAATAGAAAATAGAAACATTCATGCATCAGATGCAGGTCAAGGTTTAGATATCACGAAAAAAAACCTACTTTCTCTATAAATCTTCCATCCCTTGCAAATCGACTGTCAGCAACAACAACCTTATAAACAGGTCTCTTTTTTGTGCCACCTCGTGATAATCTTAGTTTTAACATTTACTCTCCTTTTTTATTTTAGTTGATTAAATAACTCTGGAGGTATTCCTTTGTCAGACATACCTTTGAGATTTCCTTTTGACATCTTTTTCATCATTTCAGACATCATTTTAAATTGTTTTAACAATTTATTGATAGTGGCTGGATCAGTTCCAGAACCATTAGCAATTCTTTTTTTTCTAGAACCATCAATGATTTTTGGGTTCTCTCTCTCTTTTTTAGTCATAGATAAAATTATAGCTTCATTTTTAGTAATAACACTTTCATCAATTCCAGCTGCATCCATTTGTGATTTAACTTTAGAAACTCCAGGCATAAATGACATGATACCTTCAATTCCACCCATTTTTTTCATTTGTCTTAGTTGTGTTAAATAATCTTGCATGGAGAATTGCCCTTTTTTTAAATTTTCCTCAGTCTTTTTAATATTTTCTTCCCCTAAATCTTCAGCTGCTTTTTCAACAAGAGATACAATATCTCCCATTCCAAGAATTCTGTTTGCAATTCTATCTGGATGAAATACCTCAAGATTGTCAATTTTTTCACCTACACCTAAAAATTTAATTGGAACTTGTGAAACAAATTTCATACTAACCGCAGCTCCACCTCTAGCATCACCATCTGCTCTAGTTAAAATTATTCCTGAAAGATTTACCGTGTTTTTAAATTCTTTTGCTACAGAAGCTGCTACTTGTCCTGTAAGAGAGTCTGCTACTAAAAAAATTTCAGCAGGATTTATGATGTTTTCAATTTGCTTAATCTCACTCATCATTTGCAAATCAATCTGTGTCCTACCGGCTGTATCAAATAATATGATATCAGCACCATTTAAATTAGCAGCACTGATAGCTCTTTGACATATTTCAGTTGGCTGTTGACCTTCAATTATAGGCAGGGTTAAAATATTATTTTGCTCACCTAAAGATTTTAATTGTTCTTGTGCTGCTGGTCTATAAATGTCTAAACTGACCATCATTACTTTCTTTTTTTTTGTTTTTTCGAGATATTTAGCCAGTTTGGCAGTTGAAGTAGTTTTACCTGAACCTTGTAACCCTACCATCATCATAGGAACTGGTGGAACTGCATTAAGATTTACATCATTGTTTTTTTCACCAAGTAGATTAACTAATTCATCATAAACAATTTTTACAACCATATCTCCTGGAGATGTAGATCTAATTATTTCTTGACCTAAAGCTTTTGGTTTAACTTTTTCAATAAAATCTTTTGCAACATCAAGAGAAACATCTGCTTCTAATAAAGCCTGTCTTATACCTCTTAATCCCTCATCAACTTGATTTTCATCAAGTGATGGTGCTTTTTTTAAAGAGGAAAAAACTTCCTCAAATTTATTTGTCAAATTTTCAAACATATTTATTACACGCATTAGTAATCGCACTAGTGGGCGAACCCTCGCTGACTAGTGTCGATCTCTTTGTTTCCAAAGACACCGCAAATTTAACGTTTTTGCGGAAACTGGCACAAACTATAATAGAGGTTCAAAAAGTCAATAAATAAGTTAAATAACTATATATGGACCTTAAAGCTTTTAAAATGGATGGATTAGGTAATGATTTCGTTATCATTGATAATAGACAAAAAATTACCAATTTAACTAAAGATCAAATAATTAAAATTTGTGATAGGAATTTTGTTGGTTGTGATCAATTAATATTAATTGAAACTGATAAATCTGTTGATGCTAACTTAAAATTTTATAACTCTGATGGTGGAGAGTCTGGAGCATGTGGTAATGGAACTAGATGTGTAGCAGATTTAATTTCAAAAGAACTTAATAACAAAAGTATAGTTTTAAAAACTTTATCTGGAAACTTAAGATCTGAAATATTAGGAAATAACATTGTTACAACAGAGATAGGAAAAGCTAAAACAGAATGGAATGAAATACCATTGTCAGAAAAATTAAATACTAATAATTTGAATATCAAAATTAATGACAGAAATAATAAAGAATATTCAGGTGGTACAGCAGTTAATGTTGGTAATCCGCATGTAATTTTCTTTGTCAATGAAATTGATAATTTTGATATCAAAAAAATTGGTCCAAATATTGAAAATCATAAAATTTTTCCAGAAAGATGTAATGTCACAATTGCTCAAATTATTAATAGAAGTTTAATTAAAGTTAAAGTCTGGGAGAGAGGAGCTGGTTTAACTAAAGCGTGTGGCACTGCTGCATGTGCGACTGCCTTTGCTGGTAAATTAAACAATCTAACAGATAACAAAACTGATATAGAATTTGAAAAAGGGAAATTAACAATTTCAATTGATGAAAAAAATTCAATTCATATGAGAGGTCCTGTTTCAGATATAAAAGAAATAAATATAAAATTATAATGGGAATTTTCGATAAATTTAAAATAGGTTTTAAAAAAAGTGCTTCAGCTCTTACATCAGGAATTAAAGAAATAATTATAAAAAAAGAAATAGATGATGAAAACTTAAACAAGAT